>CAZHMG010000079.1:0-10502 GCA_964533575.1 uncultured Thermoleophilia bacterium | reverse complement strand
GCGATCTTCAGCTTGGGAAGCTGACGTGTTGCCAACTACACTACATCCGCCCGCGAGGACTAGTTCACCACAGAGCTCGCGCGCCCGCAACTGCCCGAAGCGCCGTCAGTCCTGCCGTCCGGACAGATGCACGCAGGCAAGGAAGCGGGTGTACGCCTCATCAAACGACTCGCCCGCGATCTCCAGCGTCCGCCCGTCCAGCCGGCGAGCGCCGTCGCCCTCGGTGGCTTTGTCACAGTACTCGACCCGGGTGAAGGTCACCTGCAGCGGGTCGCCAGTCCAGGCGAGCGTCGCCGGCCGGGGGCTTGCTCTGAGCGCCGTCTTCACGTCACTACCAATGCGCTCACGCGCCTCGTCCACTCCACAGAGGGCGGCGCTCGTCCTGGTGATTCCGCGCTTGACGACCGTCGTTACCAGACCCGGCACGAGTTCAGCCGCCTCCGCAGCCACCTTGTCGTCGCCGGACAGGTAGACGGCGGGGACTCCCAGCGAGCCGGCGAGCAATGCGCCGATGCCGAATTCCCCCACCTCGAGCTGCCCGACCGAGACGCGGAAGATCCTGGAACTCCAAGTGTGCTCCAACACAGCTGCGAACGTGCCCGCTCGCGCATGGTACCCCACGAAGAGTGCCCCTTCGCAGTCGCCGTCAATGCCCTCCAGCATGCTCCACGGCGCTGAGGAGCCGCTGATCAACGTGACCCACGGCGGCAGGCCGGAGGGATCGAGATTGCGCCCATCGTCGTGCGCGTCACAGACGACGACCTCGTCGGCCCCGGCCGCGAAGCAGCCGTGCAGGACGGTGTCCAAGTCGGCGCGCATGTGCCGACGCGCGAGGACGGCCGCCTCTCCCTCACGGGCGGTATCGGCCTCCGTCACCACGCCGCAGATCCCTTCCAGATCGATCGCGACGAACAGCTTCATGCACCCAGCCTCCAGCGGTCGCCTCATTGTACGGCAGCCATGAGTGAGTTCGCAGTAACGGGGAATACGTATGACTAGCTACGGAGGGGGCCAACATGGAACAGCACCTTCAACCGGAGTGGCTGCGAGGCACCAAAGGAACGGCCTTCACAGGCATCGGATCACTCGAGGCCGAGATTCTGGCCGTCATCTGGGAACAAGGCGAGACGACCGTGCGCGAGGTGTATGAGATCCTGCGCGAGCGTCGTCAGATCGCCTATACGACCGTCATGACCGTCATGAACAACTTGGTCAAGAAGCACCTGCTCATCCAGGACAGGACGTCGATAGCGTACGTCTACCGTCCCGCCATCCCCGGACGCGACGTGGCGCGCGCCGTGCTCGAGAGCGTCATCGATCGTCTGCTGGGCGGCCAGAAGAACATCGCCGTCTCGCAATTGCTCGATCTCGACCAGGAGCTGTCGACCGAGCAGCTGGACGAGCTGCGCAAACTGGCGCGCGAACGCTTCGCCGCTTAGCCTACGTCACATCTGCTCGGGCGCTTGTACGCCGAGCAAACCGAGTCCGGTCGCCAGGATCAGGCGCGTGGCTGTACAGAGTCCCGCTCTGAAGCGGCTGATCTCCGCGTCGTCCCCAAGAACCCGGCACTGCTTGTAGAAGCTGTGGAACTCCGCCGACAGCTCGCCGAGGTAAGCATGCACGCGATGAGGGGCACGCTGATCGGCGGCGAAGCGAACGACCTGGGGCCAGCGGGTGAGAGCCGTGATCAGATCTCTCTCGTACTGGCCCACAGACACCTCCGGCATCGTAGCTCCGGCAACGTCGATGCCCTCACGCTCCAGATTGCGCAAGATGCTGCAGATACGGGCGTGGGCATACTGCACGTAGTACACGGGGTTCTGGCTGGACTGCTCGACGGCGAGGTCCAGGTCCAATTCGAGCGTCGTGTCGTGAGAACGCCCAACCAGCAGGAACCGTGCCGCATCAACCCCGATGGCATCGACGAGGTCGTCCACGGTCACGATGTCGCCTCGCCGCTTGCTCATCCGCCGGGTCTCCCCGCTCTCGATGAGGTTCACGAGCTGTCCGATGATGAGTTCGAGGCGGGAAGGATCGTGCGGCGGCAGGGCGGTGAAGGCCGCCTTCATTCGCGGCACGTAACCGTGATGATCGGCGCCCCATATGTCGATCATGTGGCGGAAGCCGCGGTCCATCTTGTCTCTGTGATAGGCGATGTCGCTGAGGAAGTAGGTGGGCTCTCCGCTCGAGCGGATGAGCACCCGATCCTTGTCGTCGCCATAGTCGGTGGTCCGAAGCCAGACGGCGCCCTCTTCCTCCGAGAGGAGGCCCTCGCCGTCCAAGTCGGCGAGGGCCTTGCCCGCCTCCCCGGCAAATCCCCTGTGGTCTCCGTCGCCACTGTACAGCGCGCTCTCGTACGCCCACGTGTCGAAAGAGACCCGCAATCTCTCGAGAGTGCTTCGGAACAACCCCAGGATGGCTTCACGACCCCAGATCTTGAGATCCATGACCGCGTCGGCATGGAGCAGTGTGACGTCTCCGCCGGAGGCGACGAGCGCAGGCCGATACCGTTCCCCCACTGCCTCGATCAGCTGATCGGCCAGATCGAGCACGTACTCGCCTTGATAGCCATCCTCGGGCAGCGGCGTGGACAGTCCCAGCCGCTGTCCGTAACGGGCCGCCAGCGAGTGCGCGAAGCGGAGCATCTGTGTTCCGTGGTCGTTCACGTAGAACTCGCGGGTCACGTCGTGACCAGCGAAGACGAAGATGCGGCAGAGCGCGTCGCCATAAGACGCGTAGCGTGCATGACCAACGTGGAGCGGCCCCGTAGGATTCACGCTGACGAACTCGACGTTCATGACCTGCCGCTGCTCGACGGGCAGACAGTCGCGCCCGTACTCCCCGTCTTCGGCGAGCAGGCGCTGCAGGGCGCCCCGATACCACGCGTCAGTGAGGAAGAGGTTCAGAAATCCTGGTCCTGCGACCTCGGCCCGATCACAGACACCACGTCCGGCTCCGGCCATCCACCGCTCGCCCAGCTCCTGAGCCAGCTCCCGCGGCACCCGCCCGGCGCGCTTCGCGCTGATCATGGCCACATTCGTAGCCAGATCCCCGTGCTCGCGCCGCGCGGGCACCGAGAGCTCGGCAACCGGGATGGCGAGCGTATCGCTCCCGTCGCTCAGGAGCTCACGCAGCGTATCCGTGAGCGATGTCGCGAGCCGATTCAGGTCGTACAGGTCTTCACTCATTCCTCACCGCCGGGATAGTTTGCGATGCGCCGGCGTCCTCGCCGATTGCAGATGACCATTCTAGTCGCTCGGCCCATCCGAGCCGACCGGCGCCTCAGTGGTGGTAGACCTCGCCCCGCAGGATCTTGCCCGCTCGGAACAACTGCTCGAGCAGAACCACTCGGGCAAGCTGGTGAGGCAAGGTGAGCGTGGACAACGACAGACGTTCGTCCGCCCGTGCCAGCACCTCAGCCGGCAGGCCGAGAGAGCCGCCGATGACGAAGCCGGCTCCTCCGCGCTCGAAGGCGGACTGCAGCCAGGCGGCGAACGCCGGACTGTCCAGCTGACGTCCGTTTATGGCGAGCGCCGCGACCTGCGGAGCCTTCGGCCAGCCCGCCAGCAGGCGACGGCCCTCCTCGCGGAGTACTTCGGATCCCTGACGACCACGGAGCGGCATCTCCTTGACCTCACGCATGGTCACGGCCGCGAGCGGGCGCAGCAAGTCGAGGTAATGCCTCGCTGCCGGCTCCAAATCGCGATGCAGCGATCCGACGGCAAGAATCTCGATGCGCGCCGCCACGCGGCGCGCTCAGGTCTGACGCGGTTGCGAGTAGAAGGCGATGCGGCCCTTGCCGCCGGCGCGCGCCGTGTACATGGTCGTCGCCGCCTTTGCCACGAGTTCCTCAGCAGTGCGGCCATCCTCGGGATAGCTCGCGACCCCGGCAGAAGCGGTGAGGGTGACCGGGTTGCCGTCGATCTCAACGGACAGCTCCCGCATCGTCGGCAGCACGCGCGCCAGAACGACGTCCGCCTGCTGGTCCGCCGTCTCAGGCATGACGAGCAGAAACTCGTCCGAGCCGTACCGGCACACCAGGTCACAGCTGCGCAGCTGGACGGTCAAGGCTGCCGCCCAGTGCTTCAGCACCTCGTCGCCGCCCCCCTGTCCGAACGTCTCATTGACCTTCTGGAAGTCGTCGAGATCTAGCATGACGAACGCTACGCTGCGATGGTAGCGCGCCGCCCTGGCAAGCTCGTGGGCCGCGCGTTCGCGCACGGAGCGGAAGTTCATGAGACCGGTCAGAGGATCGTGCGTCTCATGCGCCTTGCGCTCGTTGAGCAGCCGCAGGTTATCTACGGCGACTTCCGCCTGATCGGCGATCTGGGTCAGGAGGCGCCGCTGAACGTCTGGATGGAATCCGTTCTCGTGGTAGAGATAGCCCGGATGCTGCCCGGTGTAGGCCTCGAATTGGCAGATCGTGTCGCCGAGGCTGCCACACTGCGTTTCCTTGGTGACGACCTCCGTCCCGGTGATGTGCTCGAGCAGGCCATCGATGATGCCCCGTTCCAGATCGCACACCGGCGTCCCGCCCGAGGGCAGGTGCTGGCAACTCAGGCAGTGACCGAGCTTCACCAGAATGCGCTCTTCATCGAGCTCAACCTCGAGCTCTCCGAGGCGCATCTCGTGAAACCAGTCCTTGAGCCCCTGCAGCGAGTGGATCTCCAGCTCGCAACTGAACCGCTTGGCCGCCAGATAGATCGCGGGCCCGGCGCTCTCGCCGAAGATCTTGGGCAGGATGGCAAACTGGAGGAGGCGGAACATGGCCGCCGGGGCGACTGCGTCGTCCGGCGTTGCCTCCATGATCTGATCGGCGTTCGGCCAGGTTCGCCTGTCCTCGACTGAGGTCAGGGCAAGGACACTGCCCAGGGTACGCGTGAACACCTTCGCCAGGGAGATCTCTTCCTGTGAGCGAAGCCCCATGATGCTCCTCTCGATTGCCGCGGCGTCCCCACGCCGAGGCCTCTCGTCTCGTGTGGCCGTAAGCCCGCCGCTCGGCCACCCCTATACTATAGGCAACGGGTGAGTTCTCTAGAAGACCGGAACAGTCTTCCACCCGGCGAAGCGTAGTCAGCCGTGTGCACGTTGAAGGACGAGTATGCACAGAGATTCACTGCCCGGCTCGTGGGCATCCGAAGCGTTGCCCGGCGACCTCTCGGCGGTCAAACGTGCGACCAGAAGCCGCGTCCTCGCCGCACGCGACGCTCTCCCTGAAGACGCCCATCGGCAGTTGAGCGTCACGATCGCGGAGCGCGCTCGCCTTCTCCCCGAGATGGCGGCCGCGGCCACTCTCATGCTATTCGCCTCATTCGGCAGCGAGGTCGACACCCGACAGCTCATCGTGGAGGCGTTGACCGAGGGCAAGACGGTCTGCCTGCCACGAGTCCTCGCGCCGCGATTGATGGCCGCCTATCAGATCATCGATCCGGACGAGGACCTGGCGACGGGCAACTGGGGGATACGCGAGCCTCGTGACGGCTTGAAGCTGATGTCTCCGGAGGCATTCGACGCGATCGTCGTGCCCGGCGCCGTCTTTGACAGGACGGGCAGCCGCTATGGCTACGGCGGCGGCTTCTACGACTCGTACCTGCCCCTCACACGACCGGGCGTCCCCCGCATCGCCCTCGCCTTCGACCTGCAGATTGCCGATTTGCTGACGACGGAGCCTCACGACGTCGCCATGGACGTGATCGTCAGCGAAACGCGCGTTATTCGCCGTGCCTGATCCGCTCACGACCCCGTTTCCGCTGGACGTCACCACCGGCGTGCTCCTTGCCGGCGGCTCCGGCCGGCGTGCCGGCGTCGATAAGCGCTATCTCGTCCTCGACCGGCAGACGCTCCTGCAGCGCAATCTCGGCTTCCTGAGCGCCGTCTTCCCCGCAGTGGCCATCTCGCTTCGTCACGGACAAACCGCGGATACGGGCGACCTCGGTCCTGTGGAGATGCTGTACGACGAGTGGCCGGGGTCCTCGCCTCTGGCCGGCATCGCTACAGCGCTCACCGCATACCGGCGCCCCGTGTTCGTGATGGCAGCGGATCTCGCCTTTCCCGACCCCTTCGCCGTTGCCCGTCTGCTGGCGGCGTATCCCGGGCACGATGTCGCCATTCCCGTCGTGGGCAGCAATCATGAGCCCCTGTTCGCAGTCTACGGGCCGGCGTGCCTCGGTCCGATGACGGCGCTCCTGGAGCAGGGGCGCCACCGCATCCTCGAGATCCTGCCGGACCTCAGCGTGGCGGCCGTCCCCTTTTCCGACGCGCGCCCCTTCCACAATGTGAACACGAGGGAGGCCTACGAGGCGGCGCGTGACATATCCAGGGACGGCAAGGGCTTCGGCGGGCTGCAGACGACCGGCCGTGACGACGCCGGGCCGGCCCTGCTCGCCATCGTGGGCAAGAGCGACGCGGGCAAGACGACGCTCATTGAGCGGCTCGTACCAGAACTCGTCAAGCTCGGCCTGCACATCGGCACCGTCAAGCACGATGTCCACGGCTTCGAGATCGACTACCCCGGCAAGGATTCGTGGCGCCACGGGCAGTCGGGGGCAGACGCCTACGCCATTGCATCGCCGAACCGCCTGGCGTTCATCGCCAGGCTCGAAGCCGAGATGCCGCTCGACACCATCGCCACCACCTACTTCACCGGTTTCGACTTGGTGCTCGCCGAGGGGTACAAGCGCAGCGCCCCTCACCGCATCGAGGTGTTTCGTCTTGGCGCGGGACATGAGGTCCCGCTCTGTGAGTCCGATGAATCGCTCGCGCTGGTCACCGATGCCCCGCTCGAACATGTCACGCGATTCGCACTCGACGATGTCACCGCCTTGGCCAGATTCATCGCGTCGCGCCTCGAGACCCTCCGTCGCTACTGACCCTTCTTGCCACCACCGCCCGTGAGCCGTAAAGTGTGAACAAGCACCATGCTGAACCAACGCGATGAAGGCGCCGTCCATCGGCGGCGACGAGCGCAACAGGAGACACCTCATGCCCAATCTCGGCCCAATGGAGATCGGCCTCATCGTTCTCGTGATTCTCTTGCTCTTCGGCGCGACGCGCCTGCCCAAGCTGGGCCGCTCCATGGGGCAGAGCATTCGCGGTTTCAAGAAGGGGCTCCAGGAAGATGTCGTCTCGGATGAAGACGACGAACTGCTCGCCAACGGCGAGACCAAGCAGATCGGGAAGGGCGAATCCCGCTCCTGACCACGCCTGAGCGGCGTGAATCGGCACTCGGTCGCCGCTCCGTGCTGAGTTGGAAAGAGGCTGAGACGACCGACTGACGCCTCAGCCTTGGCTCAGCCGGCGCTCTCGGTTGGCTCAGCCTGTCCGCACCAAGAGACAGACGGCGAACGCGGCGATTCCTTCCCCTCGTCCCTCGAAGCCCATGCCCTCAGTCGTCGTCGCCTTCACGCCGACGGCTCCGTACTCCACGCGCAAGGCCGCTGCGAGAGCAGCCTGCATCTCCGCACGATAGCCTGCCAGGCGCGGCCGTTCGCAGACGAGCGTCAGATCCACGTTCCCGACAGACCAGCCCTCGCCGGTGAGACGGTCCACCACGCGCTCCAGCAGCATCAGACTCGATGCGCCGGCGAAGGCCTGATCGGTGTCGGGGAAGAGCTGACCCACGTCTCCCAGCGCAGCGGCGCCCAAGAGGGCGTCCATCAAGGCATGGGTACCCACATCTGCATCCGAGTGACCCGCAAGACCACGCGAATGATCGATTTGCACGCCGCAGATTACGAGGCGACGCCCTTCGGCGAAGCGGTGGGCGTCGTACCCGTTGCCGATCCTATACGTCGGTCTCGACCTCCCAGGCAAGGAGCGCGCCCGCAAGCGGCAAATCGGCCGGCGTAGTGATCTTCACGTTGGCGGGAGTCGAGGGAACAAGACCCACCCGATACCCCGCACGCTCGATCAATGCGGCGTCGTCGGTGGCGCCGTTGAGGTCTGCCCGCGAATAGACCTCCCGGAGCGCAGGAGCTCGAAACACTTGAGGCGTCTGCACAGCCCACAGGTCATGCCGATCGACAGTCGCCTGCACATGCCCCGATTCGCCCGCTCGCTTGAGTGTGTCCGTCACTTCGATGGCGGGAACCGCCCCGTCGAATTCGTCGAGCGCGCCGATGCACCGCTCGAAGACGTGGCGAGAAAAGAGAGGACGAGCGCCGTCATGAACGGCGATCGCCGAGGCGCTGGCAGGCACTTCCAGAAGACCCGCCCGCACCGAATCGGCCCGTACGCGGCCGCCTTCGGCGATGAGGAGTGGCTTCGAATCGTCGAACGCAAAGAGTTCCCCGGCGAACCGCACGGTATGCGAGGGATGCAAGACGACGACGAGGCCGTGCACCTCGGGCATGGCGAGAAGGCGGTGGATCGAATGGTTGAGGATCGGCTCGCCTCGAAGCAACAGAAACTGCTTCGACTCACCGTCAGGCAAGCCCATGCGACGGCTCTCGCCGGCCGCCGCAATGATCACCCAGAGCTCTCCGGCCTGTGATTCCTCCATGTGGTGTTCCCCCAGTTCCCGGCCCTGCCCGAGGACCGTCCGCTTGCTGGCCGAATCGGGCCGGATCAGATGACGATGGCCGGTTGCAGAGGCTCGTCTCCCACGGGAGGAGTATCGGCATTGATCGTCTCGAGGACCTTCTCGAGGAAGGCGGTCGCCTCCTCTTCGTTGAAGTCCCGGGCGTACATGAGTTCACTGGCGAGTATACGCTTGGCCTTGGTGAACATCTGCTTCTCGCCCGTGGATAGACCCTTGTCCGCGTGGCGTATGGCAAGGTTACGAACCACCTCCGCGACCTCGAAGATGTCCCCGGTCTTCAACTTGTCGCGATTGTGCTTGTAACGACGGCTCCAATTCTTCGGCATCTTGGTCGGATCGCCGCACAGGACTTCGAGCACCTCGTCGATGACAACCGAATCGACGACCTTGCGCAAGCCCGCCCGATCAGCGTTGTCGACGGGTACCATGACGGTCATGTCGTTGTGCAGGATCTGGATGGTCAGGTAGTCGCGCATCTGCCCGAGGATTTCCTTCTGCTCGATCCTCATGATCTTGCCCGCACCATGATGCGGATAGACGACCTTGTCTCCGACTTCGTACAACGTTCAATCCCCCCCGTCGTTACTCGTGGACCCGGTGGTCGACAGCGATGTACTCCCGCACAGAAGAGCAGTGATGGCTTCGCGGAGAGTGTCTGCGCCCCCGACGCCAGTCCCGATGCGGCGCGCATCGGCGGCAGGCACAAGTGCGGAATCGAAGCCAGCACGTCCCGCTTCGGTCACGCGCCGCGCACTCTGGCTACAGGAACGTAACTGACCAGTCAGGCTGATCTCCCCAAAGACTGCGACCCTCGGCGAAAGAGGCACGTTGCGCTCTGCCGAAGCGATGGCAAGAGCCACCGCAAGGTCGGCTGCAGGTTCGTCGATACGAATTCCTCCTGCAATACTAACAAAAACATCAGCGGTTGACAACGGCACGCCGCCGTGACGGGCGAGGACTGCGACCAGCATGGCGAGACGATTGCGATCGTACCCGAGGGCGACTCGGCGCGGCACGGCGAGCTCGCTGGGGCTGACCAGGGCCTCCACCTCAACGAGGTAGCAGCGGCTTCCCTCGACGGCGATGTGCACAGAGGCGCCTGAGGCCCGAACGTGGTCTGAGAGAAACGCATGAGATGGATCGGCGACCGCGCGAAGACCATCGAGACCCATTTCGAAGACGCCCAGCTCATTTGTTGAGCCGAAGCGGTTCTTGGCGGCGCGCAGCACGCGAAAATAGTGTGATTGATCGCCTTCAAAGCGCAGGACGGCATCGACGACATGCTCCAGGACTCTGGGCCCGGCGATGCCCCCCTCTTTGGTCACATGCCCAACCAGAAAGATGGCCGCCCCCGACTCCTTCGCCAGTCGGAGAAAGCGATCTGCCGCTTCTCTCACTTGTCCGATGCTGCCCGGTGGGCCTGCGATCGCGTCACTCGATACTGTCTGGACGGAGTCAATGACGACAATCGCGGGGGGCGCCGCGGCGACGGCGGCGATGATGCCTTCCAGGTCGGTACCCGCCAGGATATGGATGTCACTCGGATGTGAACAAATGCGTTCGGCACGCATCTTGACCTGCGCCGGCGACTCCTCGCCGCAGACCAGCAGACCAGGTCGTCCCCCCGACGAGACGTGGTCGAGGACCTGGAGCAGAAGCGTCGACTTGCCAATGCCCGGCTCGCCGCCGACGAGGATCAGCGAGCCGGGCACGACGCCCCCGCCGAGGACAAGGTCAAGCTCGGCGATCCCCGTGCTGAAACGCGCCGTCCTGCTCGTGACCATCTGCATTGCCGCCATCGGAGCCTCCCAGGCCCAGGCGAACGTCTACTGCGCGAACTCGGCCACACCGGGTACCTGCACCCAGAACTTCACCACTTCATCTACCGCGGTACTGCTCGCAGTACAGGCCGCCAAGAACAACGCCGGACCGGACACGGTCAGGGTGGGAACCGGCAACTTCC
>CAZHMG010000078.1:0-10669 GCA_964533575.1 uncultured Thermoleophilia bacterium | reverse complement strand
ACGTGTACGCCCTGTACGAGAAGCGTCACGCTGCGATGAATGCGATGGACTTCGACGACCTGCTCATGAAGGTCGTGCAGCTGTTCGAGCGCTTCCCGGACCGGCTGGCGCACTACCAGCGTACGTTCCGGTTCGTGCTCATCGACGAGTACCAGGATACGAATCATGCCCAGTACCGCCTCGCGAATCTCTTCGCCGAGCAGCACCGGAATCTCGCCGTGGTGGGCGACGACGATCAGAGCATCTACTCCTGGCGTGGCGCCGACATACGCAACATCCTCGAGTTCGAGCGAGACTACCCGGATGCCGCCGTGATCCGGCTCGAGCAGAACTACCGATCGACGCAGTGCATCCTCGACGCCGCCAACGCGGTGGTGACCTGCAATCGCGAGCGTAAGGGCAAGCACCTGTGGACGCCACGCGGCCTGGGCGCCCTCGTCAACGTCGTGGAGGTCGATGACGAGCGCGCCGAAGCGCAGTTCGTGGCCAGCGAGGTGCAGAAGCTGCTGTCGGGTGAGGCCGGCGCCGACAGGCCCTACCGGCCGGACGAGATCGCCGTGCTGTACCGCACCAATGCCCAGTCCCGGGCGCTCGAAGAACAGTTCGGACGCTACGCGATCGGCTACCAGGTGATCGGCGGCCCCAAGTTCTACGAGCGCGCCGAGATCCGGGACGTCATCGCGTACCTCACCGTGCTCGTGAATCCGGACGACGAACAGCGCCTGCTGCGCATCGTCAACGTGCCGAAGCGCGGCATCGGCACGACCAGCCTGCAGCGGCTGCGGGCACGCGCCGCGGGCGCTGGAGAGAGCGTGTGGACCGCCCTGCGCGCGGCCGACGAGGTGCCCGGCCTGTCGCCCGGCGCGGCGCGCGGCCTGACGGCCTTCGCGCGCCTGATCGAAGTCCTGCAGGCCGGGCACGCCGGGCGGCCTGTCGCCGAGGTCGTTCGCAGCGTTCTGGACGAGAGCGGCTACCAAGCGGCCCTCGAGAGCCAGCGTACGCTGGAGTCCGAGGGCCGGCTGGAGAACCTCGAGGAGTTCGCCGGCGTGGCGGCCGAGTACGACAAGCGCGCCGATGAACCAAGCCTGGACGGCTTCCTGCAGGAGATCTCGCTGTACGCCGACATCGACGCCGTCGCCGACACGAGCTCACTGCTCACCCTGATGACGCTGCACAACGCCAAGGGCCTGGAGTTCCCGGTTGTGTTCATCGGGGGCATGGAGGAGGGAGTCTTCCCGCATCAGCGGGCCCTCGACGAGCAGAACGTTGAGGAAGAGCGCCGGCTGGCGTATGTGGGCATCACCCGGGCGATGGACCGCCTCTATCTCGTCCACGCCAGGGCGCGAACGTTGTGGGGAGCGGCGCAGTACAACATCCCGTCACGTTTCCTGGCCGAGATCCCCGTCGGGTTGACCGAGAAGCAGACCGTCGGCCGACGGACGTCCGGCGGGTGGGCCGACGGGTCCGGCACCTGGGGAAGCGGGGGCGGGGTCCGGGGGGCGCAGGGCGGCTGGGGCGGCGGCCGAAGCTCCGGGGACCGTTCGTGGGGCTCCGCCGGCGGTCGCGGCCGCGAGGAGCGCCGTGACGACGACGTCGACGGCGCTTCAGGCCGCGCCTTCACGGGGCTGGAGAAGCGCGGTCTCGACGAGGAGGTCGTGGAGCAGTACTTCGCGGTGGGCGAGAGGGTCCTGCACGCGACGCTCGGCGAAGGGACGATCCTGGCGCTGCAGAACGGCGGGATCATCCTCGTGCGCTTCGACGGCGATGGGTCCGAACGCCGGCTCATGGCAAGCGCCGCTCCGCTGCGCAAGCTGCGCTCCTGATCGCCGCCGGTTCGCGAACGAGTCGACGTCCGGAGAGTCAAGGTTGCGGCCAGGTGTGCCGACAGGAACGTAAGCGACCATGGCTCACGTCTCCGACATCGGCACGGCCACGAGTCCCCGCGAGCCGGTGCGCGCGGGCCGGAGCAAGACGTCGCGCGCCGCAGGCGCGCGACGTCAGGACCCGCATGTCAAGTCGATGCTGCTGGGGCTCATCGAAGAGAGCTATCTCACTGCCGGAACCTTCACTGAATTCGCGGCGGAGGTCCTCGAGGTCCTCGCCTACGCCGTCACCGTCCCGGTCGCCTTCACAGAGGGGTTCATCAAGTCCTACCTATCCGTCGAACGCATCGTCGAAGAGGACGATGGGCGTATCACGGTCATCCCCCACAGGGGGGCCGACATGGACGACGTGATCAGGGATGCGGACGCGATCCTGGCGCAGGTCGACGGGAGCGCCGTCTTCAACCCCGTGGTGCAGGCGAAGCTGGACGCCGCCCATCAGCTCTCCCGGGCCGCGATGCGATGGGACCTCGCCGAACTCGGGGTGATGGACGACGCGCAGCTGATGGACGTACTGCGCGCCATGCAGGCCGCGTCCGAGCGCGGGCGGCTCGATACCAAGGAGCAGCGCGAGGTCAGCACGGATCACATACGGGCGCGCATCGCCAGGATACGGCGCAATGTGCGCTCGTTCGCGCCGCAGGGCGACCTCGCCGCGGACGACCCGGGCATGCGGGGCTGAAGCCTTCTTTTCGCGCCTTCCGCCGCATCAGGTAAGATGCTGAGCCGGGAGGGGACGATGGAGCATTTCTCTGACAGACTCGCTGCGGCGATCACGGCACGGCGCAGCGTCGTGTGCGTGGGACTTGATCCCACGCTCGACGGCATGCCTGCCGAGCTCCGCGAGCGGTACGCGGCACAGGCTGGCGACATCGGCGAGGAAGCGGCGGTGGCGGGCTGTTTCGAGGAGTTCTGCTGCGGCATCGTCGAAGCGGTCGCCGAGCATGCCGCGTGCGTCAAGCCCCAAGCCGCCTTCTTCGAGCAGTACGGCGCGCCCGGCTGGCGGGCTCTCGGGGCCGTGGTGCGTTGCGCGCACGACCACGGTCTGCCCGTCATTCTCGACGTTAAGCGCGGCGACATCGCTTCCACCGGCCTCGCCTATGCCAACGCGGCCTTCGGCGGCGCCCCCGGCTTTTCAGGACCGGTCGCCGGCCTTGCGGCCGATGCCGTCACGGCCAGCCCGTACCTCGGCGAGGACTCCCTCGAGCCCATGGTGAGGCAGTGCGCCGCGGGAAGGGGTGTCTTCGTGCTGACTCGCACGAGCAATCCCGGCGCCGGCCTTCTGCAGGAGAAGGAAGTCGGGGGCCGCCCTCTCTACCTGCATGTCGCCGACCTGGTCGCCAGGCTCGGAGCCGAGCACATCGGCGAGGCAGGCTACAGCGACGTCGGGGCAGTCGCCGGAGCGACGGCGCCTGAACAACTGCAGCTGGTCCGCGAGGCTCTGCCCCACGCGTTCCTCCTCGTGCCCGGATACGGCGCGCAGGGAGCGGGCAGCGAGGGCCTGAAGGGGATAGCTGCCGGGAGCGCCGCCGGATTCGTGGTCAACGCGTCGCGCTCCATTATTTTCGCTTGGCGTCAGGGTATGGTTGACTACCGCAGGGCCGCGGCTGACGCGGCGCGTGCGATGCGAGAGGATCTCTTTTCCGTCTCATGAGCGATGAGTTCCACACAACACCGGAAGGCCGCGGCCGGGGACAGGATCCCGGTCAGATACCACAAGGACTGGACGCGGAAGACCAAGTCGCCCTGGATCGCCTGAAAGCCCTCTCCGATGAGGGAGGGCGCGTTCAGGCCCAGCCGAAGGCGTCCTCCGCCAAGAGCCGATTCAAGAGCTCCATGCGGCGTTCTCCGTCGCGCCGCCGTCCGGCCGGAGGCGGCAGCGGGGGCTCAGTTGCCCGCATCGCCGCGCCCGCCGTCTTCCTGGTCGCCGTCATCGTCCTCGTGACGCTCATGTTCCAGTCCGGGCTGATCGGCGGCGAGTCGGAGCTGGCCGTGTCCCCGTCCCCGAAGGCGAGCACCACGAAAGCCGGCACGGCGAGCCCGGCCAAGAGCGCGACGAAAGTGTACGTCGTCAAGGCGGGCGACACCTTGTCGGCGATCGCCGTCAAGTTCGGCACGAGCGTCAGCACGCTCGAGGAGCTGAATCCCGACCTCAGCGCGAGCACGCTCACTCCCGGCGACAAGGTCAAGGTGCCCCGAGAGTAGTCCCGCGCGGCCGCCTGCGGCGCCCGCGCCCTCGCTCCCATCCTCCGCAGCGGCTGACCCGCCCACTCGGGCGCCCCGTGTTTCCCACCCTGTGCAGGCAAAAAGTGCCCGGGTCAGCGCCGCATCTCAGGCATGCGGTCACGATTCAGGAAGCTCCCGCGCATTGTCCCACGACCCTTTCTTCCTGCCCCTGGCGCGATGTGCCAAGGAGTGTGGAGCGGTGGGTCGAAGATAGGCAAATTTTGTTGCAATGTGGGGAGTAGTGGGGTAGAGTGGCCCGCATGCAGCGGCTCATGCTGGTCGGGGACTACGACTTCACACTGGACGCGAAGAATCGCGTCGCCATCCCCGCGCGGCTGCGTTTCGCTTTTGCCGACGGGATTTACGTCACTTGGGGTCACGAGGGCTGCCTCTCGGGGTTCTCACCCGAAGGATTCCAATCCTATCTGGAGCGCAGCTCGAACGGCATCTCGCCGCTGAGCAGCAAAGGACGTGACATGCAGCGCTTCATCACTGCCAACGCGATGTTCCAGACGCTCGACAGCCAGGGGCGGATCACCCTGTCGGCCAAGTCAGTCGGCCACGCCGGCATCGAGCGGGAAGTGACCATCATAGGGGTGGACGACCATATCGAGATCTGGGACCGCTCGGCTTGGGCCGAGTACCTGGCGCGCCTGGAGGAGGAGGCCGATGCTACCGCAGACGAGCTGGCAACTGCATGAGTTCGAGATGGCGCTAGCTCATACGCCTGTCCTTCTCGACGAGCTTCTCGACCTGCTGCGGCCGGTCGAGGGAGAGACGGCCGTGGACTGCACTTTCGGGGGCGGCGGCCATGCCGCCGCCGTCGCCGAACGGCTCGGTTCCACCGGCAGTCTCATCGCCATCGACCGTGATCCTCACGTCACGGAGTTCTTTCGCGATGTCGCTCGGGACGCTCCGTGCGACTGTCGCTTCTACCACGGCAACTTCTCAGAGGTCCTCGCGACGCTGGACGGCGCTTCAGCCGACATGGTTTACATGGATCTCGGCGTCTCGTCCATGCAGCTCGATCGCCGCGAGCGTGGCTTCTCCTATGCCTACGACGCCCCCCTCGACATGCGGATGGACCCGGAACTGGAAGTCTCCGCAGCCGATCTCGTCAATACGCTCAGCGAGGATGAGCTCACCGACATCTTCCGCCGGTACGGTGAGGAGCGGTATGCCAAGAGCATCGCGCGCGGGATCGTCCTCGCCCGCGCCAGAAGGCCGCTCCAGACAACCTGCGAGCTCGTCGAGATCATCAAACGGAGGATCCCGACGCCCGCTCGCTTCGCCGCCGGCAATCCCGCGCGCCGCGTCTTTCAGGCGTTGCGGATCGTCGTCAACGACGAGTTGCAGTCGCTCACGCACGGGCTCGAAGAGGCGTACCGGGTGCTGAGGCCGGGCGGCCGCCTGGCGGCGATCAGTTTCCACTCACTCGAGGACCGCATGGTCAAGGGATTCCTCCGCGGTCATGCCGCCGGGTGCATCTGTCCGCCCGGGCTGCCGCAGTGCGCCTGTGGCCACGAGCCGACCATGCAGTTGCTCACGCGCCGGGCATTGGCCCCGACGCCGCCCGAGATCGAGGTCAACCCGCGCAGCAAGTCCGCGAAGCTGCGCGTCGCCATGAAGCTCTAGGAGGTCGGAGGTGGCGTCAACGGCAGTCGCGCGGCGCCAGGCAGAGGCGCCGCCTGGGCAGACGCAACGTACGTCTCTGAAAGCCGCCCGCCCCGCCGGGCAGGCGCGTCACCGTCCTGCTTCCCAAGGACGTCTGGCGCGTGCCCTGATCATCTTCGTCGTATGCCTCGCCGTCCTCGCCGCGGGCCGCGTCGCCATGAGCTTCGCCGTCGTGCAGAAGACAGTCGCCACCGATGCAGTCGCACGGGAGGAGAATCGTCTCGTGGCGGAGAACGCGCAGTTGAAGGAGGAGCTGACCGAGCTCGGCTCCATCGTGCGTATCCGCGATGTGGCGGAGAAGCGACTCGGCTTGGTCGAGGCTGAGCACTTCGAGCACCTGACCATCAGTCAGGAGCGTTCCGTCAAGGCCGCCGCGAGGCCCTGATGGGGAACGGTGGGCGCGGGCCGCGCCGCCCCGCGAGACGGCGCGGCGGGCGGCTTCGTCGTCTGACCGCCGGAAGGTGGAACAGCGGCTGGGGTACGCGCGGCATCGATGGCCGGATACGACTGCTGCGCGTCTTCATCATCGCCTTTATCGTGCTGATCGGCGGCAGAGCGGTCGCGCTCGCGGCGTCCAGCGATCTCACCAAGCTCGCCGAGCAGCAGCAGACCAGAATCGTCGATCTTCCGGCGCATCGCGGCGCCATTCTCGACCGGCATGGGGAGGTCTTCGCCGTCGGGACGCCGCAGCACACGGTGTTCGCCGCCCCGCGGCTGCTCGACGATCCTCTGGCCCCAACCGGGGCCCTCTGCCGCGCGCTGGAGATCCAGAACAAGAAGCAGCAGCGCGCCTTGGCCATTGCCCTTTCCGACCAGGACAGCTGGTTCACCTTCGTCGCCCGCAAAGCGGATCCCACGCTCGCCAAAGCCGCGCTCGCGCTCAATCTGCCCGGGGTCGGGGCGTACGAGGAGGAGGAGCGCGGCTATCCGATGAAGGGGTCGGCGGCACAAGTGATCGGCTACGCGGGCGTCGATAACAACGGCTTGGGCGGCATCGAGCTGCAGTACGACGGCCAGCTCAGCGGCAAGGCCGGCAGCCAGGTGGTCATTCGCGACCCTGCAGGACGGACCTTGCGCACCGTCAGGCAGACCGATCCGGTGCCCGGCAGTGACGTGCATCTCACGCTGGACGCGGAGATCCAATACACGGCCGAGGATGTGTTGTCACACACCCTGCGCGACTCCTCGGCGAAGGGCGCTGTGGCTCTCGTCATGGATCCGCGCACGGGCCACATCCTCGCCATGGCCAACGCACCGGTCGTCAAGAAGCACGACTTCAGCCGCGCCGGCGTGAACGCCGGCAACAGCGCCGTGACGACGCCGTATGAGCCGGGCTCGATCTTCAAGATGGTGACCGTGGCGGGCGCTCTTGCCGACGGCGTCGTGAAGCCGACCAGCATGTTCAGACTCGCGAACAGCATCCGAGTCGCCGACCGTGAGATCAGCGAATCGAGCACGCGCGGCGCAGTGCGTTACTCGGTGGCTGAGATTCTCCAGCACTCGAGCAATGTCGGAGCGGTCAAGATCGGCCTGAAGATGGGCGATG
The DNA here is from genome assembly GCA_964533575.1 of uncultured Thermoleophilia bacterium. Lineage (GTDB taxonomy): Bacteria > Actinomycetota > Thermoleophilia > UBA2241 > UBA2241 > CAIXSE01. The sequence continues at coordinate 3,340 of CAZHMG010000078.1, read as the reverse complement.
ACGCGCTCTACAGGTGGGTCAAGGAATTCGGCTTCGGGACGCCCACGGGCATTGAACTCCCCGGTGAGAGCGGCGGCATCGTGCACGAAGTCAAGGATTGGTCCGGGTCCTCGATCGGGAACATCCCGTTGGGGCAGGGCATCGCAGTCACACCGCTCCAGATGGCCGCCGCGGTGTCCATCGTGGCGAACGGCGGCGTCGCCGTCGCTCCCACCATCGTCAAGCAGGTCGGCGAAACGGCGTGTCCCGCCGAGGAGAGCCGGCGCGTGATTCCGGAGCGCGTCGCGCGGCAGATGCGGCGAATGCTCACGACGGCGGTCGAGAAGGGCACCGGCACCAACGGCCGCATCACCGGCTACAAGGTCGCCGGCAAGACGGGTACGTCGCAGAAGGTCGTGAACGGCACGTACTCACGCAGCGCTCACATTGCCTCTTTCGTCGCCATGGCGCCGGCCGACGATCCGCAGCTCGTCGTGCTGGTCGTGGTCGACGAGCCCCGCTCGGGTTCCTACTACGGCGGGGACGTCGCTGCCCCCGCCGTCCGCGACATCATGTCGTTTGCCCTCAAGCATCTCGAGATCGCGCCCTGATCTCTGTCCGAACGGGAGCCGCGGAAGGAGCTGGCGAGCCGATGGACGCGCCGGGGGGTTTGGTAGAATCCCAGATGATGAAGCTTGTCCAGCTCGCCGAGGAGGTCGCCGGCGCACGCGTCCAGGGCGATCCGTCCACGCCGGTCAGTGGTCTCGCGCAGCACACGCGTGACGTCAGGCCCGGCACCATCTTCTTCTGCATCCCGGGCCTTCGTTCCGACGGACACGAGTTTGCGGCCGCCGCCGTTGCGGCAGGCGCGACGGCCGTCGTCTGCGAGCACGCGCTCCCCGATGTCTCAGTCGCTCAGGTCCTGGTCCCGTCGGCGCGCCGCGCCCTGGCGCTGATGGCGGCGCACTGGTATGGCCGGCCGTCAAGCGAGTTGCTGATCGCCGGCGTCACCGGCACCAACGGCAAGACGACGACAACCCATCTGATCGCCGGCATCATGGCTGCTGCGGGTCTGCCGGCGGCTCTGCTCGGCACCGTCGTCAATCGTATCGGGGGACAGGATCACCCCGTCCGGCTCACCACGGCCGAATCCCTCGAGCTGCAGCGCATGTTTCGCGAGATGGCCGAGGCCGGCGACCGGGGCTGCGCGCTCGAAGTCAGCTCGCATGCTCTCGTGCTTGACCGCGCCGTCGGCATCGAGTTCGACGCCGTCGTCTTCACGAACCTGACGCGCGATCATCTCGATTTCCATCGCGACCTCGACGACTACTACCTGGCCAAGCGGCGGTTGTTCCTGCCCGGGGAGGAGCGTGCGGGGGGTGCTGTCGCCGTCGTCAACGTCGCGGGCCCTTTCGGTCGTCATTTGGCCGATGACTGCCGGGAGCACTACGGCGACGCGCTCTGGACATATGCGCTCGACGATGGCGAGACGCTTGCGAATAGGATTGCCTCCGTCGCTCGCGACCTCGACCTGCGGGCGGATGGCTCCTCGTTCACGCTCGTCGTTCCTTCGCTGGCCATCGAGGAACGTCTGGTGACGCCGCTCGCGGCGAGGTTCAATGTCGAGAACGCCCTGGCCGCCGCGACAACCGCCTTGGCCCTCGGCCTTCCGCTGCAGGCGGTGCGTGACGGGCTGGCGGGCACGCTCGGCGTTCCGGGACGCTTTGAGTCCGTGCGCGCCGGTCAGCCTTTCGGCGTGCTGGTCGACTACTCGCACACCCCCGACTCGCTGGAGAACGCATTACACGCCGCGCGCGCCGTGACTGATGGCCGGGTGCTGGTCGTGTTCGGCTGCGGCGGTGACCGCGATCGAGGCAAGCGGCCCCTCATGGGGGCAATCGGGGCGCGCTTGTCGGACAAAGCCTTTGTCACATCGGACAACCCGCGCAGCGAAGATCCCGTGGCGATCATCGACGAGATCGTGGCAGGGGTACCCGTCGACAGGCTGAGGAGCGTGTGTGTCGAACCGGACAGGCGTGAGGCAATCCGCCTGGCACTGGCGGACGCGCGGCCGGGCGACCTCGTGTTGATCGCGGGCAAGGGCCATGAGCAGGGGCAGACCATCGGGGGCGCCGTCATACCGTTCGACGATCGCGATGTGGCCGCAGCTCTGCTGCGCGACCTCGCGGAAAGGCGGTGAGACATGCTGCCGCTGACGCTCGCCGAAGTCGCCAGCGCTTGCGCGGGACGGCTCGCCGGGGGTGATCCCAGAACCGTGGTCAAAGGCGTGAGCACGGACACGCGATCACTTCAGCCCGGCGATCTCTTTGTCGGCCTGCAGGGAGAACGCTTCGACGGCGGCAGGCATGCCGGGCAGGCGATGGCCGGCGGCGCGGTGGCCGTGGTCATCGGTGCGACTGCGGCAAGCGGACTCAACGGCTCTCCCCACATCGTCGTCGACGACGGTCGCGCCGCGCTGCAGCGCTTGGCTGCGTACGTGCGCCTTCGGGCGGGGGTCAAGGTCGTCGCCGTCACCGGCAGCGCCGGCAAGACGGCAACCAAGGATATCCTTGCCGCGCTCCTGCGACCGGTGGCGCGCACGGTCGCCACCGGCGGCAATTTCAACAATGAGATCGGGGTGCCACTCACGCTGCTCAAGCTCGAGCACGACAGTGAAGTCGCCGTGGTCGAGATGGGCATGCGCGGACACGGGCAGATCAGGGAGCTGGCCCACATCGCACGCCCGGACATCGGCGTGATCACGACTATCGCTCCCGTGCACCTGGAGCTGATGGGGACGATGCAGGACGTGGCGGCGGCCAAGGCGGAGCTGCTCGAGGGGCTGGCGGAGGGCACATCGATCGTGCCGGCCGACGAGCCGCTGCTGGCGCCACACCTCGGGCGCTGCCCGGGGCGTATCGTCACGTTCGGCGCCCCGGGCGCTGACGTGCGCCTGATCGACGAGGAACGACGCGGCGAAATCACACGGGTCACCGTCGACGCCTTCGGGCAGTGGGAGCAGTTGGAGTTCAGCTTCACAGGCGCCCACTACCTGCACGACGCGCTCGCGGCTCTGGCCGCATTCGTGGAGCTTGGATACGGCTTGGAGCAGGCGCGAGAGGGCGCCGCCATGGTCGCTTTCAGCGACCTCCGCGGCGCCCTCTCGCGCCTGTCCGGGGGAGGCCTGCTCCTGAACGACACGTACAACGCCAATCCCGTGGCGATGAAGGCCGCGATCGACCACCTTGCGGCGATCGCCGACGGCAGGCCGCTCGTGGCCGTGCTCGGCGACATGTACGAGCTGGGTCCGGACACGGCCGGGTACCACTACCGCCTGGGTGTTGCCCGCCTGGAGTCCGAG
>CAZHMG010000077.1:0-10786 GCA_964533575.1 uncultured Thermoleophilia bacterium | reverse complement strand
TTGACCACCGTCTCCCAATCGTCGGTTGCGCCGGCGATCTCGGGATACTGGAAGCGCCAGGAGAGGATGTCCTCGATGAGATGGTCGGCGGCGGCCACATTGCCCGCCTCGCCGATGGCCACGCCGATCGCCTCGTAGCACTGGAAGCGCATCAGCAGGAACTCGTTGTCGCGACCGCGGAAGAAAGCCGTCAAACGTGTGAGGAGCGTCTCGGCGTCCAAATGCCGGTCCGGCCGGACCATCTGCTTGACGACGCCAAGGAGGTCGACCATGGCCTCCTTCTGGCGATAGCCCAAGGTCTCGTCCTTGAGGAGGAACAGGCAGGCGGCGAAGCGATCCTCGAGATTCTTCGTCTTGGAGAGCTGGTCCACCGCCGACGAGAGGAGGTCCGAGGGAAGCGGCAGCGCCGGAGAGAACAGCTCGCCGGCCGGTGCGGACTCCGCGCGTTCGATGAGCGACTTCAGACGAGAGCCGGCGAGGAAGGAGAAGCCTTCCGCCACCGCGTCCGCGTCCGTCAGCCCTTCCCTCTGCTCCCCCACCCAGCGAGGGACGTCGAGATGACGCGCGAGGCGATGGTAGCCGGCGAGCAGCACGCGGCGCTGCAGGTCGAGGAAGACGGGAGCCAACGCGTCATGCTCCACCGCTCCCTCGACCAGGTTGCGCACCAGGGCGTCGCGCTCGATGAAGGCCGTGCTATGCAGCGGAAGGAGCTCGATGAGGTCGGCGCCGAGGCGCGCCATGGCCTGTTCGTACTCCCGCCCGTGCTGGCCGCGGAGCGCGTCGCGGCACCATCCCAGAAGTCCGCGCAGCATGAGCGAGAACTGCGCGTTCGTCGTCTTTGCCTGCAGCAGGCCGAGGGCGAGGTCCGACAGCAACTCGAACAGCAGGGCCCGATTTTCCGATCGCTCGAGATAGGTCCAGTTGCGCAGCAGGATCGGCTGGAACGCGTCGATGAGGGCGTCGATGTTGCGGTAGGAGTGGTGGTATTCGCCCAGAGTCTCGGTGAGCGCGGAGCGGACGCCGTGGAAGCCTTCGGCCGCTTCGAGAAGAGGCAGATAGCGCGGCGGGATGACGATCTCCTGCGCCGTGTTGGCGATATTGGCGCGCAGAGCATCGGATTCGAACGGCAGAGGGAAGGTCTTCACAGCCCCTCGATGATAGCATGGCGGGGCGGCCGGACGTTCTCCGGCCGCGGTCACGATGAGGCGACTCGCGGCCCGCCGCGAGTCCTCTGCCTAACCTCGAGCTGGGGGGCCGGAGTGCGTAGAACGCTTGGCATCAATGGACTGGGCCGCATCGGCAAACTCACCCTGTGGCATCACCTGGGGCACGACGACTTCGACAGAATCGTCGTCAACATGGGCCGTGAGGTCGGCACCTCTCTCGACTCGCTGACGCAGTACATCGCCAAGGACACCACCTACGGGCCGCTCCATCGCTTTCTGCACGGGCAATCGGGCGTTCTCGACATGCATGTCGTCGATGAGGCTCGCGGCATCATCAGCGCCTACGGCAAGGAACTCATCATCCTGCGCGAGGCGCGCAATCCCAAGGACATCGCCTGGCGCGACCATGGCGTCTCCCTGGTCGTGGAATGCACCGGAAGGTTTCGCGATCCCAACGCCGACCCGGACGTATCCGGTGGCGCGCTGCGCGGGCACCTCACCGCCGGCGCCCGCGTCGTCGTTCAGAGCTCGCCCTTCAAAACAGCGAAGAACGCCGGCCTGCCCGAGGACGCAGCCATGCTCATTCAGGGGATCAACGACTACGAGTTCGATCCTGCCCAACACAAGCTCATCTCCGCGGCGTCCTGCACCACGACGGCGCTCGCCCACATGATGCGGCCGCTCCTCGAACGGAACCTCACCAAGAACATGATCACGGCCGGCATGAGCACCGTTCATGCTGTCACCAACTCGCAGCCGGTGCTCGACATCGTGCCGAAGGCGGGTGCCACGGACCTGCGCAAGAGCCGCGGCGCCCTCGGAAACGTCGTCATCACTTCGACCAACGCCGCCGCCGCCCTGGAGCACGTCATGCCGGAGATCGCCGCCATCGGCTTCATGGCCGACTCGGTGCGCATTCCCACGGCCAGCGTCAGCCTCATCATCCTCAACGTGACATTCCAGAGCGAGGCGCGTCCCGACGGCACCGTCTCCGTGGAACGCGACGCCATCAACGCCATCTACCTTGAAGCCGCCAGCGGCGAGGCGCGCGGCCTGCTCAAGTACAGCGACCAGCAGAACGTGTCGGCCGACATGCTGGGCGAGGACGCCGCCGTCACCATCGAGGGCGCCGAGACGCACACCCGGACCGGGTTCGTGAATATCAAGGTCCCATCTGCCTCCGGATCCGGCCCCGCGGGCGGCGACACGATCCGTGTGCCGATGACGCACGTCAAGATCTTCGGCTGGTACGACAACGAGATGGGCAGCTACACGCACCGGCTCGGCCACCTGACGAGCCACGTGGGCCGCAGCGTCTGAGAACTCTCCTGCCGGGCGGCTCAGCGCACCGCTGGGCCGCCCGGGCGCACCTCTTCTGCGAGCGCCAGCAGGCGCCGCAGCCGATGGTTGAGCGCCGATTTGCTTATCGGCGGTTCGGCCAGTCCCGCCAGCTCGGCGAGCGTCAGGTACGGGTACTCGACTCGCAGTTCACCGACGTGTCTCTGGGCGTAGGGCAGTGTTGCCCAGTCCGGCGACGCCATGAGCTGCTCGATCGCTGCCGCTTGCCTCTCCCCCGCGGCCGCCGACCGGCGCGCATTGGCAGCGTCGCAGTTGGCGCGGCGGTTCGCGCGCTGTCGCACGTCGCCCATGACCACGTGCTCCTCCCAGCGCAGACAGGCGCTGTGCGCGCCCATCGACGCCAGCAGGTCGGCCGCCGTCTGTGACCGCTTGCTGTAGCAGGCCACGTTGCGGTCGCGCGCGACCAGCTTGAACTCGAGGCCGAGACGGCCGAGAAGCCCGCGGACCTGCGCTGCAAAGTCCGCGTCCTCGACCGTGAACTCGACGTGCACCTCTGATCCAGGCGAAGAGATCGAGCCGCAGCCGAGAAAGAGGCCGCCCACGAAGGCCTCCAGACAGCAGCGCTGCCTGACGAGTCGTGGCGGCACCGTCATCTGCAGGCGCATACCGTCCGAGAGGATGCCCAGCTCGTTGAGCAATTGCAGATCCCTTGGTTGGTCTCCGAGCACCACCTCGTAGCGCAAGCCGAGCGGCGCGGCGCTCACCGTGCGCAGCATCGCGGCGACGCCGAACGACTTGAGCAGCGCCAGAAGGTGCCGCGCCGTGGCGGGACGTTTGACCGAGATACGCATCGTGTAACGCCCGCCGGGTCCGATGTCGAAGACGCCCGCTCCGAAGAGAAGGCCAGACAGCTCAGCTTTGCGACAGTGCTCGCTTGCCGGCATGGTCTGGCCGAGCTCCAATTTCACGTCGCGGGCGAACGACATGGGCCTATTTCACCAGCTGCAGCAGCGCCTGCGCGAGGCGCTCCGGATCATGGCGCACCACGCCGTGTTCCGTAGCCACGGGCGCTCTGACCACCTTGACGCCGAGCGCCCGCACGCGCCCCTCGTCGACGGCTACCGGCTTCGCCCCCTGCCGTTCGTACCTGGCCACCATCTCGTCGGACACCGGACCCTCGTTGATGAGCACCGTCGTGACGACGCCGCGCATCCCGTGGCGCCGCAAGGCGTCCACATGATCCGCCACCGAGTAGCCGTCGGTCTCTCCCGGCTGTGTCATGACGTTGCACACGTAGACGACGTGCGCACGGCTCTCGGCCAGCGCTGTGCGCACGTCCGGGATGAGCATGTTGGGGATGATGCTGGTATAGAGGCTGCCGGGCCCGAGCACGACAAGGTCCGCCTGAGCGATGGCCGCTATCGCCTCCGGTACTGCACGCGGCGCGTCCGGCGTCAGCCAGACGCGCCGCGGCAGCCGGTCGGCCGCGGTGATCGTGCTCTCGCCCGTAACTCGCACGCCGCCTTCCAGCTGCGCGTGCAGGACGACGTCGTCCAGTGTCGATGGGAGGACGCGGCCACGGACCTTGAGGACCCTGGTCGACTCCTGCACCGCCAGCTCGAAGTCGCCCGTGACCTGGGTCAGGGCGGCCATGAACAGGTTGCCGAAGCTGTGGCCGTGAAGGACGCCGGCGTCCGGGAAACGATACTGGAACAGCTTGCTCATGATGGCCTCATCGTCGGCCAGGGCGACCAGGCAGTTGCGCAGGTCGCCTGGCGGCGGCATGCCGATGTCGCGCCGGAGCAGGCCGGAGCTGCCGCCATCGTCGGCCATGGTGACCACGGCGGTGAGGTTGCTCGTCCGGCTCTTCATGCCGCTGAGGAGCGCGGCAAGACCGTTGCCGCCGCCGATCGCCACCACCCGCGGCCCTTTGGCGAGCTGGGCCGCCGTCCGTATCTCGTTCGCCGTTTCCGGCGTCGTCCGCTGGTATAGAAGCATGCGGCGCGCCCCGACGATCACCATCAGGCCGCCGACGACCAGCCCGTCGAACGCGATGACCACGGCAGCCCAGTGCCGCCCCTGCAGCCAGCCCATCCCGAGACCGGCCATCAGCGTCGGCGACCACTGAACGCCGATCGCGAACAGCACAGAGTAGGCGAGAAGGACGACGCCGGCGCAGAACAGAAGCAGCCAGCGCTTGATGCCGAGACCGGGGTAGAACCAGGCGAGCGAGCTGCGCATGACGACTCAGTCGCGGGTGATGTCTCGGTGGCGGACGATGGTGTAGTAGCCCTGCTTCTCGTAGGTCTTGCCGATCAGCTCGGCGATCGCGACTGATCGATGCTGCCCACCCGTGCAGCCAATGCCGACGGTCAGATGCGCCTTGCCCTCCGCCGCGTAGCGGGGGAACAGGAAGTCGAGCAACGCCAGGAGCCGCTCCAGGTACTCCTGCGTTCCGGGTGACTCCATCACGTAGTCGCGCACCTCGGCGTCGAGGCCCGTGAGCGGGCGCAGGCGCAGATCGTAGTGTGGGTTGGGCAGGAAGCGCAAGTCGAAGAGGAGATCGGCGTCGATCGGTATGCCGTACTTGTAGCCGAAGGAGACGATGGCGAAGACGATGTTCGAACGCCTCGTGTGCTGGATCAGGTCCTCGTTGAGCCGCGCCTTGAGCTGCTGAGGCGACGAGTCGCTGGTGTCCATCACCAGGTTGGCGCGCTCGCGGAGCCCGGCGAGGAGCCTGCGTTCCTTGCGGATGCCGTCAATGACGCTGCCGCCCCCTGCCAGTGGGTGCCGACGCCGCGTCTCCTTGAAGCGCCTCACGAGCGCCTCGTTGGACGCCTCCAGGAAGACCAGCGTGTGCTCGACGCCACGCTCGTGCAGTTCGTCGAGACACTGCTCCAGCCGGTTGAAATAGTCGCCGCCGCGCACGTCGCTGACGACGGCGACGCGGTCGACCTTGCTCCCCTCGCGACGGAACAGGTCGACGAGCGTCCCGACGAGTTCGGGCGGGAGGTTGTCGATGCAGAACCAGCCGGCGTCCTCGAAGGCGTCCATGGCCAGCGACTTACCGGCTCCCGAGAGGCCGGTGACGATCACGAACTGAAGCGTCTCAGTCATCTGAGCCTCCCTCCTTCGACCCCGACGCCCTCGAGCGCCAGCAGGCGTTCCTTCCATGCCGGGTCGTCGCCGTAGCGGCCCAGGCTGCCGTCGTTGTGCACCACCCGATGACAGGGCAGGATGACGGGCAGCCGGTTCCGCGCCATGACGGAACCGGCGGCGCGAAAGGCGTGCGGGCGGCCCGCGGCGGCGGCCAGCTCGCGGTAACTGACGACCTCGCCGTACGGCACGGCGGCGAGCGCCGCGAAGACGTCGCGGGCGAAGTCGGAAAGGCCGGCCGCCTCGGCGTAGGCGTCCATATCCAGATCGAAGGTGATCGCCTCGCCGGCGAAGTAACGCTCCAGAAGCCGCCCCCACTCGCTCGGCTCGCCCGGAGACGCGACCACATGCGCGTGGGGCTGCGGAAGCTCGACCTCGACCGGCAGCGCGCCAACCACGAGGATCCGGCCCGTGCCGAACGCGCACGTGTACGTCTCCGTCTGCAAGGACGGCCCTTGCGATGGCTTCGTCACGGACGGATCAGCCGGCTTTGTGAAGATGCGCATAGATGTCCCTCGCGACTTTCGCCGGCAGCCCCGGCACACGCTCGATCTCCTCGCGCGACGCATTCAGAAAGCGCTCGGGGCTGCCGAAGTGCTCCAGGATGCGTCGCCGCCGCACCGGGCCGATCTGCGGCAGCGCGTCGAACACGGAGGCCTTCTGCAGATCGGCGTCCCGCCGCTGCCGATGGTACCGCACCGCGAAGCGGTGCGCTTCGTTGCGGATGGCCTGAAGCAGCAATGACGCCGGATCGTCGGCGGCCAGCGGCAGCGGATCACGGCGCCCCGGCACGAAGACCTCTTCCCTCTGCTTGGCGAGACTGACGACGTCGACGTCGGCACCGGCCTCTCGCAACGCCTCGCGGGCAGCCGACAACTGCCCCTTGCCCCCGTCGACGACCACAAGGTCGGGGATCGTGGCGAAGCTCTCGTCGTAGGTCTCATCGGTGGCGTCGCCGCTGCGTTCGAAGCGCCGCCGCACGACCTGCTTCATCATCGCGAAGTCGTCCTGGCCCTGCGGGTCGCGCACAGCGAACTTGCGGTAGTGCGCCTTCCTGGGCTGGCCGCCCTCGAACACGACCATCGAGCCGACGGGATGCTGCTCCCCGAGATTCGAGATGTCGTAGCACTCGATGCGCAGCGGCAGGCGCTCCAGGTCGAGGCTGTCTCGCAACCGCTCGAGGGCGTCGATGCGCGACGCCGTGCGGCGTCGCAGTTGCTCCGCCTCGAGTTCGGCCGCCAGCTCGGCATTGCGGGCCGCCAGCTCCATGAGGCGCCTCTTGGGGCCCCGTTTGGCGGCGCGAACTCGAACGCCGGCGCCGCGCCGACCGCCGAGCACCGTCGCCAGGCTCTCGGCCTCCTCCAGGGGCGCGATGATCTCGGCCGGCACCGCCGCGCCATCCCAGTAGTATTCGAGGAGGAACTCCTCGAGTACTTCGCCGGCGGCGCGGCCGGCCGCGTTCTCCACGTAGAAGGCCTGCCGGTCGACCATGGCCCCCTCCCGGAGCCGGAAGACCTGCACGTTGGCGCCGGGTTCGCCCTGGAAGAGCCCGATGACGTCGAATGAGTCCGTGCCCTCGAGGCGTGCGGTCTGACGCTCGCCGAGATGACGCACGGCGGACAGGCGATCCCGCAGGACGGCCGCCTTCTCGAACTCCTGCGCCGCAGCTGCCGCTTCCATCTCGCGTGAGATCCCGCGCTCGACCTCAGTGAGACGACCACGCAGGAAGTCGAGCACCTGCGCGATCACGTTCATGTACTCTTCACGGCTCACGCGGCCATCGCAGGGCGCCAGCGAGCGGCGGATGAAGAACTGCAGGCAAGGGGACCCGCTCGGCCGCCCTGGTCGCGGGCCCTTGCACTTGCGATAGGGGAAGATGCGACCGATCACGTCGAGCGTCTCGCGAACTTTGCGGGCACTCGAGTATGGACCGAAGTACTGGTTGCCGGGCACATGCCGGCCGCGGAAGAAGCGCACGCGCGGCCATTCGTCACGCAGCGTCACCTCAATGTAGGGGTAGCTCTTGTCGTCGCGCAGACGCAGGTTGTACGCGGGGCGCGCTTCTTTGATGAAGTTGTCCTCCAGCAGCAGGGCTTCGCTCTCGGACGCCGTCACGACCCACTCGATGTCGCGTGCCTGCGCGAGCATCTCAGCTGTACGGCCGTGCGGCGTGCCGTTCTCGCGGAAGTAGGAGGAGACACGCTTGCGCAGGTCCTTCGCCTTGCCGACGTAGAGGACCGCCGCGTCCTCCCCGAGAAATCGGTAGACACCTGGCTCGTGAGGGATTCGCGGAAGGATGGCGCGCAGCGCGGAGACGTTGGCGGAACGCTCTTCGGAAGACATGGTCACGAATCGATTGTACCCCGCAGGGCGGCGGAGACGGAGAGCGGGAGGTCGTCCCCGAGGCTATGAGGCTCTCGTGCCGGCGCTCAGGAGCCGGGCCATGAACGAACCCGTGTAGGAGACATCCGCTTTCCCAATCAGGTCCTCGGGACTGCCCGCGGCGACCACCAGGCCACCCTCTTCCCCGCCCTCGGGACCGAGATCCACGATCCAGTCGGCGGACTTGATGACGTCGAGATTGTGCTCGATCACGACGACCGTGTTGCCGGCGTCGACGAGACGCTGCAGCATCTCGAGCAGCTTCTCGATGTCGGCGAAATGCAGGCCGGTGGTGGGCTCGTCGAGGATGTACAGGGTGCGGCCGGTCGCGACCTTGCTGAGCTCGCTCGCGAGCTTCACGCGCTGAGCCTCGCCGCCGCTCAGCGTGGTCGCGGGCTGGCCGAGCTGGATGTAGTCGAGACCGACATCGGCGAGAGCCTGCAGGCGCCGCGCGATGCGCGGGACGTTGGCGAAGAAGGCGACCGCTTCCTCGACGCTCATTTCCAGGACCTCGGCGATGTTCCTGCCCTTGTAGAACACCTCGAGCGTATCGCGGTTGTAGCGCTTGCCGCCACAGGCCTCACAGGGGACGTACACATCAGGCAGGAAGTGCATCTCGATCTTGATCTGCCCGTCACCCTTGCACGTCTCGCAGCGGCCGCCTTTGACGTTGAAGCTGAAGCGCCCCTGGCGGTAACCCCGCAGCTTGCTCTCGGGGGTCTGCGAGAAGAGCTGCCGGATGTGGTCGAAGACGCCGGTGTAGGTAGCGGGATTGGAACGCGGCGTGCGTCCGATCGGGGACTGATCGATGTCGATGACCTTGTCGAGCAAGTGCGCACCGTCGATGCCGTCGTGATCGCCGGCACGCAGCTTGGAGCCCCGGTTGAGCCGGCTCGCCATCCCCTTGAAAAGAATCTCGTTGATCAGGGTCGACTTGCCTGAGCCGGACACTCCGGTCACGCACGTGAAGGTCGCGACGGGGAAGCTGACGTCGATGTCGCGCAGGTTGTGCAGCCGGGCGCCACGGACGGTGAACCACTGCAGCGGCAGGCGGCGCTGGGCCGGAACTGCAATCGCACGCCGTCCCGCAAGATACTCGCCGGTCACCGAATCGGGGTTGTCCATGATCTCCTGTGGCGTGCCCTCGGCGACGACTCGCCCCCCGTGTTCGCCGGCGCCCGGCCCCATATCGACGATGTGGTCCGCCGACCGCATCGTCTCCTCGTCGTGTTCGACGGCGATCACCGTGTTGCCCAGGTCGCGGAGGCGGAGCAGCGTATCGATGAGCCTTCGGTTGTCGCGCTGGTGCAGCCCGATGCTGGGCTCGTCCAGAATATAGAGGACGCCCACGAGCGCGGAACCGATCTGCGTGGCCAGACGGATGCGCTGCGCCTCGCCGCCCGACAACGTCGCCGAGGCTCGCTGCAGCGTCAGATAGCCGACGCCGACGTCGTTCAGGAAGGTGAGACGCTCGACGATCTCCCTGATCACTCGACTGCCGATGAGACGCTCCGTCTCGTTCAGCGACAGCTCGTCCAGGAAGCGGAGCGCCTCGCGCACGCTCATGAGCGTGAAGTCGTGGATGTTGCGCTCGCCGACGGTGATCGCAAGGCTCGTCGGCTTGAGACGCGCGCCGTGGCACTCCCGGCAGGGGCGCTCCGACATGTACTCCTCGATCTTCTGGCGGACCATCTCTGACTCCGTCTCGGCGTAGCGCCGCTGCAGGTGCGCAACAATCCCGGGAAAGGCCGACGAGTAATGGCGCATCTTGCCCTGGTAGTTGCGGTAGCTCATGGGAATGCGCTGCTTGCCGGTGCCGTTGAGGAACAGGTCCCGGTGCTCCTGCGGCATCTCGTCCCACGGCACGTCCGTGTCGACCCCGAAGGTGGCGGCGATCGACTCGAAGATCTGCTCGAGCCAGCCGAATGAGAGTTGCCCGTAGGGCAGAAGAGCACCTTTGTCGATGCTCAGCGAGCCGTCCGGCACGGCGAGCGCCGGATCGATCTCTTGGGTCGATCCCAGCCCGTGGCAGGCCGGGCAGGCGCCGTGGGGATTGTTGAAGCTGAAGATGCGCGGCTGGATCTCGGGCAGCGAGATGGAGCACTGCAGGCAGGCGAACTTCTCGCTGTACGTGTGGATCTCGCCGTCGGCCAGCTCGACCTCGACCAGACCGTCTGAAAGATGAGCGGCGGTCTCGACCGAGTCCGTGAGCCTTCGCCGCAGACCCTCCTTGAGAACGAGCCGGTCGACGACGACGGCAATGTCGTGCTTGTACTTCTTGTCCAGCTCGATCTGCTCCTCGAGCTCGCGGATCTGCCCATCGACCTTGACGCGCGTGAATCCCTCGGCCCGCAGTTCCTCGAAGACCTTGCCGTACTCACCCTTGCGCCCACGGACAACGGGCGCCAGCACGCTGAAGCGAACTCCCTCGGGCAGGTTGAGAATGCGATCGACGATTTGCTGGACAGACTGGCCCGAGATGGCACGGCCGCACTGCGGGCAGTGCGGATGACCGACGCGCGCGTAGAGAAGGCGAAGGTAGTCGTATATCTCCGTGACCGTGCCGACCGTGGAACGTGGGTTCCGCGACGTGGTCTTCTGGTCGATCGAGATGGCCGGCGACAGCCCCTCTATGCTGTCGACGTCCGGCTTGTCCATCTGGCCGAGGAACTGCCGCGCGTAGGCCGAGAGAGATTCGACGTACCGTCGCTGCCCCTCGGCATAGATGGTGTCGAAGGCCAGCGAGCTCTTGCCTGAGCCGGAGAGGCCGGTGACGACGATGA
>CAZHMG010000076.1:0-10880 GCA_964533575.1 uncultured Thermoleophilia bacterium | reverse complement strand
GTCGAATCTGGACGCCAAGCTGCGCGTCCAGATGCGATCGGAGATCGGCCGCCTGCAGCGTGAGCTCAAAGTGACCACGATCTATGTGACGCACGACCAGATCGAGGCGATGACCATGGCGGATAGGGTGGCGGTCATGCGCAAGGGCGAGCTTCAGCAGGTCGCGGCCCCCCAGGATCTCTACGACCACCCGGTCAACCTGTTCGTCGCGGGCTTCATCGGCAGCCCCACGATGAACATGCTCTCCGCTCATCTCGAGCGCCGCGATGGGGCGTACATGGCAGTCTCGGGCGACCAGGAGCTGACGATTGCGCCGGAAGTGCTTGAACAGCGGCCGGCGCTGGCGGGCTATGTCGGCCGGCAGCTCGTCCTCGGCATCCGGCCGGAGGGCCTCGAAAATCCGGAGATGAGGCCGGACACGCCCCAGGACCAGCGGCTCAACGGCAAGGTCACGCTCATCGAGTCGCTGGGCTCGGAAGTCATCGTGCACTTCCGTGTGAACGCGCCGCCTGTGCTCACGGAGGACACGCTCGAGCTGGCGAAGGAGATCGGCGCGGAGCACAAGCTCCAAGCCGAGGACGCGAAGACGGAGCAGTCAAGCGAGCTCATCGCCCGCTTCAGCGCCGGAAGCGACGTTGAGATGGACCAGCCCGTGGAAGTGGCGGTGGACTGGCACGCGCTGCACTTCTTCGATCTCGACAGTGGTCTCGGCATTTATGCGGACGAGGCGGACGGGCAGCATGCCACGGAGCCGCCTGCGGCAGTGGCCGTGTAGCGCCGGGCAACGGACATCTGACAGGAGGGAGAGACACATGAGCGACTTGACGAGTAGACGAAAGGAACGCCGCTTGGCGGGCCCGGCTGCTTGGGGACTGGCATTGCTCCTGGCCCTGACGCTGGCGCTCACACTGGCCGCGTGCGGCGACGACGAGGGCGACGGAAACGGCGCGAGTCCGGCGGCTTCGCCGAGCATCGATGCCAACGTGAGCGGCACCGTCTCGGTCATGGCGGTGTGGAGCGGGCAGGAACAGGAGTCGTTCCGGGCCGTGCTCGACGAGTTCGAGAGCGCCTATCCCAACGTGACGGTTGAGTACACGTCCGCCGGGGACCAGCTGCCGACCGTCCTGTCGACCGCCGTCGAGGGCGGCAACCCGCCGAACCTTGCCGTCGTCGCACAGCCAGGTCTCATGAACGATTTCGTCTCGCAGGGCGCGCTCAAACCGATCGATTTCGCGCGTGACATCATGCAGGCCAACTACGCCCAGGACTGGATCGATCTGGGCACCGTTGACGGTCAGCTCTACGGGATGGCGTTCAAGGGCGCCAACAAGTCGACTGTCTGGTACAACGTCAAAGCGTTCGAGGATGCCGGCGTGGAACCGCCCGCGACCTGGGAAGATCTCCTGCAGTCGGCCGATACGCTGAGTCAATCCGGCGTGAGGGCCTACTCGATCGCAGGCGCCGACGGCTGGACGCTGACCGACCTGTTCGAGAACATCTACCTGCGCACGGCTGGTCCCGAGATGTACGACCAGCTCGCGGACCACGAGATCGCATGGACGGACGAGTCGGTGAAGACGGCGCTCAGGGCGATGGCCGAGGTCTTCAGCGACACGCAGAACATCGCCGGAGGGACATCCGGGGCCCTGCAGACGGACTTCCCGACGTCCGTGACGCAGGTCTTCTCGGACCCGCCGAGGGCCGCCATGGTCTTCGAGGGAGACTTCGTCCAGGGCGTCATCACGTCGTCCACGGACGCGCAGGCCGAGACCGACTTCAACCAGTTTGAGTTCCCGTCCATCAACGATTCCGCGCCGAGCGTCGTGGGCGGCGGGGACATCGTCATCATGTTCAACGACACAGAGGCGACCCGGGCTCTGGTGCAGTGGCTGGCCACGCCAGAAGCGGCATCCATCTGGGCGGGGCGCGGCGGTTTCTCGTCTCCGAACCGGAATGTCGATCCTGAGGTGTACACCGACCCGATCGCGCGCGAGACCGCGACAGCGCTGGCGGAGGCCGAGACCTTCCGCTTCGACATGTCTGATCTCGCGCCGGCCGCCTTCGGCGGCACCGTCGGTCAGGGCATGTGGAAGATCCTCCAGGACTTCCTCCGGAGCCCGGACGATGTGGATGGTACAGCGCAGGCGCTGGAGCAGGCGGCTGCCCGGGCGTACCAGGACTGAGCCATGAGCGGTGGCGGAATAAGCGTGGGGCCGGCTGAGCAGCAGCCGGCCCCTGCGCCACCCCTCGAGGGAGCGGGCGCGCGAGATGAGAGCCGCTGGCGCAAGTATGCGGTGGCGCTCGCGTTTCTCGCGCCCGCCCTCTTCTTCCTCGGTGTCTGGGTCCTCTACCCGACGGTCTACACCGTCATACGCAGTCTGTACGACCGAACCGGCGACCAGTTCGTCGGCGTCGACAATTACGTAACCCTGTTCACCACGAATGTCCTGCTCACGGCCATCAAGAACAACGTGATCTGGGTGCTCGTGGTCCCTGCGCTCGTCACGGCCATCGGCTTGGTTTTCGCTGTGCTGACGGAGCGCGTGAGCTGGTCCGTCGCGTTCAAGACCGCCGTCTTCATGCCCATGGCCATCTCGCTGTTCGCGGCCGGCGTCATCTGGCGCATCATGTACGAGCAGGACCCGTCGCGCGGGACGATCAACGCCGCCGTCGCCGCCGTCGACAATGTCGTCAATCCCAGCGGCGGGCTGGCGGGCGCAAGACCCTCGACTGGAGATATCCGTGGCTCTGCCTCAAGTGGGTATGAGCTGCGGCAGGAGGTGCGTCCCGGTGACGTCGCCCTCCTCGGACTGACCCGCATCGCCACATCCCGCGTCGACGAAGGAGCCGTGCCGGCAACCTCTCCCGCCGCACGCACGGGTGCGATCACCGGCGTCGTCTGGCGAGACTTCTCGCCCGGTGGAGGCGAAGCGGGCGCAATCGATCCCGAGGAACTCGGCCTCCCGAATGTCAGGGTCGTCCTGTCGGGCACGAACGGGGAGCCCGTTGACACGCTGACCGAAAGCGACGGCAGCTTCGCGTTCACTGACCTTCCGGAGGGCACCTTCCGCGTCGGTCTCGCCGCTGAGAACTTCACCGAGCCCTTCAGGGGAGTGTCGTGGCTGAGTGCCCGCTTGATCACGCCCGCCATCATCATCGCGTACATCTGGGTGTGGGCCGGCTTCTCGATGGTGGTCATCGGCTCGGGGCTCGCGGCGATTCCACGGGACGTGATGGAGGCGGCGCGCACCGACGGCGCCAGCGAGTGGCAGGTATTCCGCCGGGTCACGGTGCCGCTGCTGGCGCCGGTCCTTTCGGTCGTCTTCATCACGATGGCCATCAACGTGCTGAAGGTCTTCGACATCGTGCTCAGCGTCGCGCCGGGATCCGTCCAGGACGACGCCAACGTCATTGCGCTCGCCATGTGGAGAACCTCCTTCGGCGGCGTCAACGATTTCGGCCTGGGCTCGGCGATCGCGGTGTTCCTGTTCATCCTCGTCGTCCCCGTGCTGATGCTCAACATTCGCCGGTTCAGGAGGGAGGCGTCATGAGCGTCGCCTTGGATCATCCAGCCAGTGGCAAGCAGCAATCCCAGACCATCCCGGCAGCGCGCGAGAAGACGAGCGCGAAGATCATGCGCGTCGTGAGCCAGGCTCCGCTGACCATCGTTCTCATCGTCATCGGCGTGCTTTGGCTCGTACCCACGATCGGCCTCTTCCTGACCTCGCTGATGCCGGTGCGCCTCATCGGTTCAGAGGGGTGGTGGGCGATCCTGACGTCACCGAGCATGGCCACGCTCGACAACTACCGCGCCCTCTTCGACGATCAGACCATGATGAGGGCGCTCATCACCACGGTGATCATCGCCGTGGGATCGTCGGTGGTGCCCATCATCGTTGCCGCGCTTGCGGCCTACGCGTTCGCCTGGATGGACTTTCCGGGGCGCGACTGGCTGTTCATTCTGGTCATCGCCTTGATCGTCGTTCCGCTGCAGATGGCCCTGATCCCCATCTTCTCGCTGTACAACCGCTTCGGGCTGTTCGACACGATCTGGGGACTGATCCTCTACCACACGGCGTTCGGGCTGCCGCTGGCGATCTTCCTGTTGCGCAACTTCTTTGTGGGAATTCCGCGGGAACTGCTGGAGGCGGCGCGCATCGACGGCGCCTCCGAGATCAGGATCTTCCTGCGGCTCGTGTTGCCGCTCGGTCTGCCCGCGATCGCGTCGCTGGCCATCTTCCAGTTCCTCTGGACGTGGAATGACCTGCTCGTGGCACTGACGTTCGCGCGGCAGACGCAGCCCATCACCGTCGCGATCTTCACGCAGCTGCGCCAGTTCGGCGCCAACATCGACGTCATCGCGCCGGCCGCATTCCTCTCGCTGGTCGTGCCGCTGGCGGTCTTCTTCGCCTTCCAGCGGTACTTCGTGCAGGGGCTCCTGGCCGGCTCCGTCAAGTAGTCCGCAGCGACAGAGCATCCTTGCCCATGCGGGCTCGCAGAACCGGCGGCACGCTGATCGTGCCGTCGGCCTGCTGGTAGTTCTCCATGATCGCGATCAGCGTGCGGCCCACGGCCACGCCCGTGCCGTTCAAGGTGTGGACGAAGCGCGGGCCCTTGTCCGTGCGGAACCGGCAGTTGAGCCGGCGGGCCTGGTAGTCGGTGCAGTTCGAGCAACTGGTCAGTTCGCGATACTGCCGCTGCCCCGGGAGCCAGGCTTCGCAATCGTACTTCTGCGCCGCAGGGGCGCCGAGATCACCGGCTGGGATGCTGACCACGCGATAGGGAATGCTCAAGCCCTGCAGGATCGCCTCCTCGGCGGCGAGGATGCGCTGGTGTTCGGCCTGCGCCTGCTCAGGGAGGCAGAAGCTGAACATCTCGACCTTGTCGAACTGGTGCACGCGGAGGATCCCGCGCGTGTCACGACCGGCGGCTCCAGCCTCGCGGCGGAAGCAGGTCGAGTAGCCGGCGTAGCGCAGGGGCAGCTCCGCGGCCTCGAGGAACTCCTCCATGTGCATCGCCGCCAGAGGCACCTCGCTGGTGCCCACCAGACAATCGCCGTCCAGCGTCTCGTAGATCTGAGCACGGTCGGTGGGGAAGAAGCCCGTGCCGTACATCGCCTCCTCGCGCACGAGCACGGGCGGGATGACCGGCCGGAAGCCCTGGCCGCAGATGATCCCGAGCGCGTAGCTGACGAGCGCGAACTGCAGCAGCACGAGATCGCCTTTCAGGTAGGCGTAGCGCGATCCGCTCACCTTGGCCGCGCGTTCCATGTCGATCATGTCGAGGGCGAGGCCGAGATCGAGGTGGTCGAGCGGCTCGAAGTCGAATGTCCGCGGCTCACCGACCCGGCGCAGGACGACAGGGTCGTCCCCGTCGGGGACGTCGTCCAGGACGAGGTTGGGAATCTCGAGGATCATCACATGCAGCTGATCGTCGATGGTCGACAGCTCCTTCTCGCGCTCCCTGATGGTGTCGCCCAACGCACGGGTCGCGACGATCGCCGCGCCGGCGTCGCCGCCGGCGCGCTTCGTCGTCGAGATCTGGTCGCTCGCCCGCTTGCGGTGCGCCCGCATCGATTCGACCTCGGACAGGAGCTTGCGCCGCCGCTCCTCCAGTGCGAGGAACTCGTCGAGAAGCAGCGCCGGCGCACCGCGGCGTTCGAGCGCCCTGCGGACCTCGTCCGGCTTCGAGCGCAGCATCTTGACGTCGAGCATGGCAAGTCCTCCGGGTCGTGACGTGATGCGCACATCGTACCGTACCTCTCGACCGTCACGTCGGCGCCGTGCTAGTGTCCGAGGGCAGCACGGCGCGAAAAGGGGAGAGGAGCCAGCTATGGGAAGGGTCAGCAACGTCCGCGCAGTGGCGTCGGGGCGCTGCCGCTGGAGCCTGACGGCCGTCCTCCTCGTCGCACTGCTGATGCTGATGGCGGCCGGCGCCGCCGCCGCTCAGCCGGGCGGCGACGCGTCACCCGCCACGAGCCAGGCCGCTCAGCCGGCCAACGGCTCGCCCGTCCAGACGGAAGCTTCGCCGGCGCCGTCGTACGCACTCACGTGCGCCGTGGCGCCGTCCCCGGCCATCTACGGCTCACCCGTCAACGTGACCGGCTCCGTGTCTCCGGCTGAGGCGGGCCTGCGGGTGACCGTCGCGCTTGACGGAGCGCCGGTGGCGACGGTGGCGACAACCGAAGACGGCTCGTACGCGGCCTCCTTCACGGCCACTGGCGGCGGCGAAGTGGCGGCAAGGCTCGACGACGGCACGACGAGCGAAGGTCGGCAGCTCGTCGTCAAGCCGAAGGTGACGCTCACGACGGGCATGCCCATCCCGTTCCTCCCCCTGAAATGGGTCGTGCGCGTCGCGCCTGCGACGTACGCGGGGGACGTCACGGTGAGCGTCTTCCACCACGACGTCCGTGTCGTCAAGGTGACGAAGCGCGTGCGGGACGGCAGAGTCGAGTTCGCGCTGCCCCTGCGCGGGATAGAGCTGTTCCTCGTGAAGACGGTGGTTCCGGCGAGTGGCGACCTGGCCACACGCAGCATGCAGAAGGGCATTCGGGCGACGACGAGGAAGCTTTCGGTTGGCTCCTCCGGCCCGCATGTCAAGGGCCTGCTCACCGCATTGCAGCGTCTCAAGATTCGCGTCCCCTCGGTCGGCAGCACGCTCACCAGGGACCACAGTGACGCCGTGATGGGCTTCCAGAAGGCGTATCGCCTGCCGCGAACCTACCAGGTCGACGCGGACGACTGGCGCAAGCTCGATACGGCCAAGCCCGTCCGTCCACGCTACGCGTCTCCCTACGATCACCTGGAAGTCGACAAGACGAGGCAGATCCTGATGATGGTGCGGGACGGCAAGCTGCGCGCGCTCATCGCCGTGTCGACGGGCGCTACCGGGAATACGCCCGAGGGGAGCTTCAGAGTCCAGCAGAAGCATCCTTACACGACGTCCGGCTACGGCGGCATCCTCTACCGCACCATAGGCTTCCACGGCAACTTCGCGATCCATGGCTACTCGCCGGTGCCGCCCTATCCGGCGAGTCACGGCTGTGTTCGCGAGCCCATGTGGGTGGCGGACTGGATCTATGATCGCACGTTCGTGGGCGAACGGGTCTACGTCTTCCGCTGAGCCGCCGCGGCCTGCGTCGCCAAGCGCCCTTGAGGGATGAGGATCGCTTCGCAGCCGTCACGCCGCGGGCGCCGTCTTCCCCTCGCCGCCGCTCAGGCGACGCTGGCGGCGAGGAGCATCACCGCCAGCCCTGCCGAGCTCGTAGCGGCGTCGCCTGAGCCACCCGGCGTGAATGACGTCAGGGACAGCGCCCGGATGTCGAAGCGCGCCCCGGCCATGTCGATGGCGGCCAGCAGTTCGGCCAGCGTGAGTCCGCCCGGCGTGGGAAAGGCAACGCTTGGCGCCGCCGTCTGATCGAGCACATCGATGTCGACGTGCAGATGGAGACGCGGAAGACCGCCGCCCCTCAGCTGTGCCCTGTTCGCGAGGTCGTCGAGGGCAGATTGCAGGGCGCCGCCGATACCGTGGCGACGGACGGCGGCGCTGTCGACCACGATGGCGGCCGAGTCGTTCAGCGCGCTGCTCTCGCCGGGGTCGAGATCCCGGCCGCCGACGTGGAGGACGAGCTGCTCGTCGAGAGGTTGCCCTCCCAGTCTCGCCCATAACGACGGGTAGGCTCGCCGGGTGAGCATCGCGAGGGGCATCCCGTCGAGATAGCCGGTTCGTGAGGTCTCCGGAGTGTTGAAATCGCCGTGAGCGTCGAGCCACACCAGCGCCAAGCCGGCCAGCTCCCGCTCGTCCATCGCGGCGAACAGGCCCGCCCGGACGCCGAGAGCGGCGTTGCAGTTGCCGGCCACGACGAGGGGGAAGCGGCCGGCGAGGACGGCATCGGCGACCGCGCCGGCCAGCGCCTCGTCCACGTCGAGCACTGCGTCGAGCTCGTTGTCGAAGGCATCATGACGACGAACCGTGACCACCTCGACGTCGTGGCCGTGCGACTGAAGAGCCTTGAGCGCGCCAGCATCGATGTACGCCTGAGGTCCTCGTCCACTGCCGACGCCTTCGCGTCCGAGGTCATACGGGACGAGTATGAGCGTCAGGTCCAAGACTGGCAGGGGACGAGGGATGCCGTGGCGGCTGCAACCATGCTGCGACGGGGGTCAGGAGAAATCCGCTTCTGGGACGTCGCGCACCGCATGGTCGCCTCCAGTGCTCGCGTGCCTACGTCGGGAACGAACCGAACACCTTGATCCACGGCAGCTTGCAGGCGAGGCACTTGAGCGCCTGCTCCACTGCCGGATCGCCGAGCCGGCCCTCGATGTCGATGAAGAACATGTACTTGCCGAGGCCCTGTCGCGACGGACGCGACTCGACCTTCGTCAGGTTGATGTAGCGATGGGCGAACTCCGACAGGATGAGCAGCAGGCTGCCCGGCTGATCGGCGCCGATGGTGCAGACGAGGCTCGTCTTGTAGCCGACGCTCAGGTCCTGGGGCGCCGGCTCCCGACTGAGGTAGACGAAGCGCGTCTCGTTCTCGACGGAGTCCTCGATGTTGTCGCGCAGCACCACGCACTCGTACATCTCAGCCGCGAGACGGTTGCCGATCGCGGCCCATGGACGATCGACGCGGCTGACGGTTCTGACGGCGTCCGCCGTCGAGTTGGCTGCTTCGTGCTCGACCTTCGACAAATGGGTGTCGAGAAAGGTTCGGCACTGTCCGTAGGCGTGCGGATGGCTGATGATCTTCGTGATCTGATCCAGCTCGAGCGCGGTGCGCGTGATGAGCTGATGGCGGATGGGGTGAACGGTCTCGCGCACGATGAACAGGTCGTCGAACTCGAAGGCCAGAAGGTCCAGCGTGATCGCCACGGATCCCTCGAGCGAGTTCTCGATGGGCACGAGGCCTGTCGCGGCGTTGCCCCTGCTGACGGCGAGCATGACTTCGCGGATGGACGGGTGAGGGAAGGGGCGCAGGCCGCCTGAGGGGGGATCCGCGAGGAGCGCTTCCTCGGTGAAGGTGCCCTCCGGGCCGAGGAACGCCACTCTGTTGTTGCCGACTGCCACAGCGCCTCCAGCGTGTCGTTGTCCCGTTCCGGCGCCCGGGTAGCCTATCAGGTGTTCGCGGCGGGGTTGTCGGCGGGCGTAGCCCCCGCGCTCGGTGAAGTGGGATTGCCGGGCGCGGCGTTATCGGGCGGCCCGGCCGGCAGGGGATGCGGCACGGCGGCGGCGACGGCCTCTTTCTCCTCGGGAGAAAGATCGCGATCCGGCACGCCCGCCTGCAGGTACTTCACATACACGCGGGCGAAATCGCGCGCCGCGATGGTGCTGAAAACGAATCCGGAGCGGCGATTGTCGAGCAGGGCGAGCGAGGCGCTCTGTTCGCCGCCGGCGTCACGAAAGGCGTCGTAGCGAATGACGGCGCGGTTGGTGAGTGTATCGTCGAGACGTGCCCCATGTCCCTGCAGTTCGAGTGTGAGCCGCTCGACGGCGTCGCGCATGTTGCGCACCTGGGCGTCGAGCTCAAGCGCGTGCGCGACGAGATCGCGCTCTCCATGATGTCCGAGGACGACGGCCTGCGCGCGGCGCAGACGGCGGAGCTTGACCGCGAGGACGACGACGAGGAGGAGGATGACGAGGGCGAGCGCAAGTGCGGCCAGGGCCGCGTACGGGGCGATATCGCGCACGAGCTCCATACGCGTTATCCGAGTTGCAGAAGGATCTTGTACGTCCCGCTGTTGTTCGTCTTGACGCGCTCACTGGGAACCGGCTCGGCCGTGATCTTGAGCGTGCACGTCTTGCTGAGAGCCTCGGGGGGAACGTCGAGACCAGTGATAGTGGCCGCCCCTGTCTTGCCGGCGGCGATCCCGGCGATGGTCGCGCTTTGCGTGAGCACCCGGCCGTCCGGCAGCACGAGGTCGGCCTTGACCACGATGTTGGACTCGTCGACATCCCCCTGGTTCATCACTCTGACCTCGAACGCCAGATCGGCCGAGGCTGTGACAGAGGTCGCTTTGCCGCCCTGGGTGAGCTCGACGTCGCTCGGCTGCGCGGAGACGCCGGCCAAGCCGACGCCGCGCAGGCCGACGAGCTTGGAGGAACTGCCGACCGCGCCGAGCATCTGCTCGACGCTGTTGTTCTCCAGCGTCCTGGCAGTGAGGTAATACGTCGCCGTCGGTACGGCGACGTCGGAAACACCCTGTTCGCTCATCACGTTTCGCGTCTGTACGTAGAAGCGGCTCATGTAGTAGGCGTCCGGGCCCGAGAAGTAGCCGTCCAGAGAGGCGATCTTCCCAGGGCTCACCGTCTCGTTGCCGAGACTCGCCACGAGAGCCGCCTGCAGGAGTGTGAATCCTTCCGAGCGCACGCCCATGCCCTCGGCGAAGACGGCCTGCTGGGCGGACAGCGTGTCCGGGGGCTGGAACCCGGCCGCCCTGTCCGCGATCTCTTTCTGCTTCGTCGTGAGCTCCTCCAGCTTCGCGATCAGCTCCTTGCGGGAGTACTTCGTCGGGTTTTCGACGACTTGTCCGAGCTGCTTGCCGAGAGCGGCGGAGTCGTCGATGGCGGAGGAGACCCCGTCGAGATAGGCGCGGTAGGAGTCCACCTTGCGGTTCTGCTGACAACTGCGGGCGGCGAACGCCAGCACGAAGACGATGACGAACAGGAGAGCTGCCAGGATGGCGATGCGCTTGAGGCGCTGCTGCTTGCGGTTCGGGCGCCGACGCTCGCGGGGAGCCGGAGCCGGGGTGGTGCCCGTGAGCGGGGCGCTCCCCGTGGTACCGGCCTCGGGACGATCCACTCTACGGACTCCTGTTCACGATGAGGCTGGTGGGCGAGGCGGGACTTGAACCCGCACGCACGTAAGTGCACTAGACCCTGAA
>CAZHMG010000075.1:0-11023 GCA_964533575.1 uncultured Thermoleophilia bacterium | reverse complement strand
GTGATCCGCTCGCCGCCGAAGAACATGTGCTCGGTGCGGCAGAGGCCGATGCCCTGAGCGCCGAACATGACGGCATGCATGCTCTGATCGGGCTGATCTGCATTCGCCCTCACGAGGAGATGCCGCTCTTCGTCCGCCCACGTCATCATATGGTCGTAGAAGCGGAAGGTCTCCGAGTCCTCGGGCTGTATCGAACCCTCGATCAGAACCTGGAGCACCTCGCTCGGCCGGGTCTCGAGCCGGCCGAGGATGACCTCGCCGGTGAAACCGTCGATCGAAAGCCAGTCACCCTCGCGGACGACCTTGCCGTCGACGCGGATGACGCGCTCGCGGTAGTCGATGTCGAGCGCCTCGCAACCGGCGACGCAGACCTTGCCCATCTGGCGAGCGACGAGCGCGGCGTGACTCGTCATGCCGCCACGCGCCGTCAGGATGCCCTCGCTGACGGTCATGCCGCGGATGTCGTCGGGGCTGGTCTCGACGCGCACCAGCAGGACCTGCTCGCCGCGCGCCTTGAAGTCCTCGGCGTCACCGGCGTTGAAGGCGACGACGCCGGTGGCGGCGCCGGGGCCGGCAGCCAGGCCTTTGGCCAGGATCCGGCCCTCCTTCACCGCCGCCTCGTGGGCGTCACGCGAGAACACCGGCCGCAACAGCTGGTTGAGCTGATCCGGCTCGACTCGCATCAGCGCTTCCTGCGGCGAGATCATGCCCGCGTCGCACATCTCGACCGCAATACGGATGGCCGCCAAGCCGGTGCGCTTGCCGTTTCGCGTCTGCAGCATGAAAAGCCGGCCCTTCTCGACCGTGAACTCGAAATCCTGCATGTCCCGCAGCTCATGCTCGAGCGTCTGGCGCACCTCGAGGAGCTGGTCGTAGACTTCAGGGAAGGCGTCCTTGAGCTCAGATACCGGCCTCGGGGTGCGCACACCGGCGACCACATCCTCTCCCTGGGCGTTCACCAGAAACTCACCGTAGAAGACATTCTCGCCGCTGGCTGGATCGCGGGTGAAGGCGACGCCGGTACCCGACTCGTCCCCGGTGTTCCCGTATACCATTGTCTGCACGTTGACGGCCGTGCCCCAATCGTCCGGAATGGCATAGAGCCGGCGGTAGGCGACGGCACGGTCATTGGTCCAGCTCCGGAACACGGCCTCGATCGCTCCCCAGAGCTGCTCCATCGGTTCATCGGGGAAGTCGTGGCCGGTGCGCTCCTTGACGGCTGCCTTGAACGACGCCACAAGCCCTTTGAGATCGTCAGCGTCCAGATCCGTGTCGATCCTGGCGCCCTTGCGTTCTTTGACCGCCTCCAGAATCTCTTCGAACGGATCCCGCTCGTCCTCGTGAACCGGCTTGCAGCCGAGCACGACGTCGCCGTACATCGCGACGAAACGGCGGTAGCAGTCGTACGCGAAGCGGGGATTGCCAGTGGCCGCGATGAGGCCTTGCACGGTGTCGTCGTTGAGGCCGAGATTGAGGATGGTGTCCATCATCCCCGGCATACTGGCCCGCGCGCCGGAACGCACCGAAACGAGCAGCGGGTTGGCGGCGCTGCCGAACGTCTTGCCCGTGTCCTCCTCGAGAGCCCTGAGCGCCTCTTCCACCTGCCGGACGGCGCCTTCCGGGTAGTCCCCGCTGGCCGCGTACTGGTTGCAGACTTCGGTCGTGATCGTGAAGCCCGGTGGCACGGGCAGTCCGATCCTCGTCATCTCGGCGAGGTTTGCCCCCTTCCCGCCGAGCAGGGCCTTCATCTCCTTGTTGCCCTCACTGAACCGGTAGACGTGCTTGCTCGCCATCAGTCCCTCCTGGGGAAGCCCCTGTCCCTACACCTGTACCGCCGGGAGGCGGCTGAACTCGCCGATCTGGCCAATGAGGCCGGCCACGGCGGCGAGCTGAGCAAGCCTGTTGGCGCGCACCGCGCCGTCATCGTCCATGACGAGAACGGCGTCAAAGTATCGATCCACCGCTGGTCGTAATTGGGCTGCATGCTCTACCGCCGCCTCGAGGTCGAGACCTGCCAGCGCCTCGAGCAGCGGCCCGCGAACCGTTTCAAACGTGTCTGCGAGGTCGTGCTCGGCAGCGTCGCGGAAGAGATCGATGTCGACTGAGCGGGCCGCGGCTGCGGTGTCCTTCGCCGCCAGCGCCGAGCAGCGGTTGTATGCGACGACGGCGTCCTCGAAGGCGGGCCGGCCGGCCAGGGCGGCGATCGCCCTCGCCCGCGCAGCCAGCGCCGGAAGGTCGGCCGCAGGAGCGCGCAGCGCCGCCTCGACGCCCGGGAACGATACTCCTTCTTCGAGGAGAAGCGCTTCGAGGCGCTCGCGGATGAAGGCCGCCGTCTCTGCGACGATGGCGGCCCGACGATCGTCGTCGGCGCCCATCGCGCCTTGGAGTTCGAATTGCCGGACTCCGGTCTCCAGAAGGCCCTCGAGTGGGAAGCGCAAGCCGTACGTCAGCGCGTTGCGAACAATGCCCATTGCCGCCCGCCGCAAACCATAGGGGTCGCGGGACCCGGAGGGTTTCTGCCCCGCAACCCACGCGCCGACGATGTTGTCCGCCTTGTCGGCGATCGCGAGGAGGGCGCCGGCAAGGGTGCTGGGCAAGGCCGCGGTAGCCGAGAGCGGGCGGTAGTGCTCGCCGACGGCGAGAGAGACCGCCTCGCCCTTGTTCCCGGCCGCGGCGTACAAACCCCCCATTTCGCCCTGAAGCACTGGGAACTCTATAACCACCTGGCTCACCAAGTCGGCCTTCGCGAGACGCGCCGCCGTCTGCAGCGTCGCCGGCCCGAGCCGGTCTGCGCCGACTCCGGACTCAGCGGCCAAGTCGGCCGCGATCTGTTGGAGCCTGTGCGCCTTGTCGGCGAGAGAACCCAGCTTCTCGTGGAACACGACCTCGTCGAGCCGCTCGGCCATGTGATCGAGTCCCTCGGCGACGTCGCGGTCGTACGCGAACTCGGCGTCGTCCAGCCGGCCTTCGAGCACACGCTGGTTGCCTCGAGTAACGAGTTCCGCAGCGGCGGGATCGGCGTTACCGACATACAAGAAGGCGGGCAGGAGCCTGCCTGAGCTGTCGCGCAGCGGGAAGTAACGCTGGTGACTCTGCATCGCCGTCACCAGCACCGCGTCCGGCAGCCGCAGGTGACGCTCGCTGAACGAGCCGCGCGCCACGGACGGCCATTCCGTCAAATAGACGGCCTCGGAAAGGACGTCGCCCGGGTCGGACCAGCTGCCTCCCGTCTCAGCGGCGGCGGCGTCGAGCCGTTCCAGAATGAGCCGGCGGCGCTCGCCCTGCGATGCGATGACGCGCTGCTCCCTCAGACGCTGCTCGTACTCGTCGGCATGATCGATGACGACAGGGCCGCCGAGCACTCTGTGACCGCGCGATTCGTCGCCGATCACAAGCCCATAGAACGCCCCGCTCATCGTTTGGCCGTCCAGTTTGCTGACCAGCCAGCGGATCGGCCGCGAGAACCGCAGGTAGTCCGATTCGCCTGCCGGCCGCGCGCCCCAGCGCATGCCGCGCGGGATCTGAAGGCCGTTGATCAGACGTCCCACGAACCCGGGCAGCACCTCAGCGGCGGCCCGCCTCGGCGCCTCCACGCGCACCGTCGCGAAGGCCGTTCCATTGACCACCTCGCGACGAATGTCTCCCGGCGCCGCTCCTCGCGACCGCGCGAACCCCTGCCCTGCCTTCGTGAGATTCCCGTCCGCGTCGAACGCGACCTCCGCCTTGGGCCCGCGGAACTCGTCGACCTTTGCGCGCTGCAACTCCGGCACGCCGCGCACCTGCACGGCGATACGGCGGGGCGACACGAAGACGTGCAGGTCGGGCGCCGCACCTTCGAGCAAGCGGTCGTCCGCGAGCAGCCTCTGGACGAGACCGGCCGTTTCCGGCGTCCCCTCCAGCTGCCTGATCACCGACTCGCAGACCTTGTACGGCAGCTCCTCGCACCCCACCTCGACCAGCAGCGTGCTCATGCCTCCACCTCTGCGACTTCCGCCTCTTCGCGTCCGCCGACCACCTCGAGGTACAGATCGGCTGTCTTTCTCGCGAGATCACGCACCCTTCCGATGTGCATGGTGCGATCTGTGACGCTGATCACCCCGCGGGCATCCAGCATGTTGAAGGCATGACTGCACTTGAGGACGTGATCGTAGGCAGGCAGCGGAAGTCCCGCCTGCAGGCAGCGCTCGGCCTCACCCTCGTGCTCGCGGAAGTGGCGATACAGCATCTCAGTGTCGGCGACCTCGAAGTTGTAGCGGCTGAACTGCCGCTCGTTCTCCTGATACACGTCACCATAGGTGACGGTCACGAGTTCGCCATTCTCTTCCCACTGCGACCACACGAGATCGAAGACGCTGTCCACTCCCTGCAGATACATGGCGAGGCGCTCGAGCCCGTACGTCAGTTCAACCGTGATGGGATCGAGGTCGAAGCCGCCGAGTTGCTGAAAGTACGTGAACTGCGTCGCTTCCATGCCATCGATCCAGACCTCCCACCCCTGGCCCCAGGCGCCGAGCGTCGGCCCTTCCCAGTTGTCCTCGACGAACCGCACATCGTGCTCGCGCAGATCTATGCCCAAGGCAACAAGCGACTGCAGATAGATGTCCTGGATGTCGGGGGGAGACGGCTTGATGACGACTTGGTACTGATAGTAGTGGCCCAGGCGGTAAGGGTTCTCGCCGTAGCGGCCGTCGGTCGGGCGCATGGACGGCTCCACGTACGCTGCCCGCCACGGGCGCGCGTCGAGACAGCGAAGGAAGGTCGCAGGGTTGAACGTGCCGGCGCCGACTTCCGTGTGATACGGCTGAACGACGACACAGCCCTGCTGCTCCCAAAATGCCTGCAGCCGGCCGATAACCGCCTGGAACGTGGATGATGCCCTGCGGGCGTCCGTCCCGCCAGCCTGCGTATTCATGGTCCTCCCGGTTCGGGCGCCGATTCTAGCAGGGCGGGCGCTGGGCTCACAATGTGAGAGGCGGCGCATGCCTTCGGCGGAGGACATGCGCGTGGTCCCCTCCTACTCGGCGGAATGAGCGAAGTGCAGTGAGCGCAGCCGTCCGCCGGTGTGGTACCGATACAGGCCGTGCACATGGCGCAGCGCCTCGGCGACGGCCGGCGACGGGTCCGACGCGCGCAGCTCGGAGAGCGGCCGCGCCATGGCGTCCTGCATGACCGCGATCGCCTCCGGCGTCGCCGGCACGGCGTCTTCGAGGCACTCGGAGCATACCAGGCCACCCTGCGCCGCCGAGAAGCCGAGAGCTCGCTCGCCGCCGCCACACGCCGCGCAATGGGCCAGCACGGGCATGTAGCCGGCGACGTGCAGGAGCTTGAGCAGCGCCCCGAGCAGCAGCGGCGCTTGCAGCGCCGGGCCGCCGAACCCCTCGTCGAACTCGCGCAGCGCGTTGCGCAGAAGCGCGAACACCCGTTCCTCCGGCTCGTGCATCGGGGTGAGGCCACTCACAGCCTCGCACGCCACAGCGGCGGCGATGAGCCCCTCCCGGTCGCCGCGCAATCTGATGAAGACGTCGACAAGCTGCGCCTGCGTGACCGTGTGCAACGAACGGCCGTGATGCAGCACGAGATCACATACGTTGAACGGTTCCAGGCGCCCGCCCCACCTGGAGGTCGTCTTGCGCACACCCTTGGCGACGGCGTCGACGCGGCCGAACTCGCGTGTGTACAACCGCAGGATGCGGTCCGCCTCACCGAGGGGCCGTGAAGACAGGACGATCGCCCTTGCCTTCTCCTGACGCGTGCTCAGCCTCCCTGTTCCTGGCGGACGAGACGGGCGAACACGACGCGCGGGATGCCGCACAGATCGGCGGCCTCGCGTGCATGCCCAAATACCCCCGTCGCGGAGAACAACGACCTGACCGCCTGTGCCTGTCCCCTGCCGACCTCGACGGCGAGCGCACCGGCGAGCTGCAGGCGCCGGGCCGCCGACGGGATCAGCTGTCGGTACGCGTCGAGCCCGTCCTCACCGCCGAAAAGGGCGAGACGCGGCTCGTACTCGCGAACATTCGGCTCCAGGGCCTCGTACTCCGCTCTGGGAATGTACGGCGGGTTGCTGACGATGAGGTCGAAGCGGAGTTCCGTCCTGACCGAGTCGAATTGATCGCTGCACACGAAGTCGACGCGACGTTCAAGGCCGTGACGCACCGCATTTGCGCGTGCCACCTCGAGTGCATCGTCGTCGACGTCGGTGGCGATGACGCGAACGAAGGGATTCTCCGCTGCCAGCGCCAGGGCGACGCAGCCTGATCCCGTACCGACATCCAGCACCAGCGGCGAATGATTGCCCGCGCAGATGACCCCGGAGAGCAAATCCAAGGCGACATCGACGAGAGTCT
This sequence comes from uncultured Thermoleophilia bacterium, assembly GCA_964533575.1. GTDB lineage: Bacteria > Actinomycetota > Thermoleophilia > UBA2241 > UBA2241 > CAIXSE01. The sequence goes on along the minus strand of CAZHMG010000075.1, from coordinate 4,676 downwards.
CCGTCTCCGGGCGCGGAATGAGGACCTCGGGGCTCACGATCAGGTCCAGTGTGCGGAACATGCGTTCGCCGCGAATATAGGCGACCGGCTCGTGAGCCTCTCGGCGGCGCAGAAACACGGCGAACTGCTCTGCCTCGCCGGCGGTGAGCTCTCGCTCCGGATCACGAAACAGGCATATGCGATCACAGTCCAGCGCTGCCGCCAGCAGCAGCTCGGCATCCAGCCGGGGCGAACGGGAACCGCTCACCCGCAGCTGTCGCGCCGCCGCCCGCAGTGTCTCCGCGACGTTCATGAGGTCACTCCGCGCCGGCGGCCGCCAACTGCTTGCGCCGGTCCTCCGCCGCCAATGCCTCCGTGAACTCGTCGAGGTCGCCCTCCAGCACTTCGGTCAGCCGGTGGCTCGTCAGCCCGATGCGATGATCGCTGACGCGATTCTGCTGGAAGTTGTAGGTGCGGATCTTCTGGGCGCGGTCGCCGCTGCCGACCATGCTGCGCCGGGCGGATGCCTGCTCCGCGTCCTGCCGCTCCCGCTCGGCCTCGTAGAGCCGCGCGCGGAGGATGCGAAAGGCGCGTTCCTTGTTCTGCAGCTGGCTCTTCTCGTCCTGGCAGCTCACCGTCACGCCGCTGGGCAGGTGCGTTATGCGGACGGCCGAGTCGGTCGTGTTGACGCTCTGACCGCCCGGGCCGCGGGCGCGGAAGACGTCGACCTGGAGATCGCTGGGATGAATCTCGATCTCGATCTCCTCCGCCTCCGGCAGCACTGCGACGGTGGCGGTCGAGGTGTGGATGCGTCCCGCCGCCTCCGTGACGGGCACGCGCTGAACGCGGTGTACGCCGCTTTCGTACTTGAGCGCGGAGTACGCGCCTTGGCCGCGTACCTCGAGCGTCACTTCCTTGTAGCCGCCGTCGTCGGTCTCGTTGGCGGTGAGGATCTCGACAGTGAAGCCTTTTGCCTGCGCGTAGCGCGTGTACATGCGGGCAAGATCGGCGGCGAACAGTGATGCTTCGTTGCCGCCCGTGCCGGCACGGATCTCGATGATCACATCCTTGGCGTCGTTGGGATCGCGCGTGAGCATGCTCACGGGGATCTCCTCGCTGAGCGCCTCGAGCGTGTGGCGCCCCCCGATGAGTTCGTCCTGAGCGAAGCTCCGCATCTCGGCGTCGGAGCCTGGGTCGCCGAGAAAGCCTTCGGCGTCGGCGACGGTCTGTTGCGCCGCACGAAAACGCTGTGTCAGCTCGTAGACCTGTTTGAGCTCGGCATGCTTGCGCGCGGCGTCCCGATAGCGGGTCAGGTCGCTCAAGATCTCGGGATCGGAGAGCTGCTCATTGAGCTCTTCATACGAGCGCTCGATCTCTTCGATGAGGTTGTCGATAGCGGCCATGCGTAGAGTCTACGCCATGACCTCGACGCCCTTCTCCGCTGGCCGGTCCGGCGGCTCGAGCTCGATGATCTTCTCGAGGGCGCTGATGGCAACCTCGATCTGCGAATGGTCCGGCTTCCTCGTGGTCAGCCGCTGCAGCGCCAGACCCGGCGCCATGATGATCCTCACCAGAGCCATGTGCTCGTGCCGGCCGGCAACCTTGATGATCTCGTAGCTGATGCCAGCGATGAGCGGCACGAGGACGATGCGGCTGAGGATGAGCAGGTACCACGCCGGCCATTGCACGATGGCGAACACGAAGACGCTCACCACCATGACGATCAGCAGGAATGAGGTTCCGCAGCGCACATGGAGCGTCTTGTACTTCGCGACGTTGTCGGGCGTGAGCTTGTCCCCGTGTTCGAGCGCGTGAATGCACATGTGCTCCGCGCCGTGATACTCGAACACGCGACGAAGATCTCTGATTCTGGTGACCGCGACAAGATAGGCGAGGAAGATCCCAACGCGGACCAAGCCCTCGGCCAGCCAGAACAGCATGCCCTCGCCGAGAATCCCCTTGAACAGCCCGGTGAGGAACAGCGGCAACAGGAAGAAGAGGCCGATGGCGACCACGATCGCGATGGCGAGCGTGACACCCATCTCTTTGCGGGTGAACTCTCCCTCGCCCTCGCCCAGAGACTCGTTGGCGGATATGGAGAGGGCGCGCATGCCGAGGACCAGCGACTCCCCAAGCGCCGCCACGCCGCGAACGACCGGCAGGCGCAGCACTTGGTGGGACTTCATCCAACTCACGAGAGCGAACTCATGCAGCCCGATGCTCTCGTCCGGTCGACGAACAGCGAGAGACCAGTTGCTGACGCCGCGCATCATGACTCCCTCGAGCACAGCCTGCCCGCCGACCTGGGCGCGGCGCGCGGCAAGGAGGGGGAAGCCGAGAATCATGCGGAGCATGAGACGAACGCGAAATTCTGTCATTTGGGACTCCCTCGTGAAACGGGGGGGCGCTGTTCGTGGCTCAGCCGCGAGCGGCAACCGTGGCGTCGACGTCCTCAGGTCTGTACGGGTCGCCACACGTCATCTTGCCTTCACCGCATTCACCGTAGAGACAGTTGGGTCCTGTGCCTTCGAAGAGGTTAAGCGAGATCTCGCGCGCCATGCCACGCATGCGCCACGAGAGGGCGTTGATCTCCCACTGCGCGCGCCGGCAGCAGCGCACCTGGAAGAAGTGACGCAGCTCGCGGACGTTCATCGTGACGACGATCTTGGTTTCGGCGGCATTGGGCAGGACGAAGCGCGCGTCTTCCTGCACGCTCTCGCGCGTACGACCCTCGCCCAGCCCTATGTCGACGAGCCTGTCGTAGGCGGCCCGCGCCTGTTCCATGGCCTCCAGGAAGACAGCCTCCGCGTCGGGATTGCCGCTGATGCTGGGCGGAACCACGAAGCTGTCGGCATGACCAAAGTTCACATACCGCTGTGACTGCTGGTTGTAGCTCGCAAGGCGATGACGAACGATCTGATGCGTGCACGCGCGACTGACGCCGTCGATTGCGAATGTGAATGAGGCGTGTTCGAGCGCCGAATGGTGGCCGGAGCGAACGAGGATGCGCACGAGCTTGGCGACGTCCGGGTCGCTCATCTCGTGCTGAAGCTCGGCGGCTGACACCGGCGCATAGCAGAGCCGGCCGGCGATGGCCACGGCGCGTTCGGGATCGGGTGTGTGTTGCAGGAGCGTGACGCTGAGGTGCGCGCTCATGCCGCCTCGTCAGTCCTTCGCGCCCGGCGTCTTCTTGTCGAATCGGCGGTTGAAGCGCTCGACGCGACCGCCGGAGTCGACCAGCTTCTGCTTGCCCGTGTAGAACGGGTGACACTGTGCACAAAGCTCAACATGCAGCTCCTTCTTGGTGCTGCGCGTCGTGAATGTGTTGCCGCACGAACAGTGGACAGTCGCCTCTTCGTACTTCGGATGGATGTCTTTCTTCATCGTGAACGGATCCCTTCAGTGCATCCGGATGATGACACGGCACGGCCTCGCGTGAAGCCGAGAAAGCATGATACCACAGCGGTCCGAGATCCTGCGCTACCTCACCGCGGTGACGCTGGCTGCTTCCGGACGGGATGCCACCAGTGCGGCAATGCGGGCGGCGGTGAACGAGGGCGGCGCCAGCCGGCCCTCGTCGTGCAGCCGGACGTAGCGCTCCACAGCGGGGAAGACCGACCTGGCCGAAGCGCGAACCGTCTCCTGCATGGCTGTATCCATCACGCCCGGATTCACGCTGATGAAGCGGATGGGAGCCGGACGCTCGGCCTGTTCGAGCGCGACTGCGCGGACGTAGTTCTCCATCGCCGCCTTGCCTGCACAGTAGAGCGACCAGCCCGCGGTTCCCCTGGCGGCAGCTCCGCTGGAGACATTGACGAACGTCTTGGGAGCCTCAAGATCCTGGAAGGCGGCCACGAAGGCCCGAGCGAACAGGATCGCCGAGCTGATGTTGGTGTTCAGGTTGGCGACCACAGCCTCGACGGAGAAACGCTCGACCGGCCCGACCGGCTCGACGACGCCCGCGTTGCCGAAGGCGACGACTTCGTCGGGGGTCAGGGCCCGCAGGGCCGCCAGCCTCTTCTCGAAGACGCAGCCTGCTTTGAACGCGTCGGCCATGTCGAGCCGCACGCCATACTCCGAGGGCGCCGAGCGTGAGAATTCGATGACGGTCCACCCGTCCATCCGATAGCGCTCGCAGAGAGCAGCTCCCAATCCCCTGGAACCGCCGGTGACGATCGCCAGTCTCATGCCGTTCTTCTCGTCACGTCGGCGAGGGCACAGTCGCGGCCGATGCAGCATTCATGGGAAGACCGTACCCGCAACCCTCGGGCGTACCAACAGCGATCGCACCGCATGCTGGGCCGAAGCGCGTCCGCTCTCCAAGTCACAGACGGTTCGACAGACGGCGCGACGCGGACCCAGGACGAGACGATGGTCCGCCGAACAGCGTCTCTCGACCTTCGCCGGCCCTGTCTTCTGAGGCTGACGGCGGACGCGAGCGTTGTCCTTGACGATCGGCTAGCGCGAGTTCTTGGACAATGCCGAGAGGAACTCGGCATTGCTGTGCGTCTCGCGAACCTTCTTGATGAGCAGATCGATGGCGGCCGCGGGCTCGAGGCTGTGCAGCACGCCGCGGAGCTTCCAGACCGCCGCCGCTTCGGCCGGATCCATGAGCAGTTCTTCTTTGCGCGTGCCGGTAGCCTCTATGTCGATGGCAGGGAAGACCCGTTTGTCGGCGAGCCGCCGGTCGAGACGGA
>CAZHMG010000074.1:0-11443 GCA_964533575.1 uncultured Thermoleophilia bacterium | reverse complement strand
TCTCGGCCTCGGTGATCTTGACCACCGGGATGCCGGTCCACATGCTCACGATCTCGGCGATCTCGTCCTCGCCGATGCTGGCGCGCATGCCCTCGTCACTGGTCTTCCAGGCGTCCTCGAGCTCGAGCTTCCTGTGGCTCAGCTTGCGCTCCTTGTCGCGCAGGTTGGCCGCCTTCTCGAACTCCTGGGCCTCGATCGCCGCTTCCTTCTCCTTGCGCACGCCGCTGATCTCCTCTTCGAGCTCGCGGTAGCTCGGCGGCGCCGTCATCGTACGGATGCGCATGCGGCTGGCGGCCTCGTCGATGAGGTCGATCGCCTTGTCCGGCAGGAAGCGGTCGCTGATGTAGCGGTCGGCGAGCTCGGCCGCCGAGGTGAGCGCCTCGTCGGTGATGCGGATGCGGTGGTGTGCCTCGTAGCGGTCGCGGAGACCCTTGAGGATCTCGACGGTCTCCTCGACCGACGGCTCGGCCACCTTGATCTGCATGAAGCGCCGCTCGAGGGCGGCGTCGCGCTCGATGTACTTGCGGTACTCGTCGAGCGTGGTGGCGCCGATGGTCTGCAGCTCGCCGCGGGCCAGCGCCGGCTTGAGGATGCTGGCCGCGTCGATGGCGCCCTCGGCGGCGCCCGCGCCGACGAGGTTGTGGAGCTCGTCGATGAACAGGATGATGTCGCCCGTCTCGCGGATCTCCTTCATGACCTTCTTGAGGCGCTCCTCGAACTCGCCGCGGTACTTGCTGCCGGCGACGAGCGCGGCGAGGTCGAGCGTCCACACCTGCTTGCCCTTGAGCAGCTCGGGGACCTCGTGGTTGGCGATGCGCTGGGCGAAGCCCTCGACGATGGCCGTCTTGCCGACGCCCGGCTCGCCGATGAGCACGGGGTTGTTCTTGGTGCGCCGGCTGAGGATCTGCATGACGCGCTCGATCTCGGTCTGGCGGCCGATGCACGGGTCGAGCTTGCCCTCCTCGGCGAGCTTGGTGAGGTTGCGACCGAACTGGTCGAGGACCTTGGCGGCGCGCTTGCCCTCGGACGCGGCGCCGCCCTGCGAGCTGCGGCGGCCCGGGCCGCTGAGCGCGCGCATGACCTCGCCGCGGATCTTCTCGGGCTCGGCGTCCAGGTCGAGCAGGATGCGCGCGGCCACGCCCTCGTCCTCGCGCACGAGGCCGAGCAGGATGTGCTCGGTGCCGATGTAGTTGTGGCCGAGGCTGAGAGCCTCACGCAGCGCCAGCTCGAGGACCTTCTTGGCGCGCGGCGTGAACGGGATCTGGCCCTGCGGCGACTCCTCGCCGGAGCCGACGATGCGCACGACGGCGGCGCGGACTTCTTCTACCGAGACTTCGAGACCATCGAGGACGCGCGCGGCCACGCCTTCTTCCTCGCGCAGCAGGCCCAGCAACAGGTGCTCGGTGCCGATGTAGTTGTGTTTGAGCGCCCTCGCCTCTTCCTGAGCGAGGACAACGACTTGCCTGGCACGTTCGGTGAATCGTTCGAACATGTGGCCACTCCTTCCGAAAAACGGGAGCCGCACTGCACATGAAGCGAGTCGGGGGCGGCCACCGTGGCTAGACTTCGCATCTCCCAAGACTCCCAGAGACGCGATCTGATTCTATGGTACCCGATTCGCGCAAAGACGCGACCCGTGATGGGGAGACGATTTCGCGGAGAGCCGGCGCTAGGTGCGCAGCGCGGGGAACAGCACGACGTCGCGGATCGACGGCGAACCCGTGAGCAGCATGACCAAGCGGTCGACTCCCATGCCCATGCCCCCGGTCGGCGGCATGCCGTACTCCATCGCCTCCAGGAACGCCTCGTCGAGCTGATGCGCCTCTTCGTCTCCGGCGTGGAGATCGGCGGCTTGCTGCAGGAAGCGTTCACGCTGGTCTTCGGGGTCGTTGAGCTCGCTGAAGGCGTTGCTCATCTCCATGCCGCCCACGAATCCCTCGAAACGCTCCACAAAACGGGAATCGGCGGCCGTCTTCTTCGCGAATGGGCTGAGCTCGAGCGGATACTCCGTGATGAAGACGGGCTGCATCAACAGCGGCTCGACGGTTTCGCTGAAGATCTCGTCCACCTGCTTGCCCCACGTGGCGACCAAGGGCACCGTGCCTTCGAGGCCCACGGCCTTGATCGCCTGCTGCAGCGACGCGACGTCGCGCAGTTCCGCGATGTCGAGCCCTGTCTGATTCATGATGGCCTGGCGCATCGTGAGCCGCGGCCACGGGGGTGTCAGGTCGATCGTCGTGTCGCGGAACTGAACGGTGAGGCCTCCGACGCATTCGGCCGCGTAACAGGTCATCGCCTCGACCATGTCCATCACATGGTTGTAGTCGACGTACGCTTCATAGGTCTCCAGCATCGTGAACTCCGGATTGTGCTTGAAGCTCACGCCCTCGTTGCGGAAGTCCTTGCCGAGCTCGTAGACGCGGTCGATGCCGCCGACGATGCACCTCTTGAGATAGAGCTCGGTGGCGATGCGCAGGTAGAGGTCTCGCTCGAGCTCGTTGTGATGCGTAGTGAAAGGACGCGCCATCGCTCCGCCGTAGAGAGGCTGCAGCACCGGCGTCTCGACCTCGACGAAGCCTTGCCCGTCGAGGAACTCGCGAAGGGCGCGGATGATACGGGACCGCTTCAGGAAGACCTCGCGCGACTGGTCGTTGACCATGAGGTCGAGATAGCGCTTGCGGTACCGCGTCTCGACGTCGGTCAGGCCGTGGAACTTCTCTGGCATGGGCCGCAACGACTTGCTGAGCAGGCGCCAGGAGGCGACGCGCATCGAGAGCTCCCCGCGTCGCGTTCGCATCATCGATCCCTCGGCGCCGACGAAGTCGCCGAGGTCCACCTGCTCGAGGGCGGCGTAGCTGGCATCGCCCAGCGCGTCGAGCTGCGCCATCAGCTGCAGTTCCCCGCTCATGTCCCGGAGGACGAGGAACGTGAGCTTGCCGTGCCCCCGACGGGCGATCACGCGTCCGGCGATGCGATGCGCCTCACCTGAGTCCTCGCCCGCCTCGAGGCGCTCGTACGCGTCACGAAGAGGCCCGATTTCCTCCCGTGGCTGATAGCTGGTCGGATAGGCGTCGCCGGACTTGCGCCATGCGGCAAGCTTCGCCCGCCGTTCGGCGAAAACGTCGCCGCCTAGCTCCGTGCATTCGTCCACGGACGAGTCCGTCACGCTTTCTCGATCGCCAGGACCTTGAATTTCTTGGAGCCGCGCGGGACGATGACGGTGACCTTGTCGCCAGGTTTGTGGCCGAGAATGGCGCGCCCGACCGGCGACTCGTTGGAGAGCTTGAGAGCAGCAGGATCCGCCTCGGCGGAGCCCACGATGACGTACTGGATCACGTCTCCGGCCTGCATGTCCTGCAGGGTGACTTTCGTTCCGACGCCGACCTTCTCGGTCGAGATGCTGTCTGAGTCGATGACGATGGCGCTACGCAGTCGCTCCTCGAGAGCGTAGATGCGCGCCTCGAGCATTGCCTGCTCGTTCTTGGCGTCCTCGTACTCCGAATTCTCGGAGATATCGCCGAAGTCACGGGCGGCGCGAATACGATCCGCCACCTCGTCGCGCTTGACGCTCGAGAGGTACTCGATCTCCTCCTTGAGTCTCTGCAGGCCCTCGGGGGTGAGCATGATCTCGCGGTCGATCACCTGATTCCTCCTCTTGAACGCGTCAACGCGGCCTCAGAGCGAGACCGCGCAGCGAGTGGCGAGCAAGTATAGGTCACCCTCCGGGAGCGAGCAAGCGGAGCGGCGCTGTCAGAGGCAGAGCAGGGCGCGCACGGACGCTTCGTCGGGTGCGCGCATCAAGTCATGAGCGAGATCGCGGCCAATCGCGCCGCTGCGCCGGAACCGCTGCCAGAATTGGCGCAGGTGACCCACGGCGCGGCGCCCCATGGCGTGCAGCACATCGTCGGCGAACAGGCGCACCTCGTTCAGCTTGTCGTCCAGCCCCGGCGCTGGTGTGTTCATGAGGACCTCCGCGAAGAGCCAGGGGCGGCCGACCGCGTGACGTGCGAGCATCACGGCGGCGACACCTCCGTCGAGCAGTGAGAGCACTCTCTGCCGGCTGTCAATGTCGCCCGAGGCGATGACGGGAACGGAGAGCTCCGCCGCCAGGGACAGCGTAACGGCATGGTCCGCCTGGCCGTGGTAGAGCTGAGCGGCGGTGCGGGGATGGATGCAGACGGCGGCGGCGCCGGCGGCGGCGAGACGCGGTGCCAGACGGCGTCCGAGCTCATCGCCGTCACGCAGCCCAGTGCGAATCTTGACCGTCACCGGCACGTCGCCACCGACCGCCTCTTGCACAGCCATCACCATCGCGACGGCGCGCCCGGCGTCGCCGAGGAGCGCGGCCCCGGCACCTGTCTTGACCACCTTACGCACGGGACAGGCCATATTCAGATCGACCAGATCGGCGCCTGCGGCGACACAAGCACGGGCGGCCTCCGCCACCATGGCAGGATCGGCTCCGAACAGCTGGAAGCCGAGGGGATGGTCGTCTTCGTTGCAGGACAGGTACGCATGCGTCCGTTGGTTCGCATGGTGCAGACCGCAGGCGGAGATCATCTCGGTGAATGCCAGTCCTGCGCCCCAACGGCGGACGCTGCGCCGGAACGACGGCGTCGTGACACCCGCCATCGGGGCCATGAACAGACGGCGATCGAGCCCGAGCCCACCGATTCGCAGCGGTCTCCAGAGAAGATCGTGGTCCGTCACGCCGCGCTGCTCGTCACGGTCGCGCCTGACGACGCATGACGATGCCGATGCCCTGCAGCGTGAGAAGAGGATCCACGACGTCGATGACCGTCGCGTAGCGAGCGATCATCTCCGCGAGTCCGCCGGTGGCGATGACCTGCGCAAATACGCCGAGTTCGTCGCGAATGGCTCTCACGATGCCGTCCGCGCCCCCGGCGAAGCCGTAGACGGCGCCTGACTGCAGGGCCTCAGTCGTTGACTTGCCGATGACGTGCTGCGGCGCCGCCAGCTCGAAGTTGACGAGCTTGGCGGCGCGCATCGTGAGGGCTTCCAGAGAGACTTCTATGCCAGGGGCTATGACGCCGCCCAGATAGTCCCCTTCGGCCGAGACGACGTCGAAGGTCGTGGCTGTGCCGTAGTCGGCGACGATGCAGGGACCGCCGTACTTCTCGTGAGCTGCGACGGAGTTCACGATTCTGTCTGCTCCGACTTCGATCGGGTTCTTGATCGCGATGCGCATGCCGGTTCGAATGCCGGGGCCGACCACGAATGCCTCGACCTCGAGATGCCTGGCGCTCATTGCCACCCACTGCTGCGTGAGCTGGGGCACAACAGAGGCGATGCCAACTGCGTCGATCGCTTCCTTCACACTCATGCCACGCAACGCGGTGAAACCGTACAGAAGGCCGGCGATCTCGTCGCCGGTACGGTGGCGTACCGTGGCGATACGCCAGTCCGCCACGACATCATCACCACTCAGGAGGCCGACATGCGTCTGGGTGTTGCCGACATCGACCGCGAGCAGCATCTCAGCGCCCCACGTCGAGGCCCATGTCGATCCATGCCGACCGAGTCGTCAGTGCCCCGACGGAGATGATGTCGACACCGGTGGCGGCAAGCTCTCGGACCCTCTCGAGACGAACGCCCCCGGAGACCTCGACCAGAACACGGCCCGCGATGAGCGCGACCGCCTTCTGCACCTGGCTTGTGCTCATGTTGTCAAGCAACACGGCGGTCGCACCGGCTGCGAGCGCCTCATCGAGCTGCTCGAGCGTATCGATTTCAACCTCGATCGCGTACACGTGCGGCGCTTGCGAGCGCACCAGCGCAATGGCGGCCTTCACGCCTCCGGCAACCGCAACATGGTTGTCCTTGATCAGAATCCCGTCGAACAAGCCGAAGCGATGAGGCGTCCCGCCGCCGTGCACTACCGCTCGCTTCTCAAGTGCGCGCAGTCCCGGCGTCGTCTTGCGCGTCGCGGCGATACGCGCGCCGGTGCCCGAGGTCTCCGCCACGTACCGAGACGTCAGCGTGGCCACGCCCGACAGGCGACCGAGGAAATTCAATCCTGTCCGCTCGGCCGCGAGCATGGCCGCAACGGGGCCCTCCACGGTCGCTATCGCCGCTCCCGAAACAAAAGGCATGCCGTCTTCATACGCGAAGCGGACGTGAAGATCGGTACTCACCTGCCGAGCTGTGGCCATGAAGGCTTCGCTGCCTGACAGAACCCCGCCTTCATGGGCGACGATGCGTGCCGATCCCTCGCCGGCGAATGCGCCCCCCGTGACGTCGCCATAACCCGAGAGGTCTTCCTCCAGAGCGCGACGGGCAGCGCGCCAGGCGTCGCGAGCGCTCGCCGTGGTCACCGTCATGTGCTCCTGTCGTGCGCCGGAAGGCGCAACGTGAGGTGCCGCCGCCATTGCTCGTCGTCCGTTGTAGGGAAGTCGTCGCGCAGATGCACGCCGCGGGATTCCTCCCGCATCAGCGCGCACTTCGCTATGTGGGTTCCCAAGGTCAGAAGATTGTAGATCTCGTACTCAGCCTGCCCTCTGATTCCGAAACGGATCTCGGAAGTGAGCGCCTCGAGTTCCGCGAGGGCGTCGCGCAACTCGTTTGCCGTCCGCACGACGCCGACCTTGTCCGACATCACGGTTGTGAGACGCCGCCGCGCTTCAGCCGGATCGCTTCCGCCGCCCGAGGCTTCGGGAAGATCAAAGCGCAAGCGCCGGACGTCCTCGCCGAGGCGGCCGACATAGCGGTCCAGGTCACGCACGATGCGATCGCTGAACACCAGACCCTCGAGCAGTGAGTTCGAGGCGAGCCTGTTCGCGCCATGCACCCCGGTGCTCGCCACTTCGCCGCTCGCATAGAGGCCGGGAATCGTCGTCCTCCCCCATACATCGGTCACGACGCCGCCAATGAAGTAGTGGCAAACGGGGGCGACAGGGATGAGGTCGGCGGCGAGATCAAGACCGTGCTTACGCAGGCCGGCCGTGACGCGAGGAAAGCGCGTCTGCAGCCAAGCGCCGTCCAGGTGCCGCGCGTCCAGATACACGTGATCGGTAGTGTCGCGCCGCATCTGGCTCACCATGGCGCGAACCACGATGTCGCGCGACGCCAGCTCGCCGCGCTCGTCGAACTCCTGCACGAAGCGCTCACCGGCAGCATTGCGCAGATACGCGCCCTCCCCACGAAGGGCCTCACTGATGAGATGCACTGTGTCCTGGCTATCAACAGCCAGTCCCGTGGGGTGAAACTGCACGAACTCCGCATCCCGAATGGCGGCGCCGGCGCGATACGCCATCGCCACCCCGTCGCCCGTCGCGACGGGAGGGTTCGTCGTGCGCCCGTACAGCTGTCCTGCGCCCCCGCTTGCCAAAATGGTGACCATCGCCACGTTCAGCGTGAGACCACCGTCCTCCAGATTGAGCGAGAGCGCACCCACGCAACGTCCGTCGACTGTGAGCAGGTCGATGACGAACTCATTCTCGTAGAGCTGGACGCGGCTCCCGACTCTGGCTGCCTCAGCCAGGGCGCTCGAGACTTCGACTCCTGTCGCGTCGCCTCCAGCGTGAACGACACGGGCCACGGAATGGGCTCCCTCGCGTCCCAGGGTGATGAGGCCATCGACCTTGTCGAAGCGCGGGCAGATCTCCATCAACTCGCGCACCCGGTCCGGCCCCTCGTTGACGAGCACCCGCACAGCCTCCTCGTCGCAGAGGCCGGCGCCGGCGTTGACGGTGTCCTGAAAGTGCAGCTCGGAGGAGTCGGGTGGGCCGAGAGCCGCCGCGATCCCGCCCTGCGCGAGGAATGTCGTCGTATCGTCGAGACTCGATTTCGTGAGCAGGCCGACACGCCAGCGCCGCGCGGCACCGACGGCCGCCGTGAGGCCGGCGATGCCACCGCCAAGGACGAGAACGTCGAAGGTGCGTCGGTGCAGCGGCTCGGCCGCCCGGCACGCGATATACGGCCGCGTCATGTGACGCTCCGCGACGATTCGCGGGACGCGATTCCCCTTTGCGGGGCCAGCCAATGCAGCTCGCTCGTCAAGATCAATCCTCTGTTTCGTGCAAACGTCTGACGGTCTGGGTCCGGGACGTACCCCTCGCATGATCGGCAGCGGCGATGTCAGGCATGCCTCTGGCACACTCCCAGAGTTCTGCCAAGGGCACCATCACGAACGCCCGCTGCGTCATGCGTGGATGCGGAATGGTCAGTTCCGGGTCCTCCGACTCGACGCCTTCGAAAAGGAGTATATCGATGTCGAGCGTGCGCGGACCAAAGCGGACGCTTCGTTCGCGCCCCGCTTCCGCCTCGATCTCCTGGGCAGCCCGAAGGAGCGTGGGCGCGTCGAGTTCAGTCTCCAGACATACCACCTGGTTGAGAAAGTCGGGCTGCGCGACGAGGTCCAGGGGTGCCGTTTCGTAGACGTGTGATGCTGCAACGAGGACAGTGCCTGGAAGGTCCGCGAGCGCCTCTCTCCCTATCTCGAGAAACCTCTTGCGATCCTCCATGTTCGATCCCAACGAGAGGAACACTCTACGAGACCGGCTGCCGAGCGTCATGCGGTGCGCACTACCTCGACGCGCGCCGCCCTGACAGGAATCGCGACCGGCGGCGCCGGCTTGGTCACGGCGACCTCAAGAAACGCAAGATCCAGTTCGCCCCAGAGCGTGTCGGAGATGACGCTCGCCAGACGCTCGATGAGTCTGAACTCGTTGCCCGACACGATTGCGCGGACGACGTCGACCAGATGAGCGTAGTCGATTGTCTCGTCGATGTCGTCGCTCTCCATGCCCGGGCAGCAGACAGGTTCGAGGCGCACGTCGACGATGAGAACCTGACCAACAGCGCGCTCTTCAGCGGAGACACCGCAATGACCGCGGAGCTCAATTCCCTCGATCGCGATGGACGGACTGCGGCTCATACCTGCCTCCTTGCGTCGGACCGGCCGTGACCGGCGAAGCGCCTACGTGAGCGTCGGACCCTCCAGGATGGCCAGACCGACACGCAACGCCTCGAAGTTGGGTTTGACCTCGTGCACGCGGAAGATATGAGCACCCGCCAGAAGCCCAACGACCGTGGTTGTCACGGTGCCGATGACCCTCTGCCCCGGCTCCGCTCCGAGAATGGCGCCCAGAAAGCGCTTGCGCGAGGCCCCCAGCACGACGGGTCGGCCCAGGCTCACGAGGCGGTCGAGGCGGCGCAGAAGCGTGAGATTGTGCTCGACCGTCTTGCCGAAACCGATACCGGGATCGAGGAGGATCTGCTCCTCGCGCACCCCGTTCGCCAACGCGAACGCCATTCGTTCTTCGAGGAACCCGAGGACGCTGTCAACGACGTCGTCATACCGGGGATCATCCTGCATGGTCTTCGGCTGCCCCTTCATGTGCATCAGGCACACGGGGCAGCCCGCCTCGGCGACGACGTCGACCATGGCTGGATCGTTTCTCAGGGCGCTGACGTCGTTGACGAGACTAGCTCCCGCGCTCAGCGCCCGGCGAGCCACCTCGGCCTTGGTGGTGTCCACCGAGATGGGCACGCCGACTCTGTCGTGGAGAGCCTCGATAACTGGCAGCGCACGACGTAGTTCTTCCTCAGCGGCGACGCCCTCAGAGCCCGGTCTCGTGGACTCACCGCCGATATCCAGAAGCGACGCACCCTCGTGCACGAGCCTGAGACCTTGGGCGAGTGCGTCGTTCATGTCGAGAAAGCGTCCGCCGTCCGAGAACGAATCAGGCGTCACATTCAGGACACCCATGATGCAGGGAAGCGGGAGGTCGAGGGAGCAAGCCGGCGGGACGAGCACGGCGGATATCGTCAGCGTGGTGTGTTGATGAGCGCGAACGCCTCGGCACGCGTCGCGTCATGCGTCTGGATGATGCCCCTCACGGCGCTCGTCACGGTCAAGCTGCCCGGTGTGCGCACACCCCGCATGGACATGCACAGATGCTCGGCTTGGATCAGCACGAGCGCGCCGAGCGGATTGAGCGCGCGCATTATTGCGTCTGCGACCTCAGAGGTTATGCGCTCCTGCAGTTGCGGCCTCGCCGCCACCTGTCGCACGACACGAGCCAGCTTCGACAGTCCTGTGATGTGGCCGTCCTTGCTCGGAATGTATGCGAGGTGCGCCTTGCCCGCGAAGGGGAGCAGATGATGCTCGCAGACGGAGTAGAAATCGATGTCGCGAATGACCACCATCTCGCGATGGTGGTCACCCGTCATCGGAATGAGGAGTTCCGCGGGATCAGGCGCGCCGATCCCCGAGAAGATGTCTTCGTACATGTCGGCGACACGGCAGGGCGTTCCCACCAGCCCTGGCCGCTGCAGGTCTTCACCGATACCTTGGAGAATCAGCCTGACGCCTGCCTCGATCCTCTCGCGATCCACCCTGCAGCCTGCTTCAGGTCGCTTCGGGGTTGGCGTGCGGCTTCGGCACCGGCGGCGAGGCATGCGCCTTCGGTCGCTCGGGCGACGCCGCCAGCTTCTCGGCGAGGCGCGCGGCCTTCTCGTCCCGCTCGCGGAAGACCTCCTCGTCGGACACGCCGTCCAGAAGCTTCTGGAACTCCGACGCCTCGATTGTCTCGCGCTGGATGAGGATCTTGCTCACGGCATCGAGAAGCTCGCGCTTGTCCGAGAGGAGGTCCTTGGCCGTCTGATGCGCGTCTTCGATGATGCGCCGGATCTCGTCGTCGATCTGTCTGGCGACCTCTTCGGAGTAATCCGCCTGCTGCTGGAACTCGCGGCCCAAGAACGGCATTGCCTGGTCATGACCCAGAGTGCGCGGCCCGAGTTCCTCGCTCATGCCGTAGCGCATCACCATCTGCTTGGCGATGGCGGTCGCCTTTTCGAGGTCGTTCGCGGCTCCCGTGGTGATCTCGCTGAACACGACTTCTTCTGCAGCGCGACCGCCGAGCGTCATGGCCAGCGTGTCCATGAGCTCCGCCTTCGTCGTCAAGAACTTGTCCTCTGTCGGCAGCGAGATGGTATAGCCGAGGGCCTGCCCACGACTCACGACGGAGATCTTGTGTACGGGGTCGGTGTGCTCGAGGAAATGGCCGACGAACGCGTGCCCCATCTCGTGATACGCGGTGATCGCCTTCTCCTTCTCGGAGATGATGCGCGTCTTCTTCTCGGGACCGGCGAGCACCCGCATGATGCCTTCCTCGAGCTCGTGCATCTCAATGGTCTTCTTGCCGTGACGAGCGGAGAGGAGAGCGGCTTCGTTGACGAGGTTGGCGAGGTCCGCACCGGTGAAGCCTGGGGTTTGTGCCGCAAGCGCGTCCAGATCGATTTCCTTGCTGAGCGGTTTGCCGCGCGAGTGGACCTCGAGAATGCGCCTGCGCCCGGGGCGATCCGGCCGGTCAACCACGATCTGCCGATCGAAGCGGCCGGGCCGCAGGAGCGCCGGGTCAAGGATGTCGGGCCGGTTGGTTGCCGCGATGAGGATGATGTTGTCCTTCATCTCGAAGCC
>CAZHMG010000073.1:3086-11529 GCA_964533575.1 uncultured Thermoleophilia bacterium | reverse complement strand
GCACGCGCGGCGCCATCTCGTGCGTCTGGAACACGCCGACCGGCTTGCCGCTCTGGACGAGCATCGTCTCGTCGTCCTTGAGGCGGCGCAGCGTGGCGACGATGGCGTCGAAGCTCGCCCAGTCCCGCGCCGCCTTGCCGGCGCCGCCGTAGACGATGAGCTGGTCCGGGGCCTCGGCGACGTCAGGGTCGAGGTTGTTCATGAGCATGCGCATGGCGGCTTCCTGCTGCCATCCGCGGCAGCTCAGCTCGCTGCCGTGGGGGGCGCGCACCACGCGCGGTCCCGCCACGGTCGCTGCGCTCTGTGTCTGATCCACTTGCGGCCTCGTCTCTCTGTTGGTTCAGCCGACGAGCTTCTTGCAGAGCACGACGGCGCCGGGCGCGTCGGACGCGTACCCGTCCGCCTTGATCTCGTCGGCGTAGCCCTGCGTGAGCGGCGCGCCGCCGACGATCGCCTTGGTGCGCAGGCCGGCGTCGTGCATCTGGCTGACGGTCGTGTTCATGTTCGGCATCGTCGTGACGAGCAGGGCCGACATGCCGATGATGTCGGCGTCGTGCTCCCTGGCGGCCGCGACAAAGGCCTCAGGCGTCACGTCCGTGCCCAGGTCGACGACGTTGAAACCGGCGCCCTCGAGCATGAGGGCGACCAGGTTCTTGCCGATGTCGTGCAGATCGCCCTTGACGGCGCCGATCACGACCGTGCCCTTGCCGCCGCTCTGCTGCGCCAGCAGCAGCGGCTTGATGAGGGCGAGGCCCTCCTGCATCGCCTCGGCCGAGATCAGCATCTCGGGGATGAAGAGCTCGCCCTTGCTGAACATCTCGCCGACCACGTCCATCGCCGCGATGAGCCCGTTGTCGAGAATGTCGCTCGCTTCCTTGCCCTCGTCGAGATGGCCCTGTACGAGTCGCGCCGCCTCATCGGCGTCGCCCTCGAGAATCGCCTGTCGCAAGCTTTCAAACGCCATGGTTCCTCCAGATTTCATCCATCGATCGTGCAGTGCGTCGATCCCGCTCTCACTTGGCGAGGGCCTTGTCGGCCGCCTTGACCACGTTGTCCATGTCGCGCTTCACGTCCTCGGGCAGCTCGAGCGGCACGAGGTCCTTCTTGAGCTCGCGGTAGAGCTCCGTGGCCCGCGTCTGGAGATCCTTGCGGCCCGCGTTGATCCAGTTGTCGAGCACATCGGGGACGAACAGGTCGGGGCGGATCATCTCCCGGCAGTGGCGCAGCGTGTGCTTGCGGCGCAGGTAGTGACCGCCCGGGCCGGCCTCGATGATCTCCTGCTCGGCCAGCGTCTCGTCGTCGACCTCGACGCCGGAGACGGTGCGCTGCACGACGGCCAGCGTCCGGGCGTGGTTGACGAGCTGCACAGGGCTGGCCAGCGTCGAGCCGCCGGGGTGGCCGGCGCCGTAGAGGATGTCCGCACCGGCCATCGACAGGATCGTCGGCTGCAGCACCTTCTCGGCCGCCGTCTGCCCGTCGGGCAGGTACGAGTCGGCCATCAGGGAGAAGGTCTCGACCGGCACGCCGATGCCCTCCTTGAAGAACTGGGCGCAGGCGGCGCGCGTCAGGATCGTCTCGCTGCTGGCGAGCAGCGCGTTGCCCGTGCCCAGGTCCATCGTCGTGTTGAAGACGGTGGCGATGAAGGGCAGGCCCGGCTTGAGCATCTGCGACATGACGAGGAAGGCCAGGAGCTCGACCACCTCGAGGAGCACGGTGCCGGCGATGGTGCCGGGGGCGGTGGCGCCGAGGACGGGCAGCGAGTTGGCGGCGACCGGGATGTTGTACTCGGCCGCGCCGAGCAGCTGCGCCATGTCCATGTCCTTGTAGACCAGGGGGCTCAGGGAGGTGGGATTGATGAGGAGCAGCGGGCGCTCGCGCAGCGCCTCGGCGCTGCCGGCTCGCGCCAGCATCAGCTCGAAGAGGTACGGCACGCTCTCGTAGCAGTAGGCGAGCAGCATCAGCGGCTTGGACGTGTTCTGCAGCTGCACGTTGAGCCCGTGCACGTCGGCCGTCTCGGGCGGCGCGTCCATGGGCGTCTGGATGGCGCAGACGTTGATGTTGGGGAGCTTCTCGACCAGCTGGCACCACTCGGCGTAACGCTGATGCGTGTTGTCGACGTAATCGCCGGCGTCGGGGTCGAGGTAGCGCATCGTCTGCACGCAGGTGGTCGAGAAGAACTTGCCAGACGGATCAGGGACGATGAAGTCGTGCTTGGCGTCGCCGCCCATGACCTTGACGGTCTTGGGGACGCTGGCGAGGGCCGCGTCGATCGTGTCCTTGGGGAAGCGGACCATCCGCGTCTCCATGTCGACGTTCGCGCCGGCGGCGGCGAAGCGCTTCAGCGCCTTCTCGTAGTCGACCTTGACGCCGTGATCGGTGAGGATCCGCACGGCTTTTTCGTGGATCGTCGCGATGTCGTCGCTGCTGAGTGGATGTACCCGCAGGGTTCTCGCCATTGGTGGCTCTCCTTCACGTGTCTTCTGTCCGCGGCCGGCTGACTGCTATGAACCTACTGTCCAGCCTCAGAACGTTCAAGACCGATCACTACGCGTCCAGGGGGCTAGACGGATATGGACCCGCCGCACGCCCGCAAGCCTTATGAGTGACATACTCGTACGAGGGCCACAGGGCGCGTCAAACGCTCCGCCCACATCGCCACCGGCGACTTCGACACGAACGGCCGGCTGGATCTCGTGACCGCCAACGTCGATGGCGACACCACGAGCGTGCTGCTCAACACGACCGCCGAGGCGGTCGTCATGTTCGGCCCCCGCGCCAACGGCTCCTGGTACTTCACCATCTGCACCGTCGACGGCGGTCTGCAGAGCGCGACCGTGAGTCGCCGGGTCAACATCGAGACGACCCGGCCGGCCACCAAGGCGCCTTCCGCGGCCAGCGTGCGTCGCTACGCCACCGCGACGCTCAAGTACCGCGTCGATGACGCCCGCCCGGGCAGCCCCACGGCGGCCGTGACGATCAAGATCAAAAACAGCCGCGGCAGCGTCGTCAAGACCCTCAGCCTCGGCACGAAGTCGGTGAACACGAGCCTGTCGGCGAAGTTCGTCTGCACCCTGCCTAAGGGCACCTACCGCTTCTACGTCTACGCGACGGATCAGGCGAGCAACACCCAGTCGTCGACCGGCAACAACAAGCTGGTCGTCCGCTAGTCGAAGGGGCAGGGCAACGACGCCTCAGCGCGTCGTTGCCCTGCCGGCCCGCATCCCCAGTCGTTCACGTACCTCACCGCCAGGATCGCGAGGTCGTCGGAGAACTCGGTGCCGGCGAACTCACGAACGGCCGCCAGCACGTCGTCGACGAGCTCTTGCGCCGTCGGGGCGCCTGCCGCGGCATGGATCGCGGCCTGCAGGCGCGTGTGACCGAAGAACTCGGCGCCGCGGCGCGCCTCGTAGGCGCCGTCGGTGAAGAGCACCACGGTGTCGCCCTGGTTCAGGCTGATCCGCCACGGCGTGGCTGTGGACTCAGGCGCCACGCCGAGCGGCGGCGCCGTGAAGCCCGCAGGCGGCGCGAGGTCCGGCCTGCCCGCCACGACGGGGGCGCCGTGCCCGCGGCTCGCCAGCCATATGGAGCCGTCCGAGGGCTCAATGAGCCCCAGGATCGCGGTGACGAACTGGCCTGGCTCGAGCTCGCGACTGAGCGTCGTCCCGGCCCGCTGCAGCACGACGCCGGGATCGGGGTCGACGGCGACCAGCGCGCGCACCGTGGTCCTGGTCATGGAGTTCGTCGTCGCGGCGGCCAGCCCGCGGCCGGCCACGTCGCCGATGAGCAGGGCGGCGCGGCCGTCGTCGAGAGCGATGACGTCGTAGAAGTCCCCGCCGATGCGGCCGGGGCCGGGGGCGGGGACGTACGCGTATCCGATGTCGAGACCCGGCAGGCTGCAGGCCACCGGGACCATGTCGGCTTGCAGCGTCTCCGCGACGTCGCGCTCCGCTGCGTAGGAGAGCGCGTTGTCGAGCGCCAGCGCAAGCGCTGTGCCGACGTTTCTGGCGAAATCGAGCTCGAGAGACGTCGCCTCGTGTGGACCCTGTCGCCAATGGAAGCTGAGACTGCCGAGGATGGCGCCGCGGACGATGATCGGCGTGGTGATGACGGCCCGCACGCCGGTCGCATCCAGGAGGGTCTGACTCACGCCGCCCTCCTGCAGGGTGTCCGTGATGGCGACCGGCTGCGTCGTCGCCACCGCTCGGTAGACATGGCGGGCGCTGTCTCGGTCAAGCACGATACCGTCGAACACGGTGCCCGAGTAGCCCCAGAAGTACTGGGGCCGAAAGCGCTCGCCCTCGCACAGACTCAGCACGGCCGCGTCGCACTTCATGACCATGCCTGCCATGCCGACGGCGCCGGTCAGGATCTCCTGCCGCTCGAGCGTGGAGTTGATCTCGGCGCTGATCTCGTTCATCCCCGCAGCCAAGCGGTGCGCCTCCGCGAGCGCGGCATTGCTCTGCGCGAGCTCGCGAAAGAGCAGCGCGTAGGGGCGGCGCAGCGCGACGTCGACGAGCGCGATGTAGAACAGGCAGAACGAGAAGAGATAGGCGAGGTGACCGACGAGATTGGTCAGGCCGTGGGGGTCAGTGTAGGCCGTGAAGAGCAGTTCGGCGACGACGGAGGCGACGATGGCCGCGGCCAGCAGCAGGTAGACCACGCGGGTGAAGACGGCGCGTACCCGCCAGAGCAAGGCCAAGGCGACCAGAAAGGCTGCAATGATCACGTACTCCGACGCGATCTTGAAGGTGGTCAATCCTTCGCCTTGCACGAATGCCTCGGGGAACACACCGGCGAGCGCGGCGGCGGCAAGAAGCGCCGCGGCAGCGGCGAAGCCCGCCATGGCGAACGCCGGTCTGGGCAGGCGTCTGGCGGCGAATGCCGGCGCGATCAGCAGCGCGGCGGCCGTCACGTAGCGCGCCGCCAGCCAGAGCTGGGTCGGCAGATCCGGCGCCCGCTCCTGCATGACCGGCATGCCGGGGTACGTGATCGCGTGGACGAGCGTGAGCAGGGCCACGGGCAGGGCGGCCATCCCGACGACGATCAGGTAACCGTTCGTCACATACCGGTGGTTGTACCAGGCAATGGTGAAGATGCTGACGAGCACGACGACGACCGTGATCTCCGCGATCAGGTGGAACGCGATGAAGTCGATGGCGAGTCCCGTGACGAGCAGCGCGAAGACGATGGCGGAGACCGCGACGATCGCCCGCGTGCGGTCGCTGCTCGCGATGTCGGCGCCAGTCGCCTCCGGCGCGACCTGCGGCGCCGCTTCGGCGGTCACGGGCTGCGGCATCTGCTCGAGGGTCGCCGGAGCGAGCGCGTCACCCGTCGTTTCATCCCCCGTGCCGCGTGTGACTGTCACGCGCCTCCCCCACCGCGCATGGAACGGATGCTCGTGCTGCGCCACACGGTGTCCCGCCGTGCCTCGGAGCGGGACGCGGCGCACGCGGCGCGACGGTCGAATTGTCGCCACCTACCCAATGGACGCGGAACATAACGCCTTCAATCGGAACTCGCGGCCCATGCCTGGGATGCCAACCGGTCAGGCGCCGGGGACACGAGCTCGCGAATAGGCGGCGCCCAGTTCCTCCGCCGCCGCCTGCACGAAGCGCGAAAGCTCTTCGACTCCGCGCTCGCTGACCCGCCAGGTTGGCCCGATGACGTTGACGCCGACCGCCGGGCTGATGCCCCCGGCGGCGCTCGTGATGGCCGTCACGCCGGGTTCGACGGCGTCGGCGACGACGTGGGCGTGGGCCGGGTCGACGAAGGCAGCCCCGGCCGACGTGCCGGAACGACTCACGCGGCGCCCCGTCCACCCTGCGCAGCGCAGCTCGTAGTAACTCTCGACCTGATCGAGGTACAGGGCGTCCTCGCCGTCCTGGACGACGAGGCTGGCCGTCTCGCCGCTGGCGTCGCGCAGCTTGACGAGAATCGGCCGCGCGACCGCACGCAGGCGGTCTGTCCAGCCCAGCGGCGATTCGAGCGCGACCAGGCGCGGGCCGACGGCGAAGGCGCCGTCGGCCACGGCCGTCACCAGGCCGCTCTCCTCCAGCGTGACCAGCGCGCGGCCCGCCGTCTCGCGTGACAAGCCGGCCTTGACGGCCACTTCGTCGGCGCTGAGCGCCGTCCCGCCGGCCGCGATCGCCTCGGCCGCGGCGATGCCGTCGACGAAGCGGAAGCCGTCGGAGCGGCGCTCCAGAAGGCGGCGGCCGCAGACCCAGCCCCGGCCGGCGCGGCTGTAGGCGATGTAGCCGCGCGAGCGCAGCATGCGCAGCAGGTTGTAGAGGCTGGAGCGCGGGATGCCGCAGGAGGCGGCGATGTCGGCGGCCGAGAGCGGGGCCGTCTGCGTCTCGAAGAACTCGAGCACGTCCAGAGTGCGCAGGGCCGCCTGCGCCGCCCGGCCGTCTCCCGCTGTCGCCTCTGCCTTCATGTCCCTCGCCGCCGGTTGCCGTGGTGCGCCCGCGGTACGCGGACCACCCGGCATGAAACCGCAGGCGCAGGCATGAATGCAACCTGAGGCCCTGTTGCCAGATGGCCCCGTTTTGCAGGCCAGTCGCCGGTTCGCTATCGTGATGCCATGACGCGCAGTCCAGCATCTGAGACAAGCGTCGAGGGATCCGCCACCCGGACGCTCGACGTCCTCGAGTTCCTCGCCCGCCGTTCGACGCCGGCCCCGGCGGCGATCATCGCCATGGGATGCTCGATTCCGCGCTCGAGTCTCTATGCACTGCTGCGGACGCTCAAGGACCGCAGATACGTCGTCTACCATCCCAAAGAACGCACCTGGAGCCTCGGCCCGGCGACGCACGAGCTCAGCGACGCGGCGCCGCTCTTCGCCCACGGTCTGGCGGTCCTGCGGGCGCTCACGACCGCCCCCAACGGCTTGACCCTGCGCGACATCGCGCTGCGCGGCGAGCTGCCGCGCTCGGTCGTGGAACGAATGGTGCCGTCCATGGTCGAGGACGATCTGGTGCGCGCCGAGCCCGACGGCACCTACACTCTCGGCCTCGAGCTGGTCAGCCTGGCCTCACGCGTGGCGACCGTCGATTACCTGCGCATCGTGGCTCGCCCGCTCCTCACGCAACTGCGCGACGCGACGCGGGAGACGGCGAGCCTCATCGTCCTCAGCGGCGACCACGGGCTCTACATCGACCAGATCGAGAGCCCGTACGTGCTGCGCATCAGCGGCTGGGTCGGGCGCCGGGTGCCGCTGCGCGACACGGCGACCGGCGCCGCCTTCTCCGACCGCGGCACGTCGCATGTCGTCGAGGACGCCGTCGAGTCGGGCGTCACCTCCGTCGCCTGTGCCCTCGAGATCCCCGATCAGGACGCCGCCATCAGCATCCTGGCGCCGACGTGGCGGCTCAGGGAGTTCGGCGTCGAGCGCGCCCAGCGCATGGTCGAAGCTATCGCGCGCCAGATCGCGATGAGGGCGCGCAACAGCTCCTGAGCTCCGGCCAAGCCGACCTTGCCGTTGCGATCAGGCTGCCTTCATCTTCGGCGGGCTCGGGCGCCAGTTCGTGCGTTCGTCGAGAATCTCGAACGTGCCCGGCATGTTGACCAGCCACCTGCCGTAGAAGTACTGGCCCGGGATCCTTCCCTCCCGCAGCCAGCGCCCTACCGTGCTCGCGCTGATCGAGACACCGTAGCGCTCACGGATCGCCTCGGCCGCCTCCTCTGGCGTCTTGATCCTGTCGCGGATATCGCTCATACATCATGAATACCCCACCGCCTGCATTCCGTCCCCGCCGGTTATACTGCGTCAGCCCGTCCCTTCAGGAGGAGCCTCGTCATGGCCGATACAGCCGCAACCATCCTCGTCACCGGCGACGTCTTCGTGGACTGGAGCATTGTCGCCCCCGCCGGCGAGGCGAACCGCATCTTCGACCTCTCCTGGCTCATCGAGGGGACGGCCGGCGTGCACGCAGCCGCGATGCCGGGCGGCGCGGCGCGCGCCGCCCAGATCCTCGCGGCCGTCTGCCGTCATCACGGTTCCGCCGGATCCGGGATCGACGTGATCGGGCCGGTCGTCCCGCCCGAGGCCCTGTCGTCGCCTTTCGACGAGCGCGTCACGCGTTCGTTCAGCTTGGCCGGCCCCTTTGCCGAGCGTAGCGAAGGCCGCACGCGCGAGGCCTGGCGCCTGAGTCGCGTGTGGGGCGTGCGACCCGCCTCGCGTCCGGAGCACTTTCTGCCGCCCATCGGCGACAGGGCGATCGATGTGCTCGCCATCCAGGACATCGGACTGTCCTATCGCCGGACCCCTGAGGGATGGCCCGACCTCGACGGCTCTGCTCCCCGCCACATCATCGTCTCGACGATGGCGCCCATGCAGGACAACGCGCTGCTGACCCACCTCCTCGAACGCGCCGCCGACCGGCTCACTCTGATCCTGTCGAGCTCCGATCTGCGCAGAGCTGGGGCGAAGATCGGGTATCCGCTC
>CAZHMG010000073.1:0-2986 GCA_964533575.1 uncultured Thermoleophilia bacterium | reverse complement strand
TCCGCTCCCACGACATCGGCGGCGCCGCCACCGTCATCGTGCTGCTGGAGCTGTCGGGGGCCGTCGTCGTGCGCCGGGACGGCCCCACCACCTTGATCTACGATCCCCTGGCCCCCGAGGGATCCTGGCGCCGCGAGCATCCCGGCGAGACGGTCGGCCACACGCTGGTCCATCTCGCCGCGGTCGCCGCCGCCCTCGCGTGCGACGACGATGCCGAGGTGGCCGACGCCGTTCGCCGCGGCGTCTCCGCTTCGCGCTCATTGCACCAGTCTGGCCTGATCGAGACCGACGGACCGGACGGCCGCAGCCTCTCGTTCCCCGTCGACACCATCGCGACGGCCCTGCTCCAGGAACCGCGCGAGATCATCGCGACGGACCATCCGCGATCAGACGGCCTGCAGACGATCGTGGCTGGCACGCTCGGCCATGAATCGATGCTGGACGCCGCCCGCCAGCTCGCCCTGGGCGGCCCGGCGAGCCTGCCCCTCGGCGTCCCGGTCGAGACCGTCGGCGCCTGGTCGTCCCTGGACCGCAGCGAGATCGAGAAGCTGCGCAGCGTGGGCCTCGTCATCGACGAGTACACCAGCAGGTACTTCAGCGCCCAGCCGCTGGGGCGCCCGCTCTCGGTGGCCGTCTTCGGCGCGCCCGGCAGCGGCAAGTCGTTCGCCGTCAAGCAGGTCATCAAGCACAGGCTGGGAGGGGCGACCCAGATCCTCGAGTTCAACCTGTCGCAGTTCGACGACGCGTCTGAGCTCACGGCGGCTTTCCATCACATCCGCGACGCCGTCCTCGAGCAGCGGCTGCCGCTCGTCTTCTGGGACGAATTCGACACGCCGCTGGACGGCCGGCGCCTCGGCTGGCTGCGCCACTTCCTGGCGCCGATGCAGGACGGCAAGTTCCGGGAAGGCGAGTCATTCCGCCCGCTGGGGCCGGCGATCTTCGTCTTCGCCGGCGGCACCGCCTCGTCGTTCGGCGAGTTCGCGACCGTTCGCGACGCCGAGACCGAGTCGGCGGCCAAGAAGCCCGACTTCATCAGCCGGCTGCGCGGCTTCGTCGACATCCTCGGCCCCAACCCCAGGTCCGCCGACGACGAGGCCGTGGTGCTGCGCCGGGCCCTGCTCCTGCGCTCGCTCCTCCTGCGCAAAGCACCGCAGATCGTCGGCGACTCCGCCGCGGGGCCGACGCTGCGCATCGACCCCGGCCTGCTGCGCGCCTTCCTCCTCATCGGCGGATACCGGCACGGCGCCCGCTCGATGGAGGCGCTGATCGAGATGAGCGCGCTCAGCGGCAGGATGCAGTACGAGCAGGCGAGCCTGCCGGCGCCGCACCTTCTCGACGTGCACGTCGACGCTGCCCAGTTCCTGGCGCTGGCGGCCGGCGATGAGGGTGTCGGCCTGGCGTAGCGGCGGTTACGCCTCGGACCACCGCCGCATCACGACGTCCAGCCACGGCTCCCATTCGTCGCCGGGGCGCTGCTCCCACAGACCGGAGAAGACGGTCCCGCCGTCGCTGAACCGCCCGGCGAAGCGCAGCGACTCCGACGTGTACCGCCACTCGTCGCCGTCCACGCGCCCCGTCATCTCCCCCACCACGCCGTCGCTGTCGTAGGCGTGCATGAAGAACGTGCCGCGGGTATCGGTGGCGCCGATCACCTCGATGCCCTGGCCGCGACCTCGCGGGAGGTTCACATCCCAGTGGTGCAGCACGAAGTAGCCCCCGGGGAGCCACTCGTAGACGTCGGTCGCCACTATGGATGCCTGCTTGCCTTCCGGCGCGTCGCACAGCTTCGCTTCGGTATCCCAGTGGCCGATGAACGGCTCAAGCGCGCCCTGCGCCTCGCCCGCCGGACCACTCTCCCATCGAGGACTCATCGACCACCTCCCGTGTCGGGTCTAGGAGGATCATACGCCCAACCGGCTTCAGATCAGGAAGGAGGAATGGAACGGACGCATATCTCTCACCGGCCTTGATTTGCGCCGTTCCTCTCACGACTCTTGCGCCTGCCCCTCGCCCGGCGCCGCCGTGAACGGCGGCCCCAGACGCGACAGCAACGCCAGCGCCACCACCCATTCCAGCGCGGTGAGCACGACGAATCCCAGGAGGTCTGACGTGACGGGCAGAAGCGCCACGTTGATCGCATTGAACACGACGTGAAAGGCGACGGGCAGAAGCACGCTTCCCGCGGTCCTGTTGAAGAACCAGGTGATCTGGAGCGTCAGCGCAACGATGAATACGTAATCCACGGCCAGATAGAGAAGACCGTAGGTCTCGACGATGCCCTGCAGGATCCAGTACGGGAGGTGCCATGTCGCCGTCGCCAGGCCGAGGACGATGCTCGCCGTTAATGGACTGAACCGCCGCTGGAGCGCCGGCAGGGCGAAGCCGCGCCATCCCAGTTCCTCACCGGTCGCGGCGATGATCAGGAAGACCACGGTGACCAGCAGCGCGGACGCGCTCTCAGGCCGGACGAACCGTGCGAAAGCCCCATCACCGAACAACCCGGCGAGCACCGCCGCCGCCACCAGCAGCACCGGCTGGATGAGCACCACGAGCCACCACACGCCGAGTCGCCAGATCAGGAGCCGGCGAAGCAGAGTGCCGAGACCAGCGCGACCGCGGGCGCGCGTAACCAAGATGATCGCCGCGACGGCCGGCATCAGCACGCCGGGCAAGGCGAGTGACACGATCAGCGACTCGTCCATGCCGCGGGAGAGGACCCCGAGCCGCACGAGCATCAGCGGCAGCCACACCGCCCACGAGAACAGGAATGTGAGCAGGAAGAATCGCCCTGCCGAGGTCCCAGGCTGCCTTCCGCTGATCGATCTGTCGGGACGAGTCGCCATCTGCATCACCTTTACCCTTCGCCGACCAACGCGTCCCGAAATCCTCCTGTGCGGGGTTTGGGCGAGAAGCGTCAGTCTGCACACTATGATCAAGACCAGGGGTGCAGATCTCTACCCAGCCGAGGCATTGCGCCACGGTATGC
>CAZHMG010000072.1:0-11540 GCA_964533575.1 uncultured Thermoleophilia bacterium | reverse complement strand
CCATCGTGGAGCGCCAGTTCCACTACTTCATCAACGGGATCGAGGGCGTCCAGCACAACGGCCAGCGCGACATCACATGGATTCGCGTGAGCAAGAACACAGTGGCCAAGGGCTTCAGGATGGAGCACTTCGGCAAAGTGCTGCACGCCCGCATCCACGAGGTGTTCGGCAACATCGTGGACAAGGTGCAGGTACACCTCACGACGGTGCCCGAGGAGGTCGACACGCTCATCGAGGAGGCGCGTGAGGCGTATCGCCAGCGCAACGAGCGCATCGCCAACCTCACCGACGAGTCGGTCGACACGTTCTACTCGTGCCTGCTCTGCCAGAGCTTCGCGCCCAACCACGTGTGCGTCGTCAACCCTGAGCGCGTCGGCCTGTGCGGCGCCTACAACTGGCTCGACTGCAAGGCCTCGTTCGAGATCAATCCGACCGGGCCGAACCAGCCTGTGCCTAAGGGCATCTGCATCGACCCGGCCAAGGGCGAGTTCACCGGTCCCAACGAGTACATCTACGCCCACTCGAACCAGAGCGTGGATCGCGTCACCTTCTACTCGATCATGGAGGCCCCGATGACCTCCTGCGGCTGCTTCGAGTGCATCATGGTGCTCGTGCCCGAGGCCAACGGCTTCATGATCGTGAGCCGTGAGGACCCGAGCATGACCCCCTGCGGCATGACCTTCTCGACGCTGGCCGGCACCGCCGGCGGCGGCATGCAGACGCCCGGCATGATGGGCTTCGGCAAGTATTACCTCACCAGCGAGAAGTTCATCTCGGGCGACGGCGGCATGCCGCGCATCGTCTGGATGAGCTCCTTCCTCAAGGACAGCATGCGTCCGGAGCTCGAGGAGATCTGCGAGAAGGCGGGTCATCCCGGCCTGCTCGATATGATCGCCGACGAGACGATTTGCACGAGCGTCGACGAGCTTCTCCCCTTCCTCGAAGAGAAGGGGCATCCTGCCCTCATCATGGATCCCCTCTTCTGATCCGCGACCGCTTGGAGTGCTGATGACTGCTGTGGAGACACCTGTAGAGAAATGGCCGGGCTCCGTGCGTGAGGTCACGCTCGGCGGCGGCAGCCGCTCGGCCGTCACGGTCGGCGGCGAGACGACCCTGCCGTTCCTCGGCTTCGAGGGCGCGATGCCGCACCGGCCCGCCCTGGCGATCGAGATCGAGGACCGCACGCCATCCTGGTCCCCAGAGCTCATGTCCGCCTGGGGCGACGTGATGGACGACCCGGCGCAGTGGGCGAAGCTCGGCGTCGAACTCGGCGCCGAGCTCATCGCGCTCAGGCTGGACAGCTGTCATCCGGATCGTGGCGACAACGACGCCGCCTATGCGGTCGATAAGGTCAAGCAGGTGCTTGCCGCCGTCGACGTGCCGCTCCTCGTCTATGGTCCCGGCACGGCAGACAAGGACAACGAGGTACTCATCGCGGTCGCCGAGGCGACGAAGGGCGAACAGCTGGCGCTCGGCGTGTGTGAGGAGAAGAACTACCGGACGATCGTGGCCGCTGCCCTCGGCAACAACCACGTCGTGATCGGTGAAACGCCCATCGACGTTAACCTCGCCAAGCAGCTCAACATCCTGATCTCCGACATGGGCCTGCCGCTGGAGCGCGTGCTCATGGACCCGAACACAGGCGCGTTGGGCTACGGCCTCGAGTACACCTACTCGGTCATGGAGCGGCTGCGCCTGGCGGCCTTGATGGGCGACGCGATGACCCAGCAGCCCATGATCTGCCAGGTGGGCGAAGAGGTCTGGCGCCAGAAGGAGGCGCGGGCGTCCGAGGACGTCCCTGAGGCTTGGGGCGCCCTCTCGACGCGCGGCGTTGCCTGGGAGATCGGCACCGGCATGACCCTGCTCGAGGCCGGAGCCGACATCCTGCTGCTCCGCCACCCCGATTCCCTGAGCGCCCTCCGTTCGGCGCTGGACGACCTCGTGAAAGGAGCCTGACCGTGGCTCTCACCGGACTGCAGATTTACAAGCTGCTGCCGCAGACCAACTGCAAGGAGTGCGGCTTCCCGACGTGCCTGGCTTTCTCGATGAAGCTCGCCCAGAAGGGCACTGAGCTCGAAAAGTGCCCGCATGTGAGCGAAGAGGCCAAGACGGCGCTCGACGCGGCGTCGGCGCCGCCGATCAAGCTCGTGGCGATCGGCGCCGGCGAACGCGCCTTCGAGATCGGCAACGAAGTGGTGCTGTACCGGCACGAGAAGACGTTCTACCATCAGCCTGGCCTCGTCCTGCGTATCGCCAGTGACGACCCGCAGCTGGCCGCTACGGCGGCCAAGGTCGCCGGCTATGAGCTCGAGCGAGTCGGCATGAAGATCCGCCTCGACGGCTTGGCCATCAGTCAGGCAGGCGATGCGGCGGCGTACGCGGCGGCCGTCTCCGCCGCCCGCGTGGCCGCCCCCGGCCTGCCGCTCATCCTCTGGAGCGAGGACGCCGCCGCCGTCGACGCCGCCCTCGATGCCGGCGCGGGCGCCGAGAAGCCGCTCATCCACGCCGCCACGACGGCCAATTGGGAGACCATGGCTGCCGTGGCGAAGAAGCACGGCTGCCCCCTTGCCATCCGTTCCGAGGCAGGCGACCTCAGCACGCTCGTGGACCTGTCCGAGAAGGTACGCGGGGCGGGCGTCGAGGACCTCATCCTCGACGCCGGCACGACCTCGCTCGCAGGCGATCTCGCCGCGTTCACGCAACTGCGTCGCCTTGCCCTCAAGAAGGGTGTTCGCGCCCTCGGCTTCCCCATCCTGGCCGACGCCGGCGCCCCGACCTGGCAGTCCGAGCTCATCCGCGCCGATCAGGCGATCGCAAAGTACGCGGGAATCGTCGTTCTCGATCACTTCGAGCCTGGCGAGCTCTACGCGCTGCTCACCTTGCGACAGAATGTCTACACCGATCCGCAGAAGCCGATCCAGGTCGACCCGAAGCTCTACGAGGTGGGCACGCCAGGCGCAGACAGCCCCCTGCTGATCACGACCAACTTCTCGCTCACATACTTCTCCGTCTCCGGCGAGGTCGAGGGTTCAGGTTCGCCGAGCTGGCTGCTCGTGGCGGACTGCGACGGCCAGTCGGTCCTGACCGCCTGGGCAGCCGGCAAGCTGGACGCCGAGAAGATCGCCAAGACCGTCAAGGGCTCGGGCATCGGCGACAAGCTGAACCACAAGAAGCTCGTGATCCCGGGACACGTCGCGGGGCTGTCCGGCGAAGTCGAGGAGGAACTGCCGGGCTGGCAGATAATGGTCGGCCCGCGTGACGCCGTCGACATCCCGAATTACCTCAAGACAATCTGGGCGGCGGTCTGAGCGAACCATGAGCCACTCGCCCGCGACGAGCAAGACCGTCATGGCGACGGTCACCTTCTCGCCCTCTGGCGAGTCGATTGACGTCCCCGTAGGCACGAGCCTGCTCGACGCCGCCATCCTTTGCGATCTCAGCGTCCCCGCCCCGTGCGCGGGGCAGGGACGCTGCGGCCGCTGCCGCCTGCGCGTCGACGAGGGCGAAGTCATTCGGCGCAGCAACGCCGGTCTCGACGTGAACGAAGTGGCCGAGGGCTGGACCGTCGGCTGCCAGACGTATGTGTCCGGCTCCTGCGAGGTGTATGTGCCGCCGCGCAAGCGCGAGCACGTGCGTCCGCACGGCCATGCCGCGGCGGAGCCGGAGGCCCTGCCTGTCGAGTGCAACTGGCAGCAGAATCCGGCCGTACGCAGCTTTCTGATCCAGCTCGAGGCGCCGTCGCTCACCGACAACACGAGCGACTTCGACCGCCTGAAACGGGAGCTCGCGCGTCAAACCGACGCAGACGGGCTGCGAGCCCAGCTGCCCATCCTCAAGACCCTCGGGCACGTGCTGCGCAAGGCCAACTGGCATGTACGCGTGACCCTTGAGATGAGCGACTGGGCCTACGGAAGCTATCTGCCGCCCCGGCTCCTCGACGTGCGGCCGGCCAACGAGGCGGCCGGCGAGTACGGCTTGGCCGTGGACATCGGCACGACCAGCATCGTCGCCTATCTCATCGACTTCACGACGGCCCGCATCGTCGATACGGAGAGCGCGTACAACGAGCAGATCTCCTGCGGCGAGGACGTCATCTCGCGCATCATCTACGCGAAACGCAAGGGCGGCCTGAATCACCTGCAGACGCTCGCCGTCGACACTGTCAATCGGCTGATCGAGCACTTGGTCGAACGCAACCGCATCACGAATCGGGAGATCTACGAGCTCGCACTCGCCGGCAACACGATCATGACCCACCTGCTGCTCGGCATCGACCCGCGCTATCTCCGTGAAGAGCCGTACATTCCGACCGTGTCCAATCCCCCGCGCCTGCAGGCGGCGGACCTCGATCTCGACGTCAACCAGCTCGCACGCGTCCATTGCCTGCCCGCGGTGGGCAGCTACGTGGGCGGGGACATCACGGCCGGCGTCATCTCCTCCGGCATGTACGCGACCGAGAAGCTGACGCTGTTCATCGACATCGGTACCAACGGCGAGATGGTGCTCGGCAACAAGGACTGGCTGCTGTCCTGCGCCTGTTCCGCCGGCCCGGCTTTCGAAGGAGGCGGGGTCAAGCACGGCATGCGCGCCAGCGAAGGAGCCGTCGAAGACATTTACATCGACGACGCCTTCGAGCCCTCGTTCCGCACGATCGACGACGCGCCGGCGGTCGGCATCTGCGGGAGCGGTCTCATCGACCTGCTCGGCGAGCTCTTCTTCACGGGCCTGCTCGACAAGTCGGGGCACCTCGACCGCAACGCCCAGACGCCACGCGTCCGCGTCCGCGACGGCGTGGCCGAGTATGTGGTCGCCTGGGCCGGCGAGAAGGACGCGGCACACGACATCGTCGTCACCGAGTCCGACATCACCTCCCTCCTGCGAGCCAAGGCCGCCATCTACGCCGGATACGAGGTCCTGTGCAGCAGCGTCGGCGTGGACTTGGCCGACGTCGAGCAGATCCTCATCGGCGGAGCCTTCGGCCAGTACATCAACGTGGACAAGGCGATCCGCATCGGGCTGCTCCCGGATCAGCCGGTCGAGCATTTCCACTTCCTCGGCAACACCAGCGCCAGGGGCGCCTTCGCGACGCTCCTCTGCGTCGCCATGCGCCACGACATGCGCGACGTGGCGGGCAAGATGACATATCTCGAGCTGAGCGCCGACAACACGTTCATGGACGAGTACACATCGGCGCTCTTCCTGCCTCATACCGATCTCGACGCCTTTCCGACCGTTCGCGACGCGCTGGCGGCACGGGCGACCGGAGCGCCGGGTTCATGATCGTGTCACTGCTCCGGAGGTTGAGCGCATGACCACGACAATCGCCGTCGCCGGCAAGGGCGGCACCGGAAAGACGACGCTGGCCGGCCTGATCATCCGCCGACTGATCGAGGCCAAGGCGAGCCCCATCCTGGCGATTGACGCGGATCCGGCGAGCAACCTGAACACCGTGCTCGGCCTCCCGCTCGACAAGACGGTCGGGGACGTCCGCGAAGAGACGAGCGAGAAGGCCCGGGCGAACCTCCTCGAAGCTGGAGTGTCCAAGCGCGACCTGCTCGACTACGAAATCAATTCCACTGTGGTCGAGGGCGTCGGCGTCGATCTCCTCGCCATGGGACGCCCCGAGGGAGCCGGGTGCTACTGCGCCGCGAACAACATGCTGCGCGCGATCGTCGACACGATCACCGAGAGCTATCCGTGGGTCGTGATCGACAACGAGGCAGGCCTGGAACATCTGTCGCGGCGCACCACCCGTGACGTCGACGTGCTCTTCATCATCAGCGACGCGACAGTACGCGGCATCGTCACTGCCGGCCGCGTGCGCGCCGTCCTCGACGAGCTGCAGACGAAGGTGGGGCAGCATTACCTCATCGTCAACCGCGCCGACAACGACCTCACACCGGAGCTCCAGAAGGCCATCGCGGAGCAGCGCCTTGATCTCCTGGCGGTGCTCCCCAGCGATCCCCAGGTGGCGGCCCTCGACGCGTCAGGCCGTCCCATCACCGAGCTTCCCGAAGACAGTCTTCTCAGGACTGCCTTCTTCAACGTCCTCGACAGGCTCCCCATTGACTTCGGCAAGGAGGCGGCACGTGCTGCTCATCGGTGAGAACATCCACATCATCGCCCCACCCGTCAAGCAGGCCATAGAGGCGCGCGACGCCAAGTTCATCCAGGAACTGGCCGTGCGTCAGGTGGAGGCAGGCGCGGGCGTCGTCGACCTCAACATCGGGCCACAGAAGAAGCTCGGGCATGAGGTGATGCCGTGGATCGTGCAGGCCGTCCAGGAAGTGGTCGACGTCCCGCTATCGCTTGATACGACCAACCTCGCGGCGATGCGCGCCGGGCTCGAGGTCTGCAAGCAGCCGGCCATGCTCAACTCCGCCTCCGCCGACCCCCTGCGTCTCGACAGCGTCATGCAACTCGCCGCTGAGTTCGACGCCAGCGTGATCGCGCTCACCATGGGCGTCGACGGCATCCCGACGACGGCCGACGGCCGCGCCGGTATCGCCATGGAGGCGCTCCTGCCGGCGGCGGAGGCCGCCGGCCTCCCGATGCCGAGCGTGTTCCTCGACCCGCTCGTCCTCACGGTCACCTGCAATCAGGATGTGGCTGAGGCCGCCGTGGACGCGATCCGCATCTTCAAGCAACTGTCCGACCCTGCGCCCACCACGGTCGTGGGCCTGTCGAATGTCTCGAACGGCTGTCCGGCCGAGTTCCGCAGCCTCATCAACCGCACCTATCTGGTGATGCTGATGAGCGCCGGGCTGGACGCCGCGATCGTCGATCCGCTGGACGCGAAGCAGAATGAGGTCATCCGCATCGTCGAGCAGCGTGACGAGACCACCCCCGTCGGCAAGCTGCTCGTGGCCCTCCACGACGCGAGCGAGGCCATGGATGACCTCGACCCTGCCCTCGTCGATCAGGACGATCCCGATCAGGTCGACATCTACAAGACCTACCGCATGCTCCGGAACCAGGTCATCTACGCTGACTCGTACCTGCGCATCTGATCCGAAGCGCACCAAGGACGGGGGGCGCGGGGCGGAGCCCCGCGCCCCCCGTCCTGCGCGTACGGCCGAGCCTCAGATGCTGGTGCCGGTGGCCGTGCCGGCGCCTGTGTCTTCGGCCGGCGGCGTGTAGCTGGTCCACGGATCGACGTTGTCGCCGCCCCAGCCACAGCAGCCGCCGTCGCCCTTCATCATCCGCCAGCCGAAGTATGCACCGGCGCCGACCAGGGCGAGCAGCGAGAAGAAGATCAGCTTCTTCATGTGGGTCCCTCCTCCCGTTTGCTGAGAAGCATCTTACCGCAGGCGCTCTCTCTTCGCCTACGCATGCCGTCGTGAGCTATCGCCCACGTGCCCGAATGCCTCGTTTCACGTAAGGTCGTCCGATGTGGGTCTCGACACATGTCCTGGCCGGTTTTGCCATCGCAGTGCTGCTCGGCGAGCCATGGTGGTTCGCTGCCATCGTCGTCGTGCTCGCGCACATCGTTATGGATTTCATCCCGCATTGGGACTACAGCGCCCTCAAGCGGCCCGCCCCCTACGCCGTTCTCGACTTCCTCGTCAGTCTCGGTACGCTCCTGGTGTGCTGGTTCGTGCTCGACATGCCATTCTGGATGGTGTTCGTCGGCGCTCTGAGTGGAGCGCCGGATTGGGACGTGCTCATCGCCACGCTGCGCGGAGAGGGAGCCCGCCAGTGGTTCCCGAGCCATTGGCGCACGTTTCCTCACGGCCGTGCCCGTCCACCGTTCGGCATTGGCATACAGGCGGCGATCATGGTCCTGAGCGTCACGATCGTCGGCACGATGTGGCCGTAGCGGCAAAGGCAGGCCCCAGCTTGGGACAGTCAAGGGCATGCGCCCCTTGAGGTTTTTGCGGCTTGGGTGTTCACTCCGTTCCGAACTTGTCGCTCATTGCGAGGAGGCATTGTGGCATACGACATCCAGATCAAGGAACTGCCTGAGCAGCTCGCGCTCACGTTTCGTACGCGTTCGTCCATGGCCGGCATCAGCGACACCATGAGCGAAGCGTTCGCCGCGATCATGGCCACCGCAGCGGAGACGCAGGCGCAGTTCGCCGGACCTCCGTTCGCGCTGTATCCGTCGGAGGTGTCCGCGGAGTTCGACGTCGCTGTCTGCATGCCGGTTGCTCCCGGCGCGACGGCGACGCCGCCCGTGGCCGTTGAGGAGATTCCCGGGGGCGTCGTCGTCAGCACAGTGCACAGGGGGCCCTATTCTCGACTGGGAGACGCCTACGGCGCCCTCCAGGGGTGGATGGTGGCAAACGGCAAGAAGCCGGGCGGCCCGTGCCGTGAGGTCTACCTCGCCGATCCGGAGAACCTCCCCCCCGACGAGCTGCTCACCGAGATCGACTGGCCGTTCATCTGAGCCGGGGCCGGCAGGGACGGGTGCCGCGGGCGCCGTGGATGCGGTACACTACGGGCCCGTCCTGTCGAGGCGCGGGCTCAGCGCGGAGAAGTGGCCGAGTGGCTGAAGGCAACCGCCTGCTAAGCGGTTAAGGGGTGTAAAACTCCTTCCCGGGTTCGAATCCCGGCTTCTCCGCCAGTCTCGCCGCCCGCCTGCCGCCATGAGGGTTTCCGCATTCGTCTTCCTCCGTTATACTTCGAAGCCCAAGCGCCTGTAGCTCAGCTGGATTAGAGCGTCGGTCTACGGAACCGAAGGTCACAGGTTCGAATCCTGTCAGGCGCGCCACTTCTTTGCCCTGCACGCCCGGCGCTGCGGTGACCCCAACCTCGTCTCACCGGCGCTGCTGCGCGCGAATGGTCCGCATCGTGGCCGCTTCCTCAGGCTGAGCGCGCTGCAGATTTTCACGCGGCACGCTGGCATTCACGTGCTTTGGAGATGCCCAACCGTTACTCTCTCGAGGGAAGATTCGGCCCAGAGACGAGTGGGGAGCCAGTGAACGAGAACGCACAAGCGACCGCGAGATGCAGGCGGTGCGGGGGGACGCTCGAAGCAGACTCCCCGGTCTGCCCTTCGTGTGGAGCATCCGGTTCAAGACAGGGTCTTGTCGGCGTGGTGCTCCGATGGCTGGTGATGCTCCCGGCAGCCCTGTTGACTGCGGGCTTGGCGAGTCTCGCCGTCGACATCGTCGCCTTCATGGCGGCGTCTGCCGGAAATGGCGCTCTCGGCCTGCTCCAGAGCGAGCAGCTCTGGCAACTCGTGCGCCTGAGCGTCGCGGGCTTCGTCTTCGTCATGGCAGGTACGGCGATTGCCCCCATCCGTCGTCCGGGCGTCCCGTTGTCACTGGCTTCTCTCTATTCCGTCGGCGTCGCCCTGATCATGTCCGGAGCGTTCGGCGCCTCAATCTCCGTCAGGAACTCGACCGGCTGGGTGGTCGCGTACGCGGCTGTGGCCGTCGCGGCAACCTTCGGCGCCGCCGTCTACGTCGGCTTCAGGCGTAGCGGTCCCTCCCCCTCCCCCGCGCCGCATGAATGAGCTCGAGGGACAGGTCGTCATCGTGACCGGAGCCGCGCGCGGCGTCGGGGCGTGCATCGCGCAGACGCTCGTTCGCGAAGGCGCTCGTGTCGCCTTGGCCGACATCCTCTCAGATCACGCCAAAGCGAAAGCCGAGGAGCTTGCAGGGCACGGTGGCGACGCCATCGGCGTTCCCGTCGACATCATTGATGGCGCCTCGGTCGAGGTGATGGTGAAGACCGTGATGGCCCGCTTCGGGCGCGTGGACGCTTTGGTCAACAACGCCGGACTCGACGCGCCCCCGGGTCTCCCGTGGGAGATCGACGAAACCCACTGGCGTCGCGTCGTCGACATCGATCTGACCGGCGCCTGGCTGTGCACGCGGGCGCTGCTGCCGGCGCTCATGGAGCAGCGCGCCGGCAGGATCGTCTTCATCAGCTCGACAGCCGCTCGGCTGCCGGGCAGCGGCGACACCTCACCGGCCTACGCAGCCGCCAAGGCCGGCCTGATCGGCCTGACAATCGCCCTGTCGGCCCAGATGGAACCGTACGGCATTCTCGTCAACGCGATCGCGGCCGGACCGACAGGGACCACAGGCCAGCCGTGGTCGACAGACGCGCGGCGTGCATACCTGAGAGATCATCCGCTGGGCCTCGCCGGGCCTCAGCCGATCGCCGACGCGGTACAGTACCTGCTCTCCCCGTCGGGTGACTGGCTGAGCGGGACCGTGCTCAATGTCAGCGGCGGCGCCGTGAGGGGACAGTAGGCCTACCCGAAGATTCACCCGAAGACATGAAGGGGCCGAAGCTGCCCCTTCATGTCCCCGTCACGGTCATCCCCGATAGCCGTACCGCACCGTCTTGTCGGGCAAGAACAGGACGAACAGGCCGAGGAATGCACTACTGAGACGCTGGAAAACGCGGAGAGGCGCTCTAAGCCCCCTCCTTCTCGTTCCCCCTGACAGCGGACGCCGTCAGTTGCGGTTGCCTGTGAAGATGGCCAGGAAGTAGAGCAGCTGCGCAACCGAGGCCAGGGCTCCCGCGACGTAGGTCATGGCGGCCGCCTTGAGCGTCTGCTGCACTCCTTGCGCCTCAGCGCTCGTCGTCACCAGCCCCAACTCGTTGAGTTGTACTGCGGCACGGCGCGAGGCGTTGAACTCGACCGGCAGAGTGACGAGCTGGAACAGCACGGCGAAGGCGAAGATGACGAGCGCAGCCATGACGAGGCCGGTCAGCTGCATGAAGACGCCGACGATCAGCAGGAAGAACCACGCCTGCGACCCCAGCGAAGCGATCGGGAAGATGGCCGCCCGCGCCTTCATCGGGACGTATCCGGTTTCGTGCTGCAGGGCGTGTCCGACTTCGTGGGCCGCCACAGCCGTCGCGGCAATCGATCGTCCCGAGAAGACCGGCTCGGACAGGAACACACCCCGCTTGCGCGGATCGTAGTGATCGCTCAAGGGACCGCCACGCGACATGCTTACGGGCACGTCATGCAGGCCGTTGCGATCGAGAATCTCGCGTGCCACATCGGCGCCGCTCTTGCCAGTTGCGATGGGCCTTTTGCTATTCGCGGCGAAGGTCTTGCGCAGCCAGCCCTGAATCGCGAACCCGACGATCATCGGGACGATGAAGCAGAGCAGCCACAGCGTAAGGTTGCTCATCTGTTTCGTTCACCCCTCGTGCGCCATGACGGCGCCACATCCGTGATCTTGACGATATGATTATACCCCATCGCGTATCAGTGGCCTGCGACGCAGCTGAGGATTTGCTGTGCATCATCGACTTCCTCGTGGCCGCGGGTGTTTTCGTTTTGCTCGCGTTCAGGCATGATGCGCCCATGGGCGAACTGCATTTTCCGCGACACGAGTACTACATGCGCCTCGCACTGCGCGAGGCCCAGCGCGCGGCCCAGCATGGCGACGTGCCGGTCGGCTGCGTGATCGTCCTCGACGGCGAAGTCATCGCCGCCGCGGGGAACGAGCGCGAACTGCGCCAGAGCCCGATGGCGCACGCAGAGGTTCTGGCCATCGAGCAGGCGGCGGCGCGCATGCGCAGCTGGCGTCTGCTCAACACCGTCCTCTATGCGACGATCGAGCCGT
>CAZHMG010000071.1:0-11757 GCA_964533575.1 uncultured Thermoleophilia bacterium | reverse complement strand
TGACCTCGGAACCCGAGCGCTACGCCGCTTACACGCGTGAATACCTGGGCTGGGGCGTGTTCGCGCTGATGACGCGGTGATGGGGGGATAACCGGGCGACTCAGAAGGTGGGGAAGATCAGTCGTGACCGGCTTGATCGCCACCTTCGCCCACGCCGAGCGCCAGGGAGGCAAGCTGACGGATGCCTACGGACCCGGCCACCACATCCCGCTGCAGAAGGTCAGTGACAGCACGGAGACGCCTTCGCCCTTCTATCGCCGTGAGTCGCCGGCGGCGAGTCCGTGACCTGCGAAGCAATGAGAACCAGGCGGACCAAGCTGGCTCGCCGCGGCGCCGGATGCCTCACGGGCGGCCGTCGCGCTCGCAGCTTATCCGCGAAGCTTCAGCTGGACGAGGGAGTGGAGGTGGGAGTCATCCTCGAGCGCAACCAGGCGGCAAGCTCCTCCTCGCCAAGCTCGCCGGCGGCCAGGGACGTCATCACCGCCACGACCTCCGTCTCCGGGGCGTCGATGTCATGCCCGTTCAGGCCGAGGAACACAGCCATGGTGACGAACGCGACGCGTTTGTTGCCGTCGGCGAACGGATGGCCGCGGCAGAGCCCATGGCCATAGCTCGCTGCCAGCGCCGCGAGACCGGCGTCGTTGTCGTAGGCGCGCCGTTGCCGGGCCCGCGCGAGCGCCGCGTCGAGGGCATGCTCGTCCCGCAGTCCCGGTCTGCCGCCATGCTCGCGCAGCAGATCGAGCTGGACCGCTTCGACGACCAGCCGCTCGACCCAGCGCACGCGTCGCTCTCGTGCCATGGCCTACTTGGCGAGCGCGCGCAGGGCGTTGCGGTACTGCCCCGAGACGCGGGCGGCGATTGCCAAGGCCTGCTCCGTCTCGGGGTCGTAGGGCGTGAGCAGGATGCCTCGCTCGGTCTCGATCGCCAACACCTTGTCGCCGGCCGCCAGGTGCAGTCGTTCCGCCATGTCTTTGGGAAGCGTTGCGCCGACGGAGCCGCCCATCTGGCGCAGCTTGAGTTCACGGGTCACACTGTCCTCCAGAAGCAGGGAAGTGAGCAGTAACACATCAATGCTACCACGCGGTGGCTGCCGGCTAACAGGCGGACCGCGTTGCCGGCCAGCAAGCGCATCGACCAGACACACCGGCCGTGGGAGGTGATCTCAGCAGGTTAAGCGCGCGAGGCCGGTTTGCAGGTCACGCGCACCGCGTTGGATTGACCCGGGTTGGCTGGCTCCGCGATGCGGGCATAACCGTCTCGTCCCGATCGAGCTGAGGAGGCGGAATTCGTGAGCAAGCTGATCTACTCCATGATCGCGTCGCTCGACGGCTATGTCGCGGACGAGTCGGGCGACTTCAGCTGGGCTGAGCCGGACGCCCCCGTCCATTCCTTCATCAACGACCTTGAACGCTCGGTTGGCACCTATCTCTACGGGCGTCGCATGTACGAGGTGATGTCGTGGTGGGAGTCCATCGGCGGCGCCGGCGAGCAGCCGCGCCACATCGAGGACTTCGCGCAGGTCTGGCGCGGGACTGACAAGGTCGTCTACTCCTCGACGCTTGCCGTGGTCTCCTCGGCGCGCACTCGGATCGAGCGCGAGTTCGATGCGGCTGCCGTCGAGAGGATCAAGGCTGAATCGGAGCGTGACATCTCCATCGGCGGTCCTACGCTGGCCTCGGCTGCCATCGCCGCTGGGCTCGTGGACGAGTATCAGCTCTTCATCGCTCCGGTCATCGTGGGCGGGGGTCTTCGGGCCTTCCTCGGCGGCGCGGGCCGTGACTTGGAGCTTCTCGGAGAGCATCGCTTCGACAATGGATTCGTATACCTCGATTACGGGCGGCGGCGATGACACGGGCAATCTCGAGGCCAGGGTGCGCATGTGATGCGCGAGACGTTAGGCCGAAACAGGAGGTGTCCGAGTGAAGATCCACTACCTGGAGATCGTCGCGTTGGATGTGGACGCAATGTGCGCTGCGTATGAGTCCGCCCACGACGTCAGATTCGGCTCCCCCGATCCGCTTCTCGGCGGGGCACGTACGGTTGCGCTGCCGGACGGTGGCAGCATCGGGGTGCGTGCTCCTTTGCGAGACACCGAGGCCCCTATCG
Organism: uncultured Thermoleophilia bacterium; assembly: GCA_964533575.1. Taxonomy (GTDB): domain Bacteria; phylum Actinomycetota; class Thermoleophilia; order UBA2241; family UBA2241; genus CAIXSE01. The sequence goes on along the minus strand of CAZHMG010000071.1, from coordinate 9,651 downwards.
TTCGTCCGTACTGGCTCGTCGAGGACATCGCTGTCGCGTTGGAGGCGGTTGAAAGCCACGGCGCCTTCGTGGCGCATGCCGCACTCGAGATTCCCACAAAGGGCACGTTCGCCATCTACTTTCAGGGTGGCGCGGAGCACGGGTTGTGGCAGCTGTAGTCGTGCGGACTTGGCGCAGCGGAATGGTGGCGCATCGCCCGGGAGTGAAAGCGCGAGGCGCCAGGCGCTTGGTCGAGCGGGTACGTTGTCCGGTCTGAGTTCAAGTCCGAAGTGCAACACCTGGCCGCAGCGTAGGATGATGCCGAACGCGCAGCGGGGCAACAGCCCATGCGGCACCACGTTAGACCGACAAGAAGGCGGAGGCCAGTGCCTCAGAGGATGAAGCCCAAGGAGAAGTTGTCGCCGCAGGAACTGGTGCCGGACTTGATCGCGCCGTGCGGGATGGACTGCGGCCTGTGCATGGCCTATGTGCGAGACAAGAATCGCTGTCCCGGCTGCAGGGCGGGGCACGAGGGCAAGGCCAAGTCGTGCCTCGCGTGCACGATCCGCAGCTGCGAGATACTCCGATCGGGCGAGCCTGCCTTCTGCAGCAGCGATTGCGACAGGTTCCCGTGTCCCCGGCTCAAGCGGCTCGATGCCCGGTATCGCACGAAGTACCGGATGAGCATGCTTGAGAATCTGCAGGTGATCCGCGATGTGGGCGTTGAGGCATTCGCTAGGTCGGAACAGGAGCGCTGGGCGTGCCCGCGATGCGGCGGCTTGCAGTGTGTGCACACGCCGGAGTGTGTCTATTGCGGTCACGAGTGGCCCTGATGCCAGGTGCGGCCCAGCTGGCGCTTTCAGCAGGTGCGGTGTTCGGGCGAGACCGGCTCGGCGAGGCCGACATCACCCTCGAGGATGGAGAAGCAGCCGCCCCTTTGTCAGGCGACCTTCGGGAATTTGTACACCCCTACTGGGGTTTGCCTTATTTGCCGCCGGTCAACTCGTCGGTGAGACCAGTAGTGGCTTCGGTTGCCTGGTCCGTTGCACCGCCAAGCGCGTCGCCGGCCTGTGTGGCCACGTCGCTCACTCCGTCGGTTGCGCCGCCAAGCGCGTCGGTGGCCTTCTGTACCACATCGCCCAAGCCAGCCGACTCGGCTGCCGTCGTCGCCATGTCGGTGAGGTTCCCGAGCGCGCCGCCAGCGGCCTCCTTGAACTTGTCGAAGATGCTTCCTCCGGCCACGTCAATCCTCCGATGCTCGTGCCGCCGACCGTGAGATCGGGCGCGCCGTTCGCCGGACTCACCGTTCGTCCGCCTGCACCAAGTCTAGCAGGCTGAGCGGTGCGAGGAGCGTCCCGCACACGATGCACATACCTGCTGAACGGCCAGCGGCCTCGGCGGTCGTGTTGACATGCCCGAAATCGAGCGGATCGCTCGCCCATTGCGAACGCAGACAGCGGCACGCAGGGAGACCATCCATGCCGCCCGTTCACGGTATTCCGGGTCGGAGGTGTCGCCCCTGGCATCTGAATCCGCGATGCCCAACAAGCGCATCAAGCTGACGCGCCGGGAGGCTGAGTCCTCCTCCAAGGCCCGGCGCGCAGGGTAGGCGCGAGACAATAGCCACCGCAGGATCACTGGTATCATGAGTTCATTGGCGTTGCCGTTGATTGTACCGTAGGAGGTACTACCAGTGGCGAGCGTACCCGACATCATCCCCGTCTCCGAGCTGCGCCGGGACGCAGCCGGCGCCATCAAGCGCGCCGCCGACACGGAGGAGCCTGTGTTCATCACCCAGCGCGGCCGACCGGCCGCCGTCATGCTGGGCACGAAGGGCTACGCCCGCACCCAGCGCGAACTCGAGATCCTGCGCCTCCTGGCTCGCGGCGAAGCTGACATCGAGGCCGGCGAGGGCTACGATCTGGAGAGCGTGCTGGCCGAGGCCGACGAACTCCTCGGCGGTCGGTGAAGGTTCGCTTGACACCCTCGGCCCGCTCCCGGTTCCTGGGCGCCTTCAGCCACATCGCGAGCGGCAATCGAGGCGCCGCCCTCGAGCTGCGCCGCCGGGCCGGGGAGGCCCTCGCCAAGCTCGAGCGCTTCCCTGAGGCCCGCCGCATCGTGCCCGAGTTCCCCGATCTGCCGTTCCGTGAGGTCGTCCTGGCCACCTACCGCTTCTTCTGCCGCGCCAAGGACGAGACCGTCTGGATCGCGGCAGTCTGGCGCTCGGCGCAGATCGCGGTCGAACCCGGGAGGGAGAGCGTGGCTACCCAGCACATCAACCCTGAGGCGCCGGGAGGAGGGTCTCTCCGCCAAGGCCCCGGCGCACAGGTTATGCACCCACCGTCAGCCAGAACGCCGCATCGCAAGGGGTATCGGCATGTCTGCGATTGATGGACCGGCAAGCTTCTTCGCGACGCATCCTGTGGCGTACTCGCTGTCGCTCTCAGGGGCCGGGGCCGCGACGGCCGTGTTCGCAACACGCGCCGCCCGCTCGTCTGGTATCAAGCGCGCTGGGTGGGCTCTCCTGTGCGCGCTCGAAGCGGCGATCTTCATGGGGATCGTCACGTCAACGGAGAGCGCGAAGAGGGGTACGAAGGGTCTGACTGACAAGCGCATCAACCTGACGCGCCGGGAGGCCGATCTCTTCTGCGAAGCCTCGGGCGCAGGTTGCGCGAGACGTTGTACGGACGCGGAGCATCTGGCGAGATGAGCGACTACATCGTGACGCGTGCTGCTCCTGGGCATGTGGACGCACTGCCGGCCGTCGAGCTTGCCGCCGCTTCCCGGTTCGCCACCTGGGACGTGCCGCAGAGCATTTTCACCGATGCGACTCCCACCGAGGTGCTGGGTGCCGCCCAGGCCGATGGGTTGCTGTGGGTCGCCTTGGCGCCCGACAACAAGCCGGTCGGTTTTGCCCTGGCGTCGCGATCAGGCGAGCGGGTGTACCTCGAAGAGCTTGATGTCGCTCCCGAGCACTCGGGCCGTGGTCTGGGCGCTGCGCTGATCAGCGAGGTCGAGCGATGGGCACAAGCCCACGCGTGTTCGGAGATTGCCCTCACGACCTTTCGTGATGTGCCGTGGAATGGACCGTTCTATCGCCGTCACGGCTTCCATCCTGTCGACGACGCCGACAGCGAGCTGAGCGCGCGCCTGCGGAAGGAGGAATTGAGAGGGCTTGCCACGATGCCGCGCATTGCGATGATCAGGCGCGTGCGTCGTACAGCAAGCGAATTGAGCAGACAGGCCCGGACTGTCTGATGGAGTTCAGATACAGTGCGCCTGCAGTTCATCGCCCGACGTAGCAGGAGAATCGGATCTCGCCCGCACGTTGGGGGTGTTGTCTTGCCAAGTGAATGAGTGCTGATGACGCTCGAGGAGTTCTTCGCGGGGCATGACGACTCCCGGCGCCTGTTCGACGCCGTCCGTGAGGCCGTCGAGTCGATCGGTCCGGTGCAACTGCGCGTCACCAGGAGCCACGTGGCCTTCCGCCGGAAGACTGGCTTCGCCTACGTGTGGATGCCGGGGCAGTACCTTGGCGACAGAGGCGTGCCCCTGGTGCTCACGATCGGCTTGAAGCAACGCGACGCGTCGACTCGCTGGAAGCAGGTGGTGGAGCCTGCACCGGGGCGCTTCACGCACCATCTCGAGCTCCGCTCGGTGGACGAGATCGACGACCAGGTGGTGAACTGGTTGAAAGAAGCCTGGGAAGCAAGCCCTTGATCGTGGGGTCAAACGCGAGACGGTGGGCATACCGTTCTCACTCCCGAGGGGGTCTGGTGCGAATTGTAGAGGCGTCGTCGGCGGACGAGGCGCGCGTGCTGATGGTGGAGCGCGAGGCCTTCGGTGGGTCTGAGGTCGCGGAGCTCGTGGCCGACCTGTTGGAGGACGTGACTGCGCAGCCGCTGCTGTCCCTGCTGGCATGGGAAGCTGATGAGGCAGTCGGCCACATCATGTTCACGCCGGCGACCCTGAAGGGCGCAGACGACCAGTCGGTCTCCATACTCGCTCCGCTGGCGGTCGTCCCCAGGTTCCAGGGACGCGGCATCGGCGGGTCCCTCATCGAACACGGCGTCGAGCGCCTCATGAAGTCCGGCGTAGATCTGGTCTTCGTTCTCGGGCATCCCGGCTACTACCCCCGGCACGGCTTCATCCCAGCGATCCCGTTGGGCCTCGAGGCTCCCTATGAGATCTCGCCGCGAGACGCCTGGATGGTTCGCGCTCTGCGTCCCGGCATAGTGGGCCGCGTTACGGGGACGATTGCCTGTGCTGACGCTCTCAACCACCCCGAACACTGGCGCGAGTAGACCCATCGGCAGCGGCGTCTTCGGCGCATGCCGAGCAAGCGCACGAGTTGAAGTCTGCAGTGCAAGACCCGCGCCAAAGACGCTCTCGGCCGGTGGCGCACAAGGCGGTGAGGTGATTCATGGCCCATTCAAAGACCCACCCACACATCGATATGCCTTCGGAATCCGACCTTGAGCGTGTGCCCTCGTCAGACACGTGAGACTGCGCGATGCGGTGATCTCGCTGCAAGCGCGAGGCTCCGCTGCTGCTTGAGCGCCAGCAAGCGCTTCAACGCGACAAATCGGCCTTGTCAGGTGCTCTCGGTGGGAATAATCGGACCGGCATGCAGGTGCATGCGCACGGCGTCAGGCCAGAAAGGGGGTCTTCATGGGAAAGCTCAAGACACAGCGCACCGCCACCAGCGTTGACGTCTTCATCAACGCCATCACGGACCACGCCAGACGGCAGGACTGTATCACCCTGCTCAATCTCATGAAGGGGGCCACCGGAGTCGATCCGGAGGTGTGGAGCTCAGGTGCTGTCGGCTTCGGCACGTACCACTACAAGTCCTCCAGCGGGCAGGAGGGCGACTGGTTCCCCGTTGGGTTCGCCTCACGCAAAGCCGCAATCACCCTCTATCTGGGGCTGGCACTCGGTGAGTTTGAAGAGCTGCTCGCCAAGCTCGGTACGTACAAGACCGGCAAAGGATGCATCTACATCAAACGACTCGCCGACGTCGACCTCGCTGTGCTCGAGCAGCTCGTGGCGCATGCATATGCTGCCATGAAACGGACGTACGGCTAGCGTGTGTCAATCAAACCCATCAACCTGACAACGAGGCCTCTGCGGCCGGCTCAGCAGAGTGCGCGGCGCGCGGGTCCACGGGCCGCACGTTACGCGCATCAGCAGAAAGGAGATACCAAGAGAGGTCCCTGCATCTATCGTCGTTAGGAGAGTGACGATGCCACTCTATCTGTCGAGGTTCAGCTACACGCCCGAGACGTGGGCCAGGCTGATCGACGCTCCCGAAGACCGGCGAGCGGCCGCGCAGGAATACGTTGAGTCGGTCGGCGGGAGGCTTCATGGATTCTGGTACGCCTTCGGGACGCACGACGGCTATTCCCTCTGGGAGGCTCCCGACAACGTGTCGATGGCCGCGGTAGCATTGGCTATCGGCGCGGGCGGCGCGCTCAGTTCGTACCAGACGACGGTCCTGTTGAGTGTCGATGAGACCTTGGCCGCGCTGCGCAAGGCCGGTGAGGTGGCATACCGCGCGCCCGGAGCGTAGAGCGCTCCCGCGAAGCCCTTTGTCTGCGATCGACGACTTCGGCGCTCGACCGTGTCCGAGAGCCGCAAGGGAACGTCGCCCCGGACGAGCCTCGTCGCGGTCGCCGCGGGAGCGCTGCCGGTCGGTCGTCGGGTACATGGTGGGGATTCGCTCCCACTTCGCCGCAAGCCACGGCGACCGGGCCGTGTCGGGCCTATACCAGGGCTGCTTCGATATGACCTACTTCGCGCTGTTCCCCCCTGCGCTCAAGTCGCGCGGCCTCAAGCTCGCCATCGTGCTCGACTACGAGTCTTTCGCATTCGAGGTGTGGCTCGCAGCGCGCAACCGTGCGCTGCAGAGGCGCTACTGCAGCTGCTTTGGGAGAACGGATGGTCCAAGCACCGCCTCGTCGAGCCCGCCGCGGGAATCGACGCCATCGTGGAGCGTGACGTCGGACGCCTGCGACCTGCAGACGCCCGAGGTGCTCACCTCGCGGATGGAGGCTTCAGCACAGGCGGTACTGGACGACGTGGTTGGCTTCCTCAGCGTCCACGACCCGCTCGAAGCGGTCTGACAAGCGCTCCCGGCCGACGACGAAGGAATGCCTGTGAACTCACGTCACAGCGATAGCGGCGGCATTCGGCTCTACGCTGAGACGTTCGGAGACCCGCAGTCCTGCCGAGTTGAAGCTGGCGAGCGGGTCTGTCATCACATGCCGCTGGAGGGCGCCCGCTGCCTCGACTAGCCGGGATCCTCACCACCGCAACGCGGTCGCTGTTCATCGCCGCGGCCGTTCTGTGGCTGGTGGCAGCGGGGGCCCTCGTCTCCGGCAGTGCCGAGGGGTCCATGCCCGGGCCGGTGTCCATCGGTCTCGGCATGGTGATGGTGGCCGATGCAGGCACATTGGCCTTCCTCGGATGGCGCTGTCTGACGGGTCGGCGGGTGATCGATGCGGTGGCAGTCATCGTGGCGGTTGGGAACATCGTTGTGACGTTCACCGACCAGGTTGGGACGCTTGACCTCGTCTACCTGTCGTTCGCGGTCACGTTACTCGGCACTCTCGTCTCGTCCCTGGTTGTGCGCCGCAAGCTCGAACCTGGGCAGTAGGGCGCGGGTGCGGCTCGGAACGGGAGGCGACGTCGCACAAGCGCATCGGTACTGATAGATTGCCCTGCGTTCACCTGAGACCCGACGAGAGGCGGTGATTTGACCGAGCCGCAGAACTCGAACCGAAGCTCCTTCATCAGCATGGGGGCGCTGATCGGACTTGGGGCCGGCATTGGCCTCGTCATCGGTGCAATCGTCGGCAGCATCACCCTCGGTCTCATATTCGGCGCCGCTCTGGGCACCGTCGCGGGGGCCATCATCGAGTCGAACCGCAGGAAGCCGCGGTCCTGAGCAAGGGCTCAGAGTCGGCTGACCGCGCATGAACCCGGCGCGCCGTGACCTGCTATCCACGGCAGCCACTGGACCAGATCCGGATGCTCGCTCAGTCTCGGCGAGGTCGAATGAACGCACCTGCACCGTATACGGGGAGGCGAGACCCCAGGTTCGTCACTGTGCGTCGAGGTGGCACGCTTCGAGACGCTGATCATCGACTGCTCGCGATGTGGGCAGCCGACTGCGGGCAGCACGTGCTTCACCTCTTCGAAGAGGCGCGCCCGGCGGACGACCGCCCGCGACTGGCGATCGAACAGGCTCGGGCCTGGGCGCGCGGCGAGATCTCGATGACCCAAGCTCGTGTCGCCGCATATGCCGCACACGCCGCCGCCAGGGAGGCGTCGGGTGCGGCGAAGGCGGCGGCTCGCGCAGCAGGTCATGCCGTGGCGGTCGCCCATATGGCAGACCACGAGCTTGGTGCAGCCGCCTACGCGATGCTGGCCGTTCGAGCTGCGGCCGAAGCCGATCGCGGTGACGACGCTGGTCGCGCGGAATGCGAGTGGCAGCGGGCACAGCTTCCTGACCAGATTCGCGACCTTGTGCTCCGGCCGGCGGCGGGGGACTGCGTTTCAGTCGAACGCCGTGACGATGGATCTCGACCCGATGGATGAGCGTCGCTTCGCAAGCGGCATGGTCTTCCTGCAGTATGGCGGGAGGGCCGGCTGACAGGCCCATCCACAGATTCGGTGTGCAGCGGCGGCGCGCGGCGGCGGAGCAAGGCGAGCGCCTCTCAGCTCATGCGAAAGGCGTCAGTCCGAGTGCAGGAGGCAGGTCATGGAGAAGTCGGTCGCCCAGAAGGCCCGTATCAAGCCCGGGACGAAGATCTCGGTCCTGAATGCGGTCTCCGGCATCGTCGAATCGTTGGGTTTGCCCGATGACATCCAGCTTGTTGAGGCATCGGACGCGCAGCTCGTCTTCCTGTTCGTGCGCAACATGGCCGAACTGGAGGCGCAGATGCCGCCTGCAGTCGCTCAACTCGGTCCTGACGCAGCCATCTGGGTCTTCTACCGCAAAGGATCGAAGGAAGCCGGCCTCGACATGAGCCGAGACAGCGTCTGGTCCATGGCTGAGAAGCTCCACCTCAGGCCGCTGGGCTTGGTCAGCATCGACGCAACATGGTCGGCCTTTCGACTCAAGCCCGCTCTTACGAGCTGATCGCGACACAGACCGGGTAGGCTGCACGCGAGTCGCGCGCTTCCGACCGGTGCATTGCCTCGCGCTCCGCCGTCCTGCTGCTCATCGTAGGCATCCTCGCCGGGCCGCCATTTCCAGGCGCAGAGAAGAGGTCGCTGCTCTGCCCGCTCGACATACATGGCAGTGCTATGTATAGTGCTGCCATGTAATGCACTGCGTCTGCGCGTTCCGCACACGGGGGACATCGTGGAGATCAACAAGGACCTGATAGCGGCTTCCTCAACTCCCATCGTCTTGGCGATCCTCGCCGAAGACGACAGCTACGGCTACGCCATTCTGCAGCGTGTTCGCGAGTTGTCCGGAGGGCGCCTGGAATGGACCGACGGAATGCTCTATCCCGTTCTGCATCGGCTCGGGCGGCTCGGCTTTGTCGAGGCGCGCTGGGAAGTCGCAGAGACCGGCCGTCGCCGCAGGTACTATGAGATCACCCCGCAGGGCCGTGCCCAGCTTGAGGAGCAACGCAAGCAATGGCAGGCGGTGGACGCCACGCTGCGAGGCATCGGGCGGGCGGTGTCGATTGCCGCGCCGGCCGGCCGCTCGGCTTCCGCCGCGCCACTGCCTCAAGGAGCGTGACATGCCGGATCCAGGTCATGTCGTGTCGCTCGACGAGCAGATCGATCAATGGCGGGGCTATCTAAGCCACCGGCAGGCGATTCAATCAGTCGACGTGGCGGAGCTGGAAGACCATTTGCGCGAGCAGGTGACGGTCCTGGCAGACGCGGGGCTCACAACCGATGAAGCGTTCCTGGTCGCGGTGAAGCGCATGGGTGACCTCGATTCCCTCTCACGGGAGTTCGCGCGCGAGCATTCGGACCGCCTCTGGAAGCAGCTCGTGGTGGGCGCTCCGGATTCCGAGGAGCGAGGGCGAAGCCGAACGGACGCCTTCGTCGCGTTCGGTCTTGCGCTGGCTGCGGCCGCGCTCATCAGGGTGCCGGCGCTCTTCGGCATTGAACTCGGGGAAGACGGCTCTTTCTACGCCCGCAACCTGAGTCTCTTTGTGCTGCCCCTCCTGGCCGGTTACTTCGTCTGGAAGCGGCGGCTGGACAGGACGACTGTCATCTGGCTGGCCGTGGCATTTGTGGCGGCCGGTGTGTTCGCGAACGTCTATCCATTCACGCCGGGCGGCTCCACTGAAGTGCTCACGGCGCTGCATCTGCCGATCGCGCTCTGGGTGGTGGTGGGCATCGCGTACGCCGGCGGCCGCTGGCACCAAGGCGCCGGCCGCATGGACTTCATTCGATTCTCGGGCGAACTGCTCATCTACTACGTCCTGATCGCCCTTGGCGGCGCCGTCCTCACGGGATTCATGCTGATGATCTTCCAAGCCATCGGCATCGACCTCGAGCCCTTCTTCGAATCGTGGCTGCTGCCGTGCGGAGCGGCCGGGGCCGTTCTCGTGGCCTCGTGGCTGGTGGAGGCCAAGCAAAGCGTGATCGAGAACATGGCGCCCGTGTTGACGCGCCTCTTCACGCCCCTGTTCGCCGCCG
>CAZHMG010000070.1:0-11934 GCA_964533575.1 uncultured Thermoleophilia bacterium | reverse complement strand
AGGACGCCATCGAGGCGGTGGCCACGGCCAAGCGCATCCTCGGCGCGGGCTGAGGGGCGGACGGCCGGGATCCTGGCCGCGACGTTTGTTGTTTCACGACCCGGGCCGGCTGGTATGCGCTTGTACATGAGGGCCACACCCCCAGAACCGACGACGCCGCCATGAATGGCCATCACAATCCGTACTTCGACGAGGTCGAGGCGCGCTTTGAGCAGGCGCTCGACTTCGATCTCGGGCTCGAGGAGGAATTCCAGATCCTCGAGCCTTCCTCGCTCGCTCTGACGCCTGGCTTCGAAGTCCTGCGTGATGCTGCTCCGCCCCGCCTGCGTGAGCGCATCGCCGGCGAGCTGCTGCGCTCGGAGATAGAGGTTTCCACGCCTCGCACGCTGCACTTCGGACCGGCCGCTCGCGAGCTCCTGCTCAACCGTTCGGAACTGTTCGCGCTGGCCGAGGCCCAAGGCTTCGCCCTCGGCGCCACCGGAACCCATCCGTTCTCGAACTGGAAGGACCAGGAGATCATTGATACGCCGCACTACCGCCTCGTCGAGGATCGGCTCAAGTACGTGGCGTGGCGCAACAACACCTGGGCCGCCCACGTTCACGTGGGCGTACGTGGTCTGGACCGGGCTGTGTCCGTCTGCGACCGCCTGCGCGAGTACCTGCCCTATCTGCTCGCCCTCTCGGCCAATTCGCCGTTCATCGAGGGGGTGTGGACGCAGCTGCACTCCGCCCGCACGCAGACGTTCATGCGCATGTTCCCGCGCTGCGGCATCCCCGATATTTTCGGTACATGGTCGGAGCACCGGCGATTCTACGAGGAGCTCGTGGACACCAGGTGCATCGAGGAGTTCACGCAGGTGTGGTGGGCGGTGCGGCCCCACCACAGGTTTGGGACCGTCGAGGTGCGTATCTGTGACGCGCAAACCGAGGCTTGGCAGAGCCTCGCCGTCTTCGCGCTGGTCGTCGGACTCGTTGCCCACCTCGCCCGACAGTATGACGAGGGCGCAGCCGAGCCGCCGCAGGCCACCCGGTATGTGGAGGAGAACCTCTGGCGGGCGATTCGCTACGGCTTGGACGGCAAGTTCGTGGACTGGCGCCGGCGTGAAGAGGTGAGCGCGCGCGACCTCATTCGGCGTCTCGTCGACACCGTGGGGCCACAGGGCGAGACACTGGGTCTGTCGCAGTCGCTGAACGACGTCGAGCGGATGCTGTGCGAGGGCAACGGCGCCCAGCGGCAGGTGCGGGACCATCTCGAGGGCGCTTCCCTGCGAGATGCGTACGCCGGCACAGTGGCGCGGGCGCACGCCTCACACACACAGTTCGTGGAGACGACAGGAAGGAGCGGACATGAGTGACGAGCATGAGCACTCTCCGATGAACGACGCGGAGCGCGAGCGCTTGCTGCGCGAGCAGCTGAAGCAGTTGCGTGTCGTCGATCTGGCGTACGAGATGATGGTCAGCCTGGTGACGGTCGGCTATCAGAAGCTCGGCCTGACCGAGCAGACGGACGACATGCGCGACCTGCCGGACGCGCATCTGGCCATCGAGCTTCTGCGGGCGACGGTTGAGGTCGCCGAGCGGGAGCGAGGCGCTCCAGAGTTCAAGGATATTCGTTCGACACTCGCTCAGATGCAGCTCGGATACGTACAGGCCCTTCGGGCGTCCGGGGAACAAGGTGCGACGCCGCGCCCTGAGGACGAGCGGGACGAAGAGAAGGCCGATGCCGTTCCGGCAGGCGAAGGAACGCCCGAAGAGACGCCGTCAGCGCAGGCCGGCCAGAGTCCGAAGGAAGAGTTGCCCGAGGACGAGCTCCCGTAAGGCTAGCGACGGCGGAGGGCTTGGACCCTCGCGAGCGAAGCGAGGCGGATCAGCTCGAGTCGAGCGACCAGAAGCGCCGCTCGTCCAGCGCCTCGCCGGGCTCGACGACGAGGAATTCCTCGTCGTGAGGGCCGGTCACGAGCTTCTCAAAGTAGCGCAGGGTGCCGTCGAGGTACTCCACAGGCAGATCGTAAAACGTGGCCACCGTTTCCACATACGGCGCGAACTTCTCTATTGAGACGACACCGGTGTCGACGACCGCGAGCCGGGTGTAGTTGGCGAGGATCATCCTCGCCACCTTGGCCGCCTTCTCTTCGCCGTACTTAGGCACGATCTTCAGATAGTCCTTGTACGGATCGTCGACGAAGTCGATCCATCCCCGAGTGTAGTAGTACGTCCCGGGGCAGCGCCGGTGCTCGTCCAGGTACCGGCGCCGCGAGCCGAGCACAAGCGAGATGCAATCGTCGACCGCGGGGACGATGAGGCGATGGCAGCCGGCGCGCAACCCCACCGTACCGTTGCTGCAGCGGCCGCAGCAGAGCAGGATTTCGCGCTCGCCGCCGGTGGCGTCGATCCGTTCCTGCAAGGCGCTGCGCAGCTTGTCCGGGTAATCGTGCAGGGCTCCGGCGACGAACTCGATCTCAAGGCCATCGCCGACGCGCTCGATCTCGTCGCGCAGAACCTCGCAGGCAATGATCTTGGGATGGTCGTGCATGCGTGGTCTCCAGCCGGAAGACGCTCTCCGGGCAGTATACTGCGCTCTCACAGTGACGGCGGATGGGCGCCGGAAACGAGACTGCATGGCGGCGGTGAAGGTGATGATCGAGCACGAGGGCCTCGTTCAGGTCTATACGGGCGACGGCAAAGGCAAGACGACGGCGGCGTTGGGGCTCCTGCTGCGCGCCCTCGGCCAAGGATTCCGCCCGGCATTGCTGCAATTCATGAAGTCCGACCCCACGTGGGGGGAGATCGTCACATTGCGCTCCCTCGGCATCCCGGTCGTGCAATGCGGCCTCGATCACTGGGTCTTCAAGGGCGAGGCATCGCCTGCCGACCTCGCCACAGCCGCGGCCGGTCTCCGGCAGGCACGCGAGTTGATGCTGAGCGGGGACTACGATGTGCTCGTCCTGGACGAGCTCGCGACTGCGCTCTTCTTTGAGCTCGTGCCCATGGACGCGGCGCTGGACCTGCTCGCCGCAAGGCCACAGTCGGTGGAGCTGGTGATCACCGGCCGCCGTGCTCCCGAAGAGCTCATCGCGGCCGCCGATCTCGTCACCGAGATGCGGCCGCTGAAGCATTACTATGACGCCGGCGTGCAAGCCCGCCGGGGCATCGAGTTTTGACCCCGCCCGTCGCCACTGCTCTTGTAGCAGCACGGGCGTTCACGACGACGGCAGGATTTCGCTCATGACGCATACGCTGATTTATCCCCACACTGCGAGACACAACGCCTCCGGCCACCTCGAGATCGGCGGCCGCGACGTCGTCGATCTCGCAGGCGAGTACGGCACGCCACTGTTCATATACGACGAGCAGACGCTACGCGACCAGTGCCGCGCCTACCACGCCGCGTTCGCCGCGCTAACCGACGCGTACGAGATCGTGTATGCGAGCAAGGCGTTCAGCTGCCGGGCCATGTGCGAGCTCATTGCCCAGGAAGACCTCTCGATCGACGTCGCGACGGGGGGCGAGCTGGCGGCAGCGGTCGCGGCGGGCTTCCCGTCCGAGCGCATCTACTTCCATGGCAACAACAAGTCGGCGGCGGAGATCGAAGCCGCTCTCGACGCTCGCATCGGGCACTTCGTCATCGACTCGTTCGAGGAGATCGACCGCGTCGAGGCTGCGGCCGGGGCCTGCGGTCTGGTGCAGGAGGTCCTGGTGCGCGTCACGCCGGGAGTCCGGCCCAACACGCACGATTTCGTCCAAACGGGCCAGCAGGACAGCAAGTTCGGCTTGGGCCTTGCCGACGGGCGCGCCCACGAGGCGGTGCGCCGCATCCACGCTGCGCTCCACCTCCAGCTGGTCGGCGTTCACGCCCACATCGGCTCCCAGATCTTCGAGCTCGACTCGTACCGGCGCGAGGTCGAGGTTCTCTTCGTCGCGATCGACCACTGGCGCCGGGATTTCGGCTTCGAGTGCCGCATCTTCAACATCGGCGGGGGCCTCGGGATCCGGTACACGAACGCCGACATGCCGAGCTCTATCGCGGAGTTCGCCGGCGTCAGCGTGCAAGCCGTTCAGGAGGGCGCGGCTCGTAACGGCTGGCCATGCCCCGGCCGGCTCTGCGAGCCGGGGCGAAGCATGGCAGGCAAGGGGGCGGGGACCGCCTACCCGATCGGCACCGTCAAGGGGATCCCCGGCGTGCGCACCTACGTGGCGGCCGACGGCGGCATGAGCGACAATCTGCGGCCCATGCTGTACGCCTCCCGCTACGAGGCGATGGTGGCCAACAAGGCCGAGCAGCCGGCGACGGAAGTCGTGACCATCGCCGGCAAGCACTGTGAGTCGGGCGACGTACTCATCCGCGATATCCACATCGCCTCGCCCGAACCCGGCGACATTCTGGTGACCCCGAGCACCGGCGCCTACGGCTATGCCATGGCCAACAACTACAACGCTCAGCCGCGTCCGGCGGTCGTACTCGTGCGCGACGGTGAATCGCGAATCATGATCGAGCGGGAGACCTGGGCGGACGTGCTTCGCCTGCAGCGCCCGCTGGTGTAGCGGCAGGCGTGGGGCCGTCATGCGCGGCTGGACGCCGAGCATTGGCAAGAACGGCAGACGGCGCCTGCCGTCGCGCATCCGGGCGCGAAGCCGAAAACGCGGAGCGATCGCGAGGCGCGCTGGGGGCCACTCGTGAGGGCTCTGTACCTACGGCGGTGAGTGTCGCCCGCCCGCCGCGGTTCTCATATACTCGGAGCAACGGCAGGCAGCGCGGCCGCCGCAGGCAGTCGCGCCCGGACAAGGCGGAGGCAATCCAGGTGGACAGAGTAGGCATCGGACTCCTCGGCTATGGCACGGTGGGATCGGGCGTAGGCAGGTTGCTGGCGCAGAACACCGAGGACATCCGTCTCGCCACCGGAAAGGAAGTGTACCTCAGGCGGGTCCTCGAGAAGGACCCTGGGTTCACCGCCCCCGATCTCGATTCCGCCCTGCTGACGGCGCGCTTTGAGGACATCATCGATGACCCCGAGGTCGGCATCGTCGTCGAGCTCATCGGCGGCACCGGCGCGGCCCTCGACTTCCAGCGCCGCGCCCTCCAGGCCGGCAAGCACGTCATCACCGCCAACAAGCAGCTCCTCGCGCAGCACGGCGCGGAGCTGTTCGAGGTTGCCGAGAAGAGCGGGGTCCACCTGCGGTTCGAGGCGAGCGCCGTCGGCGCCGTGCCGATCATCAAGGTCTTGCGGGAGTCGCTGGTGGCGGCCGAGGTCAAGACCGTTTTCGGCATTGTGAACGGTACGACCAACTACATGCTCAGCGCCATGGCGGCGACGGGAGCGGAGTACGACGAGGTCCTCCAGGATGCTCAGCGGCTGGGCTTCGCCGAGGCCGACCCGACGGAGGACGTCGGCGGCAAGGACGCCGCCGCCAAGATGGCCATTCTCAGCTCCATCGCCTTTCACAGCCGGACGCGCCTCGGCGACGTCGAGTACGAAGGAATCACCAACATCTCGTCGCTCGACATCGCGCACGGCACCCGGCTCGGCCTCGTCGCCAAGCTGCTCGGCGTGGCGAAGATCGTCGACGGCAGCATGAACGTGCGCGTCTATCCCGCGTTCCTGCCCTGCAGCCATCCGCTGGCCGGGGTCAGTGGCGCCTACAACGCCGTCTTTCTGCAGAGCGACACCTTCGACGAGATCATGCTGTTCGGTCCCGGCGCAGGCAGCCTGCCGACCGCCTCTGCGGTCATCGGCGACATCATCTCGGTCGTCAACACTGTCAAGGGCAGTTTCGTGCAGAATTGCATGTGCTACAGAAATCTCTCGTTCTTTCCCGACGCCGACATGGTGTCGCGCTTCTACCTCCGCCTGCGCGTGGCGGATCAGTCCGGGGTGCTGGCGAAGATCAGCGCCCTGTTCGGTGACGAGCACGTGAGTATCCAGTCCATGGTGCAGGAAGGAAGAGGGGACGAAGCGGAGCTGGTGCTCGTCTTTCATCCCGTCCGCGAGGAACAGTTCTTCGCTGCGCTGGGAAGGATTCGGAACCTGGACGAAGTCAAAGGCGACCCCAGCGTGATCAGGGTTGAGGGCGAGGACTGACAGGAGCGGCGAGCGACCGACGGAGAGCGAGATGGCCAAGGGAAAGAAAGGAACGATCGGAATCCTCACCGGCGGAGGCGATGTGCCCGGGCTCAACCCGGCGATTCGCGCCGTCACGCTGCGGGCGTTGCACGCCGGCTTCGACGTCATCGGCATCCGCCACGGCTGGGGCGGTCTCGTCGAGTTGCGTCGCGACGACGACTCCGACAATCGCGACTGTTGCGTCGAGCTCACCGAGGAGCTCGTCAATCGCTACGTGCACGTGGGCGGCACCTTCCTGCACTCGTCACGCACGCGTCCGAGTGCCGTCCCCTTCAAGGATGTCCCTGAGCACCTGAGAGGCAAGTACCTGGAGGACAGGAACGATCTGACAGCCGAGGTCCTCGCAAACCTCGAGTACCTCGGCATCGACTACCTCGTGCCGATGGGCGGGGACGACACGCTGAGCTACGCCGTCGAGCTCGGCCGCAACGACTTCCCGGTCGTGGCGCTGCCCAAGACGATGGACAACGACGTCCCGGGCACCGACTATTGCATGGGCTTCAGCACCTGCGTGACGCGGACGATCGAGCTCGCCCATCAGATTCGCAGCTCCGCGGCTTCGCACGAGCGCATCGTCGTCCTCGAGGTGTTCGGCCGGTACGCCGGGTTCACCGCGTTGTTGCCGACCATCGCCGGCGCCGCGAACCGCTGCGTCATCCCGGAGCACGAGTTCGACGTCGAACGCCTCGCCCGCCTGCTGGTGGCCGATCGCAGAGACAACCCCGATCGCTACTCCGTGTGCCTCGTCAGCGAGGGCGCTGTGGCGGAGGGCGGCGACATGGTCTTCCGCGGCACGGAGACCGACCAGTATGGCCACGCCAAGCTGGGCGGTATCGGCGAGCGCGTCGCGGCCAAGATCAAGGAACTGGCTCCTGCTCACGATGCGAGGAGCCGCATCGAGATGATCTTCATGAACCTCGGCTACTTCGTCCGCAGCGGCCCGCCGGACTCGCTCGACTCGATTGTGCCGACCGTGTACGGCAACATGGCCGTCGACCTGATCCTGCGCGGTGATACGGGCCGAATGGTGGCGCTCAATCGCGGCTGCTACGGCTCGGTGCCGATTGACACGGTGGTCGACCACAAGAAGGTCGTGGACGTCGAGCGCTTCTACGATACCGAGCGTTACACCCCCAAATGGGAGGCGTTCGAGTTGCAGCCGATGCACCTTTTCAGCGGACTGGCATGACCGGAAAGCCGATGATGAGGCAGGGACGCAAGTACGTGCTGCTGATCCCGGACGGCATGGCCGACGAACCCATTGAGGAGCTGGGCGGCCTCACCCCGGTCGAGGCGGCACACACGCCGAACATGGACGCGCTGGCGCGCCGAGGCACGATCGGGGTGGCCCACACGGTTCCCGAGGCGATGGCGCCCGCCAGCGACGTTGCCAACCTCGCCGCCCTCGGGTACGACCCAGCGGCCGTCTACAGCGGGCGCAGCCCGCTCGAGGCGGCCAACATCGGGGTCGATCTCGGTCAGGATGATGTCGCCTATCGCATGAACTTCGTCACCATCGCAGGCGGCGTCATGAAGGACCACGCCGCCGGTCATATCAGCACGGAGGACAGCCGCCGTTGTGTCGCCGCTCTTCAAGCGGCGCTGGGCGGCGGCCCCTTCGAGTTCCACACCGGGGTGAGCTATCGCAACCTGATGGTCTGGCGAGGCGGCGCTCTGGTGCCGTGCACGCCGCCGCACAACATCCTCGAGCAGCCGGTCGAGCAGTACCTTCCCGGTGTGGACGCCGGTGCGGGCGACGATCCCGCGGCACAGACCCTGGCCGAGCTGTGGCGGCGCGTCAATCTCGTCCTCTCGGACGTGAGGCCGGCGACGAGCGCCTGGTTCTGGGGCGAGGGGACCGTGCCGAGCATGCCCCGGTTTGCGGATCTCTATGGGCTCGACGGCGCCGTCGTCGGCGCCGTCGACCTCATCCGCGGCATAGGACGCTATGCCGGCTTCGAGGTTGTGGACGTCCCCGGGGCGACAGGAGGACTGGATACGGACTACGCGGCCAAGGCGCGAGCGGCCATCTCAGCCCTCGAGCGGCACGACTTCGTTTGGGTGCACGTCGAAGCCCCCGACGAGGCGGCTCACATGGGGGATCTGCGCGAGAAGGTTGCGGCGATAGAGCGCGTCGACGCCGATGTACTCGGCCCTATCGTCGCCTCGCCGCTGCGGCCCTCCATCCTGATGCTGCCTGATCACTACACGCTTCTGCGGACGCGCACGCACGCGCGCGGACCTGTGCCCTTCGCCTTTGCGAAGGGCGATGCCGCCATCGTGGCGCCGGAAACCCTCCGCTACTCCGAGCGGCAGGCGAAGGCCAGCGGAGTCGTTGTGGCGGACGGCCCATCGCTCATGCGCCTGTTCCTCGAGTCTGTCGGGTAAGACTCCAGCGGCGGCGCCGCACGAGCGCCCGATGCCAAGCGTCAGCGAGCGAGGCGAATCGATGAGCAACCCTGTCGACCCGCAGTCAGTCGTCCCCGGCGAAGAGGGCTACCCTGACGCCGTCATGCCGGTGGTCACCACGTACGCCGAGCGGTATGTCATGAGCGGCGGCCGGGTGGTCCACTTGGCCGCGAAGGAAGGCGACCTCTTCCTCTACACCAACGATCTCGGCCAGATGCCCGGAACCGAGAACTCGGAGCTCGGGCTGTACCATCGCGACACGCGCTACCTGAACCGTTTCGAGATGCTGATCGGGGGCCGGCTCCCAGTGCTCCTCTCGTCCACCGCGGAGAGCGGATACGGGGCTACCATCGAGCTCACCAATCTCGAGACGCGTATGAGCGACGGACGCCTTCTCCCCCAAGCGACAGTCCACGTGCGGTGCCGGCGCTTCCTCGCGGACCGCTTGTATGAGCTCATGGACGTGCACAACTACCACCACTCAGAGGCGGAAGTCGTCATCGACCTCCACTTCGCCGCCGACTTCGCCGACCTCTTCGAGGTCCGCGGCGTGAGCCGGCGTAAACGTGGGACGCGTCTGCCCAGGCGAGAAGAGGCGGATACGCTCGTTCTCGCCTACATGGGCCTCGACGATGTCACCCGCGAGACGGTCATCCGCTTCATCGACCAGCCTGAGTCCGTCACACAGAGCAGAGCGCGCTACCGGTTTCGCCTGTCGCCGGGGCAGCATGTCGAGATCCGCTATGAGGTGCAGCTCGTCTCTCCCGATTCGCCGCCTTCGCGCCGCCTCGAATTCGAGGCCAAGCTGCAGGAGTTGCGCGACGAGCACGCGCGCTGGGATGCGGACACCACGGAGATCGAGACGGACAACGAGCTCGTAACCGACGCGCTGAGCCGGGGGCGCAACGACCTGCGCATGCTCGGCGCGGACGTCGTCAATCACAGGATCCCGCTGTCCGGAGTGCCGTGGTTTGTGGCGCCCTTCGGGCGTGAGATGGCGCTCGTCGGTCTCGAGACGGCCATGCTGGACCTGCGTTGGGCCCAAGCTGCCGCCGCCTTTCTCGAGGACCGTCAGGGGAGGGTCGAGAGCGTCTTCCGGGAGGAGCAGCCCGGCAGGATCATGCACGAGCTGCGCCGCGGCGAGCTGGCGAATCTGAAGGTCATTCCGCATACCCCCTACTTCGGGGCCATCGACGCCACGCCGCTCTGGCTGCTGCTCGTGAGTGAGGTGACGATGTGGACGGACGATCTGGAGGGGTTTGAGCGCCGCCAGCCGGCCATCGAGGCGGCGCTGCGGTGGCTGGACACGTATGGCGACCTCGACGGGGACGGATTTGTCGAGTATCAGCGGCGTTCGCGCGCGGGTCTCAAGAACCAGGGCTGGCGCGACGGTCGTGACGCCATCCTGCACCCGGACGGCAGGACAGCGCACGGGCCAATCGCCCTCGCGGAGACGCAGGGCTATGTGTACTACGCGAAGCGCCGCCTCGCCGCCATCTACGCCCAACTGGGCGACGTGGACCGCGCCGATGCGCTGACGGCGCAGGCGGCCGCGCTCAAGGAGCGCTTCAACGAGCGCTTCTGGATGAAAGACGAGAACTTCTTCGCCATGGCCCTGGACGGGGACAAGGGCCAGGTCAAGACGGTATGTTCGACGATAGGCCACGCGCTGTGGTCGCGCATCATCGCCGACGAGCACGTGCCGGCTGTGGTCAGGCGGCTCATGGCCCCGGATATGTACACCGGCTGGGGCGTGCGCACGATGAGCAGCGCGATGCGCGGCTACAACCCGGTGAGCTTCTACAACGGCAGCATCTGGCCGTACGATACGGCGATCGCGGCCAACGGAATGAAGAAGCACGGCTACGCCGAGGAGTCGAATCTGCTCGCTTGGGGGCTCGTGGAGGCTGCGGTGGCGCACGAGTACTCGCGACTGCCCGAGCTGTTCTGCGGGTTCAGGCGGCAGTCGATCAACAAGCCCGTGTCCTTCCCGATGGCGTGCTCGCCTGATGCGGGATCCTCCGGAGCGCTGTTCCTGATCCTGCAGGCGATGGTGGGCGTGTACGCGCAAGCCGAGCTCAACACGATCTTCGTTCACAACCCGGTGCTGCCCAAATGGCTCACCGAAGTGACGTTCGGCAACCTCAAGGTGGGCCGGACGACGATGCGGTTGCGGTTCCGGCGCGAGGGTAGCCAGACAACGTTCTCGGTGCTGGACAAGCAGGGGCCAGGGCGGATCATCGTCGTCGAGTAGCGATGTGCGACCTTGTCGCGTCCCTGGTGAAGGTTGCTCTTGTTCCGCGTCGAACGTCCGATATACTTGGCGTGCTGTCCGGCGCAGTCACCTCGCCGGGATCCTGCTCGCAGAGACACCGTCTTCCCGCTCTGGGTTGCGGTTCGAGCCTCTGCACGCAACGGAGCCACACACAAATCCCTCGCACGGGTTTCAAAGCAGTGGGAAAGCGACAGGACATATGACATACTCAACACCGGAGCCGGGACGGGCTCCCTCTTCCACCTCATTCACCCCTAGTGGCACGACCTCCCTGACGTCGCCATCGCGTCTGTACAGGGCTGTGTCGGCGATCGCAGGAGCCCATGGACACGCATGAACACACAGAACAGATGACGATCACATCCGACCCGGAGACTCCGGCCACCACTCCTCCCGAGAACGTCTCGAGAGAGCAAGCCCCTCCGGCCGATTCAGCACCGGTGCCGTCGCCCCAGGTCGATGTGCCTATGCTCCCCCCTCCGCCGAGCGACGGCGGCGAAACGCCGCCGGCCACAGGCCAACAGCCCGGGACGGAGGCTCCCGCGAGCGATGACTCGCAGACCGGCGGCCAAGGCGAGCGTCCGAGCCAGCAGGGCGGCGGGCGGCCGCAGGCCGGCCCCAAGGGTGAGCGCAGTCGGCGCGGCCGCGATCGCGGCAAGCCGCGGGAGCCGCGCGAGCGCCAGGAGCGCGTTGAGGGGCCGCCGATCCCATGCAAGGGCATCCTCGACGTCCTTCCCGACGGCTTCGGCTTCCTGCGCACCAACGGCTTCACGCAGGGCGACAACGACGTCTATGTATCGCTCAGCCAGATCCGGCGCTTCGCGCTTCGCCGCGGCGACGAGATCGACGGCCACGTCCGGGAGCCCAAGGACAACGAGAAGTACAACGCGCTGCTCAAGCTCGACACGGTCAACGGGCTCGACCCGGATGATGCGCGCAAGCGTCCGGTCTTCGAGAAACTGACGCCGCTCTTCCCCGACGAGCGTCTCCGGCTCGAGACCGAGGAGCACGACACGGCGGCGCGTATCATGGACCTGCTGTGCCCCATCGGCAAGGGCCAGCGTGGCCTCATCGTCTCGCCGCCGAAGGCCGGCAAGACCACCATCCTCAAAGAGATCGCCAATTCCATCG
>CAZHMG010000069.1:0-12102 GCA_964533575.1 uncultured Thermoleophilia bacterium | reverse complement strand
CCCGACTTCTTCGACTTCATCGTCGTCGACGAGTGCCACCGCGGCGGCGCCAACGACGAGAGCAACTGGCGCGGCATCCTCGACTACTTCGCGCCGGCGGTGCAGCTCGGCATGACGGCGACGCCCAAGCGCCGCGACAACGTCGACACTTACGCCTACTTCGGCGAGCCGGTCTACATCTACTCGCTCAAAGAGGGCATCAACGACGGCTTCCTCACGCCCTTCAAGGTGAGGCAGATCTCGACCACCCTCGACGAGTACGTCTACACGCCCGACGACCAGCTGATCGAGGGCGAGATCGAGGCCGGCAGGCGCTACGAGGAGAGCGACTTCAACCGCATCATCGAGATCAAGGAGCGCGAGCGCTACCGCGTGCGGCTCTTCATGGACCAGATCGACCAGCGTGAGAAGACGCTCGTCTTCTGCGCGACGCAGGATCACGCCCTGGCCGTGCGCGACCTCGTCAACCAGATGAAACAGAGCTGCGATCCCAACTACTGCCAGCGCGTGACGGCCAACGACGGCGCCCTCGGCGACCAGCACCTGCGCGCCTTCCAGGACAACGAGAAGACGATCCCGACGATCCTCACGACCTCGCAGAAGCTCTCCACCGGCGTCGACGCCCGCAACATCCGCAACATCGTGCTGATGCGCCCGATCAACTCGATGATCGAGTTCAAGCAGATCATCGGGCGCGGCACCCGGCTCTACGACGGCAAGGACTACTTCACGATCTACGACTTCGTCGGCGCGCACCGCAACTTCGCGGATCCGGAGTGGGACGGCGAGCCGCCCGAGCCGGAGCCCTGCGAGCGCTGTGGCAAGTACCCGTGTGAGTGCGTCAAGGACGTGTGCGAGGTGTGCGGCGAGCAGCCCTGCGTCTGCCCCTGCCCCGACTGTGGCGAGCATCCGTGTGTGTGCCCTTGCGAGAAATGCGGCCAGTACCCCTGCGAGTGCCCCTGCCAGCGGTGCGGCGAGTGGCCCTGCGTATGTCAGCGTCCGCGTGCGGCCAAGGTGAAGCTCGCCGACGGCAAGGAGCGCGCCATCCAGCACATGATGTGTACGACCTTCTGGCACCCGGACGGCACGCCGATGAGCGCCCGACAGTTCCTCGAAGTGCTCTTCGGGGAGTTACCCGAGTTCTTCGCCGATGAGGCCGAGCTGCGCGCCCTGTGGAGTGACCCCGCGACGCGCAAGCGACTGCTGCAGGGGCTCGCCGAGAAGGGCTTCGGCGGCGAGCAACTCGCCGAGATGCAGCGCATCATCAGCGCCGAGAAGAGCGACCTTTTCGACGTGCTCGCCTACGTGGCCTACGCGCTGCCGCCCGAGACGCGGGAGGAGCGGGCGCAGCAGGCCAAGCTGATGATCGACGGGCAGTTCACGGACAGACAGCAGGCCTTCCTCGACTTCGTGCTGGCGCACTACGTCCGGGAAGGCGTGGGCGAGCTTGACCAGGACAAGCTCGCCCCGCTCCTGCGCCTCAAGTACCACGACTCGATTCACGACGCGATCGCCGACCTCGGCGAGGCCACGCTCATCGGCCGCATCTTCGCCAGTTTCCAGAAGTACCTCTACCAGCCGAGTGCGGCGTAGCAGGCGAATCGGCGAGCAAAGCTCGAATCCGTCCTGAGGTCGCCGTCGTGCCGAGACTCCTTCTATGGCCGACTCAGCGTCTCACGGTCTCTAATCTCACGCCATGCTCCGATCGGCACCGGCGAGGGTCGCGCAACGGCCACGCAGGCAGCTCTTGCGGGTACGTAGCAGAGGACCGACGGTCATTCTAAAGGGAGACGATCATGGCCGGTCCAATTGATGCGATCACTGCCGTCCACAACGCATTCCGCAGGGACGTGGAGGGGATCGACATCGCGGCTCTCGCACTCGCCCGGGGCGAACTCGGAAGTGAGGCAGGACTCGAGCGATTCCGCTACTTCAATGAGGTGCTTGTCACTCACGCTCACGGGGAGGAGATTGCAGTCTTCCCCCTCCTTGACGAGGTCGCACCCCTTGTTGCAGAGGCGTACGAGAGAGACCATCGCGCGCTCGACGAGGCATACGCTGCATTGGAGCTTGCCGTAATGAGGGGCGACGCTCTGGCGACAGCCCGCGCCACCGCCGCCTTCAAGTTCCATCTCGACGTTCACCTGGACAAGGAAGACGCGCACCTCTACCGCATCTTCCGTGAGCGTGTTTCGTTAGCCGACCAGGGCACCGCGGTCGGCATCATGGCGGCAGAGTTCCCTCCGGAGCGCCAGCCCGAGTTCATCGCTTGGCTGTTCCCTCTGATCGGCCACGACGATCGCGAGAACATGCTGCACATCCAGCAGATGGTGCTGCCGGCCGAAGTGTTCGCCGGAGTCGCGCAACTCGTACGGCGGGCCATCGGCGACGACTGGGCGGAGATGAGGCGACGCATTCCCGAGCTGCCTGGTTGATCTACTCTGGACTACCTGACCCTGGACCGCCTCGCGCAGATCGGCTTCCGCTGCGGAGAGGCGTTCGACCTCGCGGCCGCCGACCCCGTCGTGCGGGCTGCCCTCGAGCGGGCGGTGCCCGCACGGACTGGGCTGACGCCCCCTGCCTTCCGGCCCCGGGTCCGGTGGCATACCTTCGCCCGAGTTCCTTTGGACTGCGCCGAGGGCAGCGCGGGCACGCTGGCGAGGCCGAGCCCCTATTCGAGCTCCCCGCCTTCGACTTCGACCTGGAACCCTCCGTAGGCCATCTGCTTCATGTCGAACGGCATGGTCACATTCGCGTATTCGTCCGCTGCTTCCTCCATCTCTTTCATCACCTTGGCATTGACTTCATCGCGATGTGCCTTTGACTCAAAGAAGATGAAAGAGAACCACACTGTCTGGTCGGCATGTGCCCCGGCCATTTCAGGAAATGAACGAGCCCTTACAGCGCCCATTTCCCGGGCGCTGAGATCGTCACCTCGACATTCAAAATAGGCAAGCGCCCCATGCTTCATCCACGAATCGCGGCCGCCTTCCGCCATTCTCTTGTACTCCTCGGTCTTGTCGTTCGGTACGACGAGCACAAAGCCGTCCACGTATCTGGCCATGTTGTCTCCCTCTCCGTGATGACGCGTGCGCGTCATGCCTCGATTGGACCGGCGTCCCGACACCATGTGTCAACGTCAGGACTCCTCCTTGTACCCCGAACTCGCCGTGGACAATGGCGCCAGGCGGCCGCGGGTTGGGCTGCTTGTTGGCGCACCCCAACCCGCTTTGGTTGCGACGGTGACTTCGCGAGGCTTCGGCTCGCATGTGAGTCGTGCGGCGCGGCTCAGGCGCAACGTTCGGCTCAGCAGAGAAGAGGGGGAGACGTGGAGTGCGGCCTCCGGGCGTGCAG
Source organism: uncultured Thermoleophilia bacterium (assembly GCA_964533575.1). Classification (GTDB taxonomy): domain Bacteria; phylum Actinomycetota; class Thermoleophilia; order UBA2241; family UBA2241; genus CAIXSE01. The sequence goes on along the minus strand of CAZHMG010000069.1, from coordinate 8,748 downwards.
GTCGAGCTATGCGGTTGTCCTACGCGAAGCGTGCGGCCTTCTGTACGATCTGGTCCTGGATCTGACTGGATAGCTCTCACGTCGACCGGGTCGTTGCCGCGCCGCTGGATGCGGCTGGAGGCCATCGGCAAGCACTCGCCGTCGGTGAGTACGCTCAAGAAGTACGCTCGGGCGGTGAGCTGCGATGTCGAGATCAGACTCGTTCCCACCGGCCGTTCGACGAGGGTGTCCACGGGACGGTCGTTGCGCGACTGCGGGTGACGCTTCAGGCGTTGCCTTCCACGCACGGAGTGGCCCTGCGCTTGCGCTCCGATGGCTTTTGGTGTTTCCTACACACGAGGTGTTTCCCAATCGGGAAACATGAGTAATAGAGGAAACGATGCAAGAGGTCAGACCCAACAGAGAGAGCCTTCAAGCGGCCCTGGAGCAGCTGTTCCCTCGCGGCGCCATCGACGTCGGCCACTGCGAAGACGCCGGCCGCTGGCGTTCTGACTGTGAGGTGTCGGTAGGCCTGGGCGATCAGAGCCTCAGCCTATTTATCGAGTTCAAGCAGGTGGGCAGCGAGGCGAGGCTGAAAGAGGCTGCTGAGCTTATCCGCCGGCGCCAGGACGAATCTTCCAGCCGACTCTTGATCCTCGCTTGCCCGTTCCTGAGCTCCTCTCGGCAGGAGTTCCTGCGTGAGAGCGGTGTGCCGTATTTCGATCTTGCCGGCAATGCCTGGATCGTCTCAGATGCCGTGCACATCGATCGCCGCGGCTTCCCCAATCCATTCTCAGAGCAGCGCCGAGCGCGAGATCCCTTCTCCGACAAGGCTTCGCTCGTGCTTCGCGCCCTGATTGCCTCGAGGCCAGGAAGAGGAGTGCGCGGCATCGCCGAGCAAGCAGACCTGAGCGCCGGCTACGTCTCCAAGATCGTGCAGGAGCTCGAGGAGCGCGGCTACGTCGCCCGGCGCGAGGCGGGCCTCGCACTGCGGAACGGACAGGAACTGCTGCAGGACTGGGTGCGCGCCTATCGCAAGCATTGGATCGAGAGAAGCGGCTACTTCCTGCCGGCGCCTCGTCCGCAGGCGGTCATGGATGCGATCCGCCAGGCCTCACTCAGCGTCGACTACGCGCTCTCCCTGCAGGCCGGGGCCAGCTTGGTCGCGCCCTACGCTGACTTTGATGTCGTCGACGTCTACGTTCACAGCATCGACGATGCGGCAACACTTGCAAAGCAGCTTGGGGCTCGCGAGGTCGAGCGAGGCGCCAACGTGCGCATCAGCGTGCCCTACTACCGCGTCTCCGCGTTTTTCGACAGACAGGAGGCGGCTGGTCTTCAGGTCGTTTCGGACCTGCAGCTCTACCTCGATCTGTTTGACTATCCTCTGCGGGGACGCGAACAGGCTGAGCAGATCCTCGAGCGCCGCCTGATGCCAAAGCTCGAGGCAGCCGAGCACGAGTAGATGGCTCTCGATCCAACACTGCTCGTCGGGCTGCGCGTCCTGCAGCCCTACCTCGATGACATCGTCATCGCCGGCGGCTGGGTGCCGCGTGCCGCGAGAGGTCCCTGAGCGAGAGAAGACGATCGACCAGCTGCCGGGCGACGCGGACTTCGCCTGCGAGTTCCGTTCGCGAGGGACTCCGCCGGTCACGGTCTACCTGGCGACGCATGCCGGTGACCATGTGGAGATCGAATTCATCACGACCGCGCAAGGTGAGGACTTGGGCGTGCGCACCGTGCAAAACGGCCTGATCGCGCAGGAGCTTCGCTACGTCGACCTGTTGCTCGAGCACATCTGGCCGTTACCGCTCGACGTTCTCAGCGACGGGGAGCTCGAAGGGCGCATCTGGGTGCCGACGCCGGCGGCCTTCATCCTGCAGAAGGCCCTTTCGCGCAGGAATCGGTCCGACGCGCGGCCTGGCACAGCGTACTCGGGCCTCGACGACGATCAGTTCCGTCAATACGCCTGGTCGGTGATGCAGATTCTGCTCGAGATGATGAGGGAAGGACAGGCCGTCAACGGCACGTAGCGCCGTCGCCCACCTTCTTCGTCATATCGGACGCCTCGCTTGGGCTTTCGTCCTCGTGCCCTTCGTGCCGAACGCGATCCTCAACATCAGGGCACGGCCCGCAGCTTCGAGGCCGCGCTCCGTTCTCGGCGTCCAGCGGCTCCATCTTGGGCCCGAGTCCGGGCCGGCGCGGCCGGTGAGGTCAGGCGGCAGGCGCTGCACATGAACGCCTGCCGCCGGAGAGCGAGGATCAATCGACGATGACGACTGCAGGTTGCCCGGGCGCTGGACTGCCGTGCGGCTCCTCGATCGGCTCACTGGCCACATGCGGGTGCTTGCGCTCGAGGGCGGCGCCCTCCACATCGACGTTCGGGATCAGGCGCTCGAGCCAGCCCGGCAGCCACCAGGCACGGTCGCCCAGCGCATGCATCAGGCCCGGCAGGATGACCATGCGCACCACGAACGCATCCACGAGGACGCCGAACGCGAGGGCGAAGCCGATCGGCCGGATCATCGCGCTCTCCGCGAACATGAACCCTCCGAACACCGAGACCATGATGATCGCGGCTGCGGTCACCACAGCCCGCCCGGCCTTGAAGCCGAGGACGACCGCCGCACGGGACGACGCCCCGTGCGCATACGCCTCGCGCATCCCCGAGGCCAGGAACAGGGTGTAGTCCATCGCCAGGCCGAAGAGGATGCCGGCGAGCAGGGTGGGCAGGAAGTTCAGGATCGGCCCGGGGTTCGAGACCCCGGAGATCCCGCCGAGCCAGCCGTTCTGGTAGATCGCGACCGTGCCGCCGAGTGTCGCGAACAGCGAGAGAGCGAAGCCGCCGGTGGCGACGAGCGGGACGAGGAGCGAGCGGAAGACGATGATCATGATCAGCAGCGACAGCCCCATCACGACCGCCAAGTAGATCGGCAGCGCGTCCGCGAGCTTCTGCGAGACGTCGATCCCGGCGCTTGTCTGGCCCGCGACGCCGAGTGTGATGCCGCCGGGCAGTGGCGAGGCGGCGCGGATGGCGATCACGAGCTGCTCGGTGGACACGCTCGTCGGCCCTTCCTTCGGCACGACCTGGAAGGCGGCGATGGTGTGATCGTCGGACGTCAGGACCGGCGCGACCGCCGACACGCCGTCGAGCGCCGAGATTGCCTTCGCGACCCCGACCTGGTGGTCGAGCAGCTCGCTGTCCGAGGTCCCCTTCGGCAAGTCCGCGATCACCAGGAGCGTGCCGTTCTGACCTTCGCCGAACTTGTCGGCGACGAGAGTGTATGCGCGGTACTGCGCGGAGCCGGTGGCCTCGGACGAGCCGTCGGGGAGCCCGAGCCGCATCGACGCGGCGGGCACGGCGAGCATGACAAGGACGGCGATGCCGACGACCACCTGGGCGAGCGCGCGCCACGTCGGCAGCGGCTTGGCGGGCGCGGGCGCCGCATGCACACCGCTCGCGATGCGGGCCTTCTCCCCGCGCCGCAGGACGTGCACACCGGCGTAGGAGAGTAGGGCAGGCGTCAGAGTCACGGCGATCAGCACGGCGATCGCGACGGACGCGGCGCCGATGCTGCCCATCAGGCCGAGGAACGGGATGCCCGTCACATTGAGCCCGACGAGAGCGATGATGACCGTCATCCCGGCAAACACGACGGCATTGCCCGAGGTGCCGTTGGCGAGCGCGATCGATTCCTCGACCCAGTACCCCTCACTGAGCTGCCGGCGGTGCCGATTGACGATGAACAGCGCGTAGTCGATGCCGACCGCCAGGCCGAGCATGATGCCGAGGATCGGCGTGACCGACGTCATCTCGAGCACGCTCGAGAGCGAGAGCGCACCGAGCGTCGCGATCCCCACGCCGATGAGCGCCGTCAGAATCGGCAAGCCGGCCGCGACCAGCGTGCCGAGCAGGGCGAAGAGGACGATCGCTGCGATCACCAGGCCGGCGAGCTCCTTCGGACCCACGACGGACGGCACCTCGGACACGATGGTGTGGGAGAAGCCGGCCGAGACGCCGTCGACGGGCGTGTCTTCAAAAGCGGCGATCAGCGCGTCCTTCGTGGCTTGGGTCACCGACATCTGCGGCACGGTGAACGACACCATGGCGATCGCCGCGCTGCCGTCCTCGGACACGAGCCGGATGCCGGAGGCGAGGTCGAGCAGCGTGGCGCCGGCCTCGAGCTTCTTCGTCGCGGCCGCCAGCTTTGCGGGCGCCTCGGCGAGTTCGGCCTGCTTGGCGCGGATGGTCGCCCATCCATCGCGGATCTGGGCCTGCTTCTCCTTGATGGTGGCCCGGCCCGCAATGATCTCGGCCTGATTCACTCCAATCGTCGCCCGGCCGGCGTCCAGCTGGGCCTGACCGGCCGCCAGCTTCGCCTTGCCGGCGTCGAGCTTGGCCTGGTTCTTCGCGATGGCAGCCTTGCCGGCATCGATCTGCTGCTGCTTCGCGGCGATCGTGGCCCTGCCTGCGTCGAGCTGAGCCTGCTGGGCCACGATCTGGGCCATGCCCGCGTCGATCTGCGCCTGCGAGGCGGCGAACTGGTCCGCCGCCTGGTCGTAGGTGCCGTCCAGCTTCGCCTGCGCGATGGCGGTGTCGAGCTGGGCCTGCTGGGCGACCAGCTGGGCCTTCCCGGCATTGAGTTGCGCCTGGCCGTCCGCGAGCTCCTTCCTCGCCGCATCGAGCTGCTGCTGGCCGGCCGCGAGCTTCTTCCTTCCTGCGTCGAGCTTGGCCTCGCCCTGCGCGAGTTCCACCCGGCCGGCGTCGATCTCGGCCTGCGCAGCCGGCAGCTTGGCCTTTGCGGCATCGAGCTGCGCCTGGCCGTCCGTGAGCTTCTCCTTCGCCGCGTCGAGCTTGACCTGACCGGCCGTGAGCTTGGCTTTGGCGCGGTCGATCTGGACCTGGCCGTCGGTGATCTGGGCTCGTGACTTGGCGAGCTTCGCCTGCCCGGCGGCGATCTGCGCAGCTTGGACCTCACGCTCGGCCTGCGTGGTGAAGGGGTCGAGAACGCTCTCTACGCCGCCGACCTTCGAGGCTTGTGCGATGCGATCGGCGATGGCCGCCTGCTGGGCGTCGCTGATCGGCGAGGCGTCCTCGGTGCTGAAGACGATCGTGCCGGTGCCGCCGGCGGCCGCTGGAAAGGCGGCCTGCAGCCGGTCCGTCACCTGCGCGGTCGGCGTGCCGGGGATCGTGATCTCGCCGGCGGGCGCGCCTCCGGCGATCAGGTACGCGCCGACGGTGGCGGCAAGGATCGCCAGCCAGGCGAGGACGACGGTCCCCCGCCGCCGGGCAGCGAAGCGGCCGATCCGGTAGAGCAGTTCTGCCATGGTGCGAGACTCCAGCTTTCGTGGTAAGGACCGTTCGCGGGGCGCTTCGGTCGTGCCGCGGCGCAACGGTATCGCCTGCGGGGGGTTACGGGACGGGGGTCGCTGGGCTCAGCCCCCCGTACGACAGACCTGTCAGGGGCCGAGCTCGGCGCGCTCGAGCCCTGCGCGCAGCAGCGTAAAGCTCTCGTGGATGAAGTGCTCCGGGCTCTGCTCGCCGGGCGAGGAGGTGGGCGCGAACTGGAAGGCGGTCACGGTTGCCGAGATCGCGGCGGACGTCACGAGGTGAGGGTAGATGTCGGTCGCGGCATCGGTGCCCGTCCTTGCGGCGACGATGTCGCTCAGCATGCGCACGGCCTCGTCGAGCAGCACGGACCGGCGGTGCGCCATGACGGTGCTCGTCCAGAGCAGGTCGCACTGGGAGGCCATGTCCGCGGGGTGCTCGACGATCTGCGCCGCGATGCCGGCGAACACGCGCTCGAGCGACACGAGGATCGGCTCGTCCGCAGGCCTGGCGCGCAACTCGTCGAGGTGGACCTCGAACTGCGAACGCCAAGCGCTGATGAGCGCCTCCTCCTTGCTGCCGAAGTAGTTGTGGAAGGTCCGCACCGAGACGTTGGCGGCAGCCGCGATGTCCTCGGCCGTGACCGCATCCAGGCCGCGGTCGAGGGCGAGGAGCAGCACAGCATTGCTGATGGCGCTTCGCGTCTGGGCCTTCTTGCGCTGGCGGAGTCCGGTGGTGACGTCCATGTTCGCAATCTAGCTCAATGTGCAGACCAATGCAAGCTTGCAGACCTGTGCAACTCCCTTTCCGGCCCCCACTTCGCGTGTACTGCCTAGGTTCGCCGCACCTGCATCGGTAAGTCAGGAACAGCACGGGGAACTGGCATGACTCGGCGCGCGACACAACAGGTCCCTCGTGAGAGGGGCTGATAGCATTTCGCCATGCTCGGACGAAGCATCCTCGTCATGGCCGTGGTCCTTGGGCTCGTCGGCGGCAGTCTGCTTATGGCGTGCGGCGAGACGTCGTCCTCCGCGAGGACCACCGCGACTGCGGCGGCCACTGCGGCGAATGCCTCCCCGAGGTCGGTTCCGTCACCCGTCGTCACCATCTCCGACCGCTATGGCCCGTCGTGGACCGGGCGGCTCGGCGACACCGTGCAGATCGACTGGACCGACGAAACCGGCGACACCCACTCCGAGCGTGTCGCCGTCCTCGCCGTGAAACGCCTCCGCGACCGAATCGGCGACGGTGGCAACGAGGGGTACGTCGCCTACAAACGGCGCTACGCGATCAAGGTGCGCCTCACCAGCCTCGACGCGAGCGCGGCGCGGTGGCCGGGCGCGTACCAGATGCTGCAGCTGAGCGATGGAGTGCGTGAGGAGGGCGGCGTCTGGGGCCTGGGTGAGGAGCACGGGCCGGACCCACGGCACGTGGGCAGGAGTTCGGTAGGGTGGCTCTATCAGCGGACGCAGCAGGACTTCGTGCCGACGGAGGTTGTGGTCCACCTTACAGGGTCGACTATCGAATGGCGCCTGGACTGAGTCCATTTTCCGAACGGCACCAGCAGGAAGGCGGCGCTACTTGGCCGAGATCCAGCGCCCGAACTCCATCTTCGCCCTGAGGCCGTGCCTGCCTGACTGATTCTTGGCTTCGCGGTAGCCCTGGCTCTTCGTCCACGCGTCCACGGCCTCATGCGACTCCCACCAGGACAGCGTGACGATGGTGAGCGGGTTCATGACGTCCCTGGCGACGACGAGCTTCTCGAAACCCGGCTGCTGCTCGTAGGCGGCGGTCATACCCCGGGCCATCGCAACGAACTGCTCGGCCTCTTCGGGAGTGGATACGGTGTAGAGCGCGGTGCTCAGGATCGACACGATGGCTCCTTTCGGGTTCGGACTTCTGCTGGACGACACTGAGCGCAGGATACGCGAAGCGCGTCGCGCTGTAGGATGCCAGACTGACGGCAGCGGCAGAGGAAGGAGCTCCGATGGAACCGGCACCAGCGGGCATGAAGCGCTTCATCGTCAAGAGCAAGCTCGGCGTGGGGCGCGACTTCGAGGTCCTGGACGAGCACGAGCAGAGGGCCTACTTCGTCGACGGCAAGCTCGGGGTGCGTCCCGCCGCCGAGGTCCAGGATGCCGCGGGAGCAACGGTCTATAAGATCCGCGGTCACCTGATGGGGATCCCCAAGCGCGTCACCATCATGGACGCCGACGACAACGAGCTCGCCGAGATAAAGAGCAAGTTCTTCTCGCCCATCAAGAGCCAGATGGATCTCGAGACGGTCGACGGCAGGCAGTGGCACCTCGAGGGCAACCTCGTCGAGAAGGAGTATTCGGTCACCTCCGAGGGGCGCACCATCCTCAACATCACTCAGAAGTGGGTGACGATCCGGGATGCGTACACCATGGATGTCGACGAATCAGTCCCGCCGGCGCTGGCTGCCGCGCTGGTATGGGCAGTTGACGCCTTCAGAGAGCGGAGATAGGAGCATCGGCGGTGAACGACGAGACACGGCGCACGACAGAAGTCGGCGGTACCGTCCCGGTCACGTGGGAGAACTACCCACGGGCCAACTGCCATGCCTCATTCCGGGCGACCGTGGACAATGCCGGGATCGGCAGGTTCTACCACGTCAGGGACCTCGCGCCGGTCGGCGAAGTCCAGCTGGGCATCGGTGAGAACCGGGACACGCTCTACTCGCTGGGCGTCTTCGACCTGACGGAGCCGGTGACCATCACGAAGCCCGAGACCCACGGCCGCTACCAGTCGATGCTCGTCCAGAACGAAGACCAGTACCTGAAGCTGAGCACGACGAAGCCCGGCCAGTACACCTTCACGCAGGAGACCGCCGGCACGCGCTACATCGGCGTGAACTTCCGGACGTTCGTGGACCCCAAGAACCCCGCCGACGTGAGGGCTGTCCAGGAGCTCCAGGACCGAATCGTCGTGGAGCAGGCATCGCGCGGCTCGTTCGAGATCCCCAACTGGGATCAGGAATCCTATCGACGGATTGATGGGGCCTTCAGGGTGCTCTACTACACGATGGACGACTGGTCGAATGCGTTCGGCGACGTCGACGAGGTCGACCCGGTGAAGTTCTACGTCGCCAGCGCCTCAGGGTGGACGGGCGTTCCCGAGCCGAACGAAGCGCTGATCCTGCAGGGCGCCTCGCCGCAGAACGACGGCAAGACGCCGCACACGCTGACCGTGCGGGACGTGCCGGTCGACGGGTTCTGGTCGGTCACCGTCTACGACCGGGACCTGCGCGTCGTCAAGAACGAGTACGACGCCTACATCGTCAACAGCGTCACCGCGAAGCCGAACGACGACGGCAGCGTCACCATCCACTTCGGCGGCGATCCGGAGCAGCCGAACTTCATCTACACCCCGGAGGGCTGGCGCTACCTCGTCCGGCTCTACGGAACACGCGAGGCGAT
>CAZHMG010000068.1:0-12518 GCA_964533575.1 uncultured Thermoleophilia bacterium | reverse complement strand
ACATGGTCCGCGAGGACCTGAATCCGGTGGAAGAGGCCAAGGCCTGCGCCGCACTCGTCGAGGACCTCGGCCTCAGCAAGGAAGAGCTCGGCCGGCGCATCGGCCGCAGCCGCCCGACGATCTCAAACCTGATCCGACTGCTCGAACTTCCAGATGACGTCCTCGCGATGCTCGAAGAGGGTCAGCTCTCCGAAGGCCACGGCAAGGCGATCCTCTCGGTCGACGACCACGATGCCCGCCGCAAGTTCGGCAAGCAGGCCGCAGCCGAAGGCTGGTCGGTCCGCCAGACCGAAGAGAAGGCCAAGACCGCCAACGGTGGCCCGAAGAAGAAACCGGCGCCCAGGCCTTCCGACCTGAGCGCCGAAGAGCTTGAAGCGATCGCCGACGTGACCGCGAAACTCGAGACCAAGCTCGACCGGCCGGTCCGGATCAAGCCCAAAGGTGCCGGGCTCTCGCTCGAGATCCAGCTCGAGTCGCTCGACCAGGCCCTGGACTTCGCCAAGAAGCTGAAATAGGACCAGGGGAGGTTGGCATGGAAGGGAGTCCGGCCCTGCCGAAGCTCTCTAAGCGAGACAAGTCGATCGCATGGACCATCTGGCTGATACTCCTCGCCTGCTTCGCTTTCTCGATCTACCTGGCGTTCAACCCCTGGTCGGTAGCTGATCCGGGTGGCATGGCTTTCGGATCTTCGCTGCGGAGGGCCACCAATATCGGAGGCACCGGTAACTGCGAGTCGCTCGACAAGGATCGCGGCATCTGGTCTTGTGCCATCACGAACGACTCGGGCTACAGCGACACCCCCTACCACCCTTTTGTCCTTTGGGAATCAGGTGACGAAGGCTGCTGGGTGGCCAAGGAGGCCGGATACGACTGGAGTGTCACGAACGGGTACACCGACTGCGCCGGGGCCCTCGATGCGATCGGGCTCGCCTACACGGACGATCCGATCCACCCGCTTTCCGAGCGCGTGAAAGCACGGGCTCTCGCCGAGTCGTACTGACCTGAGTCCTTCGGCCGGGTGAACCGGTGAAGCACTCAGGTGCCGGGCAGTAATGGGCGATCGTGGATTCGAACCACGGACCTCGTCCTTATCAGAGACGCGCTCTAACCAACTGAGCTATGCGCCCGCGGCAATGGAGTCTAGAGGCGAGGTCGCAGCCAGTCAACCGCCGCCGACAGTGTGAGGGCCATTGCGCTGGCGTATACTCTTGGCATGATGAACGTACAGGAAATGGTCATATATGGCGTCAGCTTCGACGTGATCGGCAAACAACCCATCGTCCTGCTCAAGACGATGGAGGGCAACAAGTTCCTGCCCATCTGGATCGGTCATCCCGAGGCTGCAGCCATTCTGATCAAGCTGCAGGGCACCGAACTCCCTCGTCCCATGACGCATGACTTGCTCACCAGCGTCATCGGCAGCTTCGATGCCGAAGTCGCTCGCATCACCGTAACGGAGCTCAAGGAGAGCACCTTCTACGCCACGCTCACCCTGAACAAGGAGGGTGCTGAGATCGAGATCGATTCTCGCCCGAGCGACGCCCTTGCGCTCGCGGTGCGGACCGAGGCACCTATCTACGCTTCAACTGAGCTGATTAACGAGAACGCGATCGAGTTCGAGCGTGAAGTCGACGATACCGAAGAGATCATCGAGGGCTTCCGCGACTTCCTCGAGAGCGTTTCGCCGGATGATTTCGTCGCCGCCGAGGCAACGCCCGACGAGCTCGCTTTCGACGACGAGTTCGAGGACGACGAGGACGAAGAGTACGAAGAGGAAGACGAGCAGGACGACGAGGAAGACGAAGACGATGAGGAGGGGGCCGGCCGCTGATCTGCGGCCGGTCCGGAACGGAGACAAGCGTGCCGAACGGAAACGACGACCCGGTCATCAGACAGTATCGCGACCAGATCTCGGACAACGACCTCAAGATCATCGACGCAATCAACAAGCGACTCAAGCTGGTGAAACAGCTGAAGGCGTACAAGGAACAGCACGGCGTCGAGTTCGTCGATCCCGCCCGTGAAGAGTGGATGCTCACCTTCGTGAGCCGCGCCAACAAGGGTCCGCTGTCCGGAGAGGCCTTGTCGGAGCTCTACCGGCATCTCGTCGACGTCACCAAACGAGAAGCTTCTCGCGGCTGAGCAGGTCAGTTTTCGGGGTCTTCTCGTCGCCTTGCCCGGGCGTCCTGCTCCTCTCCCTCGCGTTCACGAGTTGCCCGTATCCGCGCGTTGGCTGCCTGCATGAGCCTGTGGTAGGTTCCAGGCTCGACCCAAAGCCGTAAGGAGACGAACCGCGATGGCCGTAGGACTGATGGACATTAGGGGCCAGTATGCCGAGCTGCAGGGACGCATCGAGGCGGCCGTCATCGACGTGCTGCGAAGCGGGCGCGTCATCCTCGGGCCGAACGTCAAGAGCTTCGAGGAGGAGGCAAGCGCCTTCCTCGGTACGGCCGAATCCGTCGGCGTCGCCAACGGCACGGATGGGCTGACGCTCGCGCTGCGCGCCCTCGACGTCGGGCCAGGCGACGAGGTCGTGACCGTACCGTTCACCTTCTACGCCACGGCTGAGGCGATCGCGCAGACAGGAGCGACACCCGTCTTCGTCGATATCGACCCCGATACGCTATGCCTTGACCCTGCGGCCCTCCCTGCTGCGCTCACCAGGAAGACGAAGGCAATCATGCCCGTGGATCTCTTCGGGCTGCCGGCCGACGCAGACGCCATCGGCGCCGTCGCGCGGGAGCGCGGGCTGCCAGTGATCGAAGATGCCTGTCAGGCCTGGGGGGCTGCCTACAAGGGACGGAAAGCGGGCAGCCTCGGCGATCTCGCCGTTTTCAGCTTCTTCCCCACCAAGAACCTGGGCGGGTTCGGTGACGGCGGACTGGTGACGGCGCACGACGTTGGACTCATCCAGATCGTGCGCGAGCTGCGCTTCCACGGCAGCAGAGACAAGAAGACCTTCACGCGTATCGGATTCAACTCCCGGCTGGACGAGCTTCAGGCCGCCATCCTGCGCATCGAACTGGAGGTCATCGACCAATGGAACGCGCGCCGAGCGCAGGTGGCGGCCTGGTACGACTCCTATCTGCCGCGCGAGGTACTCAGGCCAGGCGTGCCGGCGGACTGCACACACGTATACCACCTGTATGTGGTTCGCCATCCTGAGCGCGATGCCATCGCGGCTGCCTGCAAGGCCCGTCAGGTCGACTGCGCCGCGTACTACACCAAGCCGCTCCACCTGCAGCCCGTCTTCGCCGGACTCGGCCACAAGGTCGGCGACTTCGCCGTGACCGACGCGGCGGCTGCCGAGAATCTCGCTCTCCCCATGCATCCGAACCTCAGCGAGCAGCAGGTGCGGGAGGTGGCTGAGGCTGTCGCGGCCGGACTGGGCTGACGTCGTCCGGCGGCGCGGTCACGATGATTCGCCGTGACGTCAGGACGCCCTTCTGCCGCGACGCCCGATCAGATCCACGAGCATCGCCGTGAGAGTCTGGGTAGACATCACGATTGCCGGCGATGTCGTCTTCTTCGCGCCGATCGTGCGCCGGCTCGAAGCAGGCGGCCACATCGTCACGGTAACGGCCCGGCGCTTCTCTCAGGCGGATGCACTGCTGCGCCGCTACGGCCTCGGCGCGATCCTCGTCGGCAGACACAAGGGCGGCGGGAAAGCCGCGCGGACCGTCGGACTGGCGAACCGCACGCGTCAACTCGTGGGTTCGGCTGCGACTGGTCAGTACGACGTGGCAACGGGCACACACACGACGGATTTCGTGCTCGCGTCGTGGACGCTCGGCCTTCCGCAGATGACCTTTCCGAAAGACGAGGACCTACGGGGCGTCACACCCCTCAGCATGCGCCTCGCCGATGAGGTGGCCGTCCCGGACTCGGTTGCCAGAGATGTCCTCACTGCGTACAGGCCCGCTCCGCGCCGCTTCGTCAGGTTCCCCGGCTTCAAAGAGGAGTACTACCTGCACGACCTGCACCCGGATTCGTCCGTCCTGGCCCGGCTCGGCATCGAGTCCAAGCGGGTTGTCGGGGTGGTGAGGCCGGCACGGGCGAGTGCTTCGGCGTCCGGAGTCGCGCGCGTGCCGGGGGAGGCTGCGCTCGTCGCTCACGTCAAGGCGCTGGCACGACGGCGGAATGTGACGATTGTCCTGCTCGCCAGGGATCGCGAGCAGCGCGAGCGGTTTCTGCGGGAAGCGCCCGGTGCGGTTGCGCCTGAAACCTCGGCGGACGGCATTGGCCTCATAGCCGCCGCAGACTTCTTCCTGGGAGAGGCCGGCAGCATGCTGCGCGAAGCTGCCGCGCTGGGTACGCCGGCGTACACCGTCTCGCACGGGGTGCTTTCACCTGTGGATCGTGCGCTACTTGACGCCGGGCGCTTGCGACGTGCCGGCCTGCCGGACGACGTGGTGCTGGAGAAGAAGCAGACCAAGACCGCTGCGCTCGAGCCTCGCGATCCGCAGATCTTCGTGGACGAACTGCTGGAGCTGGCTCGAAGACGGCCGGGGAGGGCGCGGCCTGGCGGGTTGGCTCGCCCCGACCGTACGGTACGATGACGACGTGGACCTTCGCCAGCTGAGATTGTTCTGCCGCATCGTCGATCGCCGTAGCTTCTCACTCGCGGCGGAGGAGCTGCAGATCACTCAGCCTGCAGCGAGCCAGCAGGTCCAGAGTCTCGAACGCGAATTGCAGACCGTGCTCCTCGACCGATCGCGGCGGACGGTGACACCGACGGACGCTGGGTACGTTCTCTACCGCTATGGTCGCGAGATCCTGGACCTCCATGAGCGAGCCCGAACCGAGATCGGCGATCTCGGCGAGCTGACCGCCGGAAGGCTCGTCGTGGGCGCCTCGACAGGGCCCGGCGAGCATGTGCTGCCGGCCATGCTCACCCGCTTCAAGGCGGAGCATCCCGGCGTCAGCATCTCACTCCACGTGGACGACACGCAGACCGTGGTCGAGCGCGTCCTCGCGAGGGAGTTCGAGCTGGGAGCAGTGGGCGCCGTCACTCCTCGTCTGGAGTTGGTGGCTGAGCCTCTGGCCAGCGACGAGATCGTGCTCGTCTGCGGTCCGAGCCATCCTTGGGCGGCGCGTTCGAGCGTGACTCTGGCGGAGGTGGTTCGGCAGCCGCAGATCGTCCAGCAGCACGGCGCGGGCGTACGATCCGTCGTCGACGCGTACCTTCGAACTCAGGGCCACCGGCCGGAGAAGATGAATGTCGTCATGGAAATGGGGCTCATGGAGTCCGCCAAGCAGGCGGCCATGGCCGGAGGTGGAGTGACGTTCGTCAGCCGCTGGGCCATCGTGCCGGAGGTCGAGCACGGCGCGCTGATCGTGGTGCCGATCGATGGCGCGCGCATCCTGCGAGACTTCTCCACGATTCGATCGAAGACGCGGGTGCTGTCGCGGGCGGCCGAGGCCCTGCTGGTGTTCTTCCGCGAGCAGTACGCCGCGGCCGCAGGCTGACCGCGGCTGGAGAGCGCAGGGGGAGGCACGTCTGTGACGGCCGCCCCCCTCTCGCTCGTCACCTCCAGCGCCGCTCGAGCTCGCCGGCGGCCTCGACCAGAGTGGCGTCGAGGCGAGTCAGGATGTCGTCAATTACCTGGCGGTCGGCGACGAGCGGCGGCGACACGGTGACCATCGCGGGTCCACGATCATCTGCGCGCGTCATGAGCCCGTTCTTCTGCAGCAGCTGCGGCAGAATCTCCCGGCACATGGCCGCCTTCTGCTCCGCGCTGAACTCGCGGCCGTCATCGCGGCCGGCCATCAGTTCAAGTCCATAGAAGTAGCCGGTGCCCCGGACCTCTTTGACCAGCTGCGATCGCCGAGCGACGTCACCGAGGCCGGTGGCGAGGTAGGGCGAGAGCTCGCGGACCTGTTCGAGGACGTGCTCGTCGCGCAGGGCGCTGATGTTGGCGACGGCCACGGCAGTCGACATGGGATGGCCGCCCCACGTGACGCCATGGGTGAAGGTCGCGATCGAGGAATCGAGCAGCCGGTCGACGAGTGGCTCGCGTACGAGCATGCCGCCGAGAGGCGCGTAGCCTGATGTGACGCCCTTGGCGAAGGTCATGATGTCGGGCACTACCTCGTTGCGGACAGAGCCGAACCAGTGGCCCAGCCGGCCAAAGCCGCAAATGACCTCGTCCGCGCAGAGCAGTATGCCGTACTGGTCGCAGATGCGCCGCAGTTCCTGCCAGTAGCCGTCGGGCGGGATGAGGATGCCGCCGACGTTCTGTACCGGCTCCGCGACCATCATGGCAACCGTTTCCGGACCTTCGGCGAGGATCTTCTCCTCGATTGCCTTCAGGCAGGAGAGCTCGGTCACCGGGACGTCTCCCTCCTGCTCGTAGCCATGGGTGTTCGGCACGTGATGGAACCAGGGGAGCAAGGGCATGAACGGCGCCCTGAACTGCGGGATGCCCGTCAGGCTGAGGGCGCCCAACGTTGTGCCGTGGTAGGCCATGTGCCGGCTGATGATCTTCACGCGCTCCGGCTGGCCTTGGCCTTGGTGATACTCGCGCGCGAACTTGATTGCCGACTCGTTGGCTTCCGAACCCGAGTTGACGAAGAAGACGACGTTCAGATCGCCCGGGGCCAGTTCCGCGAGGAGGGCCGCCGCTTCAACCGAAGGCGGGTGTGCCGCGGACCAGTTCGTCGCGTACGAAAGCGTCTCCATCTGCCTCGCCGCCACCTCAGCGATGTCCCGGCGGCCGTGGCCGATGTTGACGCAGAACAAGCCTGCCAGCCCGTCCACGTAACGGTTCCCCTTGTCGTCCCAGAGGTAGCAGCCCTTGCTGCGCTCAATCACCAGCATCTCTGGGTTGCGCCACGCGGTGGCGCGGGTGAAGTGCTTGCCGAGGTGACGTCGCGCCTTGTCCCGGATCTCCTGGCTCATCTCTCGGCCTGGCCGAAGTTGGACGCGTCGAGGTGCTTGTAGCGTTCGAGATAACGCGTGGGTGTCTTGAGCGCGTCGCGGCGGAACGGCTCCGCCAGCTCCTCGGGGTCGACCACGATCTCGACGACGCTCGGGCGCCCGGAGGCGAAGGCGGACGCATAGGCCTCACGCAGGTCCGCCGGATCGCTGACGCGAATGCCGTTGGCCCCCATCGCCGTGGCGATCTCGGCGAAATTGAAGCCGCCGACCTCGCGGCCGATATTGGCTCCGACGAACCGGTTGTCGTAGAAGTCGATCTGGTTCTTCTTCTCAGCGCCCCACTGCTGATTGTTGAAGACGCAGGCGACGACGGGAAGGTCTTCCTCGACGGCCGTCATGACCTCGTGGAGGCTCATCCCCCAGGCGCCGTCGCCGATGATCGCGGCGACCGGCCGCTCAGGCGCCGCGACCTTGGCGCCGAGAGCGCCCGGATACGCGAAGCCGCAGTTGCCGAAGCCCAGTGCGGGCAGGAACGACCGTGGCTTCGTGAACCGCAGGTAGGCGTTCGAGACCGAGCAGATGTTGCCGATGTCGCTCGAGACGATCGCGTCTTCGGGCAGCGCGGCGGCCAGTTCCGAGAGGGCACGGCGCGGACTGACCGGGCTGGCGTCTGACTGCGACATCGATGCGAGTTCGTCCGCCCAGGCGCGCTTGGCCGCTGTGATGGCGGCGAGGCGCCCCTGATCCGCCTTCTTCTCGCCTTGGCGGGCGATCAGCCGGTCGAGGATGGCTTGTGCGGCTGCTCTCGCATCACCGATGATGCCGACCTCGAGCGGGCGAACGCGGCCGAGTTGTCTATAGTCGATGTCGATCTGGACGATCTTGGCGTTCTTGGGGAAGTAGTCGAACCCGTACTGCGGCAGGGTGCCGAAGCCGCTGAGACGGGCCCCGACAGCCAGGATGCAATCAGCCTCCGACAAGAGACCCATGGCCGCCTTCGACCCTTGGTAGCCGATCGGGCCGACCGCGAGCTCATCCGTGAAGGGGAACGAGTCGTTGTGCAGATAAGAATTGGCCACGGGAGCGCCCAACTGCTGAGCAAGCTTGCTGACGACGTCGGCAGCGCCGGTCTCGGTGACGCCGAGGCCGGCGATGATGGCCGGGTTCTTGGCGGCGGCGAGCACCTCGGCGGCGCGATCCAGCAGTAGTTCGTCTCCTGCCCCGCGAGCGGCGACGCGATACTGACTCGGCTCGAGGATGGTGTAGTCGTCCTCGGTGTAGAAGTAATCGCGCGGCACGTCGATCTGTACGGGGCCCCGTTCGGCGTACGCGGCGCGAATGGCAGTCCGAAATGCTTCTGCGAGCCGATCAGGACGGTTCACCTGGATCTGGAACTTCGTGATCGTGCTGAAGATCGGCAGCTGCTCGACTTCCTGAAAGCCGTCCAGGCCGCGTCCGCCCGTCATGACGGATGGGGTCAGGAGTATGACCGGCGAGTGCGCGTGATAGGCAGCCGCGATACTCGTCACCATGTTGGTGATGCCGGGCCCGTTTTGTCCAGTGCACATGCTGGCCCGGCCGGTGACGCGTGCGTAGCCATCGGCCATGTGCGCCGCGGTCTGCTCATGCCGGACGGCCAGAAAGCGGATGCCTGCTGCGGGAAAGAGGTCGAGCGGGTCCATGAACGCGGACCCCACGATGCCGAAGACTTCAGTGATCCCCTCCGCCCGGAGGGTTTCGACCATGGCCTCACTTGCAGTCATGTGCGTCACGCCTGCTCAACTCCTCTCGAGATGCTTCGCTGTGTTTCCGCCTGGCCTCAACGGTCAGGATGTGGCGCCGATCATGGCGCCGATCTCTGCCCGCAGCGCCGCGAACTCAGGCAGGAGGCGGGCGTCGTCAACGGCGCCCTTGTGGTGAGGCAGATTGATCGCCTCGTTGTAGACGATGCGGCCGGGACGCGCGCTGAAGACGACGACACGCGTTCCCAGGAACACCGCTTCCTCGACACTGTGCGTCACGAAGACGATGGACTTGCCTGTCGCTGCCCAGATCTGCTTGAGCTCCTGTTGCAGTCGCTCACGCGTCAGCGCGTCCAGCGCGCCGAACGGCTCGTCCATCAGGATGCAGGCGGGATTGTTGGCCAGCGCCCGGGCGATGGCTGCGCGCTGCTGCATACCGCCGGAGAGCTCGTACGGACGCTGGTCGACCACGTCCGCCAGACCGACCATCGAAAGGTAGCGCGAGGCGATCTCGCGCCGCTTCTCTGCCGGCATCCCGTTCATACGTGGACCGATCTCGACGTTGCCGCCGACGGACAGCCAGGGGAAGAGCGTGGGCGCCTGAAAGACCATTCCCCTGTCCGCACCCGGCTTGGATACCGGCTGGTCGTTGATGAGCACGGTGCCCTGGGTGGGCGTGAAGAAGCCCGCGATCAGCTTCAGAAGCGTCGTCTTCCCGCAGCCGGATGGCCCGACCAGGCATACGAACTCACCCGGCTGGATGACGAGGTCGACGCCGGCGAGCGCCGGCGTCGACCTCTTGTCGCTGCTGAAGAAGTGCGTGACTCCGCGGACCTCGATGCGTTCGGGACGGGAGCTTTCGGCGATGGGGGCAGGTCCGATGTTCCCGGCACTCGTCACGTCTGCCGCTCTTCCGTCCTGTTCGTCACTTGCCGGCTACCGCAGCCGCGTACTTGTTGGCGAGCCCAGCTTCGAAGGTCGCCAGGTCCGGGACCGTCTCGACCGATCCCTGCGTCTTGAGGAACTGGGACGCGCTCTCCAGGTTTGCGGCGAGCTTCCCCGGCGCGTCCGGCGTACCGAGGTAGTCTGCGCCGGCTTGCTCCGTGGCGTCGAGGTAGATGAGGTCCTTCATCTGCGCGAGTGCCTCTTCGGCCGTGATGTTCAACTGCCGGCCGACGGCCGCTGAAGCTGCCTGTTCGTCCGACCTGATGAGCTCGACGGCCCTGTGCTGCTGCTCGACCCACGTCTGCATAGCCTCAGGGTACTGCTCGGAGAAGGCGGTGGTCACGACGGCCAGGTCGGCGGTGAGCTTGCCCTCCCCGGCGAGCTCCTCGCTGGTGACCAGTACGGTGCCGTCCTTTATGAGTTCGGCAAGCGTGGGGTTCCAGACGTAGGCGCCGTCTATGTCGCCGCGTTGCCACGCGGCCAGGATTGCCTGCGGCTCGAGGTTCACGATATCGACAGCCTCCGGATCGATGCCGTTGAGCTCGAGAGCGGCGAGGAGGCTGTAGTGGGCGGTCGATCCGAATGGCGTCCCGACCTTCTTGCCCGCAAGACCGGCGAAGTCCTTGATGCCGGCCTCGTTACGCACCGCAAGAGACTCGGCTGCGCCGATGACGTCATAGATCCACGGTACCTTGTATGCGATGTTCATGGGCAGCGAGAGGCCGGCCGCTACCGGGCTGCTGCCGGCCAGGCCGATATCGATGCTGCCGGCGATCATGGCCGTATTCACATTCCCGCCCGAATCGAACTTGACCCACGTGATCTTCGTATCGGGCAGCGCTTCCTCGAGCCAGCCTTGGTCTTTCACGATCAGGTCCCCGTTGGGGATGAGCTGATAGCCGATGCGGATCTCGGCGGGAGCAGTCCCCGACGGCGGGGGCGTCGAATCCGAATCCGAACCGGACCCACACCCCATCAGGAACACGGCGGCGAGCACCACGAGCATCGTCGCCAGTATCGCGAGCATGCCGATGCTGAACCGTAGGCCAGAGTGTCTACCGGGCATCGCGGACATACAGACTCCTTCTCTTCTGTCACTGGAACACGGCAAGTGCAGGCTTGCGAAATCTGTGTAACCCCCTCACACTTGACGGCGCCTGCCGCACGGTATTATGCATAAGCGAGAGGCGAACAAGCAAATAAGTGCTGCTTATGTTTGTTTCTGCCGTGATTCAGCAAATCTATCGCTCTCTCCCCCGGGGGAAGACGGCCAGTTGGGGAGCCGGAGACTCATGACAGATCAACATTCCCACAGCGCCTATGATACGGCTCAACAGCTGGTCTGCCCGGGGTCCGTGCCCGCCGAGTTCGATCACGACTCGCACGAGCCGGTTTCGATCCGCCTCTCGACCTGGCGCAGATGGCGTTTTCCCATCGTCGAGGTCGGCGTCGTCATCATCCTCTTCGCGGTCTGGTGGCTCGTCGCATACCTGGAGGTATGGTCGCCCCTGCTGGTGCCCACCCCGGCGTCGGTCTGGGAGGCCGTGGTCCAAACCTCGACGGAGGGCTGGAGCGGCCATCTGCTCTACGAGCATCTTTGGGCGAGCATGCGCCGCATCTTTCTCGGGGGCGCGATAGCGGTCGGCGTGGGCATTCCGCTGGGACTTCTGATCGGCACCAGCAACTACAGCCGGCGGATCATGTGGCCGGGGCTGACCTTCATCCGCGCCCTGCCGCCTCTGGCATACTTCTACCTGCTCGTCATCTGGTTCGGGATCGATGAGACCCCAAAGGTCCTCCTTCTGGTCCTCGCGGCTCTTCCGCCGATCGTCCTGGCGACGAGCGATGCGGTGCGCAACGTGTCTCAGGATCGCCTGCTCGCGCTCGAGACGCTCGGCGCAACCAGGCTGCAGATCGTGCGCCACGGCGTGTTTCCCTCGGTGCTTCCGGAGGTGATCACGGGCATCCGGGTCGCCGTCCTGTTCGCCTTCACGACGGTCGTGGCGGCAGAGACGATCAACGGCATTCCGGGGCTCGGCGGCATGGCGCGCGATGCGCAGGCGTACAACCAGACGGACGTCGTGATCATGGCGATCGTCCTCATCGGGCTCTGCGGGATCCTGCTCGACCTCTTCATCCAGGTGATCGATCGGCTCCTGGTGCCTTGGCGTTCGCAACTCTGACCGGCTCGGTCAACGATTGCCGGACAACGTCGTCTGGTACCATGCCTGCAGCGCCGACGCCGGACGACGCAACGACACGGAGGGCATCGATGTTCGACTTCCTCACGCTTCCCGAGCGCACGTCGAAACCGCGCACGAGCGGTCTCACGCACGTGCTGGACAAGGGGTACAGCCTGGCGCAAGTCCGCCAGTTCATGGAGACGGCGGTCGAGTATGTCGACATCGTCAAGCTCGGCTGGGGGACGGCGGTCGTGACGCCGAACCTGCGGGAGAAGGTGGAGCTCTATCAGGGCCAGGGCGTACCGGTGTGCTTCGGCGGCACGCTCTTCGAGCTCTGCCTGCGCCAGAACAAGCTGGAGGAGTATCTTGCCGTGGTCCGCAGCCTCGGGATGGATTGTCTGGAGATCTCGGATGGCACGATCGACATCCCTCAGGAAGATAAGCTCGCCCTGCTGCGCCGTCTCAGCAAGGAGTTCCGCGTGTTGAGTGAGGTCGGCAGCAAGGACGCCGGCGTCGTCATCGCGCCCGAGGTCTGGGTCGACAGCATCAAGCGCGAGCTGGACGCGGGCGCCTGGAAGGTCATCACCGAAGGACGTGAGTCCGGCACCGTCGGCATCTATCAGGCCGGTGGGCAGGTCAAGGAGAGCCTCCTCGAGGACATCGTCCGGGCCGCGGATGTGGAGAACCTCTTGTTCGAGGCGCCCGTCAAGAGCCAGCAGGCCTGGTTCATCAAGCAGTTCGGCGCCAACGTGAACCTCGGCAACATCC
>CAZHMG010000067.1:0-12539 GCA_964533575.1 uncultured Thermoleophilia bacterium | reverse complement strand
TTCTCGTTGATCATGAGGCCCCAGTCGGCGGAAGGCGGCTGCAGGCCGAAGCCGATGAAGCTCATGGCCGCGATCACGCCGATGGAGTAGGCGAGGCGCAGGCCGAACTCGACGAACATCGGGCTCGTGATGTTGGGGAACAGCTCGGTGAGCATGATCCTCCACTTGGGCACGCCGAGGGCCTCGGAGGCGAGGATGAAGTCCCGCCCGACGATCTCGAGCGTGGCCCCTCGCGCCACACGCGCGATGCGGGGCGCGTGGGCGACCGCGACGGCGAGCGCGATGACGTAGGGAATCGGGCCGACCGCCGCCACGATGAGCAGGACGAACACGATCATCGGGAACGCCATGAGCACATCGAGCAGCCGCATGACGACCTCGTCGACGCGGCGGCTGCTGTACCCCGCGAACATGCCGAGAGCCGTGCCCAGCACCATGCCCACGATCGTGGCCGTCAGGGACAGCGTGAACACGCTCCGTCCTCCGTACAGCACGCGCGTGAGCACGTCCCGGCCGAGATTGTCCGTGCCGAGCCTGGCGTGGTCGCTCGGCAGCTCGAACGTCTTGCCGACGAACTCGGTGGGCGAATACGGCGCGAAGAACGGCCCGAAGATTGCAATGGCCAGCACGATCACGAACATGGCCATGCCGATCTTCGTGCGCCGCAGACGCCAGGCTTCCCTGCCTGTGATCACCCATTCGCGCCGCCGCGGCCTGCGGACGGCGGCGATCGGGATTTCCGGACCCTCAGGGAGGGTCTCGACGGCGGTGTCCGAGGAGCTCATCGCATGCCCGTCCGCAGCCGGGGGGTGATCAGGATCGTGAGGATGTCCGCAACGAGGTTCAACACGACGTATACCGACGCCATGATCAGGACGAGGGCCTGGATCACGGGGTAGTCGCGGTTGGCGACGGCGTCGACCAGGGCGCTGCCGATGCCGGGGTACGAGAACAGATATTCGACGACGACGATGCCGCCGGCCAGCCAGGCAAGCTGCATTGCGGTGCCCTGGATGGCCGGCACGACGGCGTTCGGCAGCGTGTGCCGGCGCATGACGAGCTGCTCCGGCACCCCCTTGAGTCGCGCCATCGAGATGTACTCGCTCTCCAGCACCTCGATCGTCGAGGCGCGCATCATGCGCGAGATGTACGGCAGGACGGCCAGCGTCAGCGTGAGGACCGGCAGGATGAAGGCGTCCAGCTGCTGCGACATCGGCTCGAACGGGTTGAGGCGAGAGATCGGCGGAAAGAGGTGCAGGGCCTGCGTCGAGAGGAGCAGGATGAGCGCGATGCCGATGACGAACTCCGGCAGGGCGGCGAGCGCCAGCGTGCCGATCGTGACGCCGCCGTCGAACTTCGTGTCTCGCTTGAGCGCGGTGTAGGCGCCGAGGGCCATCGACAGCGGCACGCTGAGCAGCGACGCAAGGGCGACGAGGAGTGCCGAGTTGTAGAGCCGCTGACCGATCACATCGCTTACCGGCTGCTTCATGCCGGCCAGTGATTGGCCGAGATCGCCGGTGACGAAATCGCCCAGCCACACGCCGTAACGCGTCACCACCGGTTTGTCGAGGCCGAGCTCGGCCCGCAGCTCCGCCAGAGCCTCAGGCGTCGCCCGCGCGCCGAGGATGGCGCGTGCCGGATCTCCGGGCAGCGCGTTGGTCGCGAGGAAGATGAGGATCGACACGAGCAGAAGGGTGACGATCCCAAGCGCGATGCGCCAGAGGATGAGTCGGGCGAGCGGCATCAGCAGAGGACCTTGACGTCAATGATCAGTGTGGGCCCGCCTCCCGGCGGGCCCACACTGCTGCAGTCTGACGAAGTGATTCGAAGGTACCACGTCTGGCGAATCAGCCCAACCAGACCGTATTGACGAAGCCCGAGTTGTACGGGATGCCGCTGGCGTCCGGCACGAGGCCGTGCACCTTGTCCGTGGAGGCGTCCACGGTGTTCGCCCACGACCACACGTCCCAGGCGCCGATGTTGTAGTCGATCGTGTAGGCCTCGCGAAGGATCTCGTTGCGCTTCGCTTCGTCGACCGTCTGATAGGCCTCGTCGATGAGGCCCCAGTAGGTCTTGTCCGTCCATTGCGGCTCGTTCCATGCCTCGCAGAGACGCGCCTGCGAGAGGTACATGCGCGCGGAGTACCAGCCGGGTCCGTTAGCCCACGTCAGATACTTGTCGCCCCACATCGTGCCCACGTCGATCTTCTTGACCGTGACGTCCACGCCCGCCTGCTTGGCCTGCTCGGCGAAGACGGTGCAGGACTCGACGGCGCCCGTGCCGACCGGCGCGGTGAGCAGTTCGAACTTGAGGTCCTCGTGGCCGGCCTGCTTGAGCAGCGACTTGGCCTGCTCGATGTCCTGGGTGCGCTGCGGGAAGTCCTTCGGGTACGCGGGGTCGAAGATCCCCCACATGTCGTTGCCCACGCGGCCGTAGCCCTCGAGGGCCAGGTCGACCAGCTGCTGGCGGTCCATGATGAGACGCATAGCCTGACGCACGCGCTCGTCGTCGAACGGCTTGACCGTCGTGTTCCAGAAGATGTAGTTCCACTTGCCGCTCTCGGAGGTCACCGTCTTGAAGCCCGCCGCCTCGACGACCTTGACCTGCGCCGCCGGCAGGTCCGACGCCGCGTCGAGCTCGCCGCCCTGGAGGGCATTCACCATCGCCGAGACGGACTCGAAGTCGATGGTCTCGACCTCGTCGACGTACGGGCCCTCACCCCAGAAGTCCTTGTAGGCCGGGAAGATGCTGCGGTCGCCCGGCTTGAAGTCGCCGTAGGTGAACGCGCCCGTGCCGACCGGCTTCTTGGGGTCATAGCCCTCGGGCTTGATGTTGGCGTGGATGAACGCGAGGCTGTTCATGAAGTCGGCGTTCGGCTTCTCGAGCCCGAACTCGACAGTGAGGTCGTCGATCGCCTTGAGCCTCTTGGGGTTGACGACCCCCTCAAAGTGCTCGGCAGCGAAGTTGGTGAACTTGGGATCGAGGATCTTCTTGAACGTCCATACGACGTCGTTCGCGGTGAACGACTTGCCGTTATGGAAGGTGACGTCCGGCCGCAGCTTCACGGTCCAGACGTCGCCGGCCGCGTTGGACTCCGCTTCGGTTGCGAGGGCCGGACGCAGCTGGAAGTTGTGATCGTACTCGAACAGCGCGTTGAAGATCTGGCGGCCGCGCAGGTTGTCCGGGCTCGAATAGGCGACCATGAGGTCGACCACGTCGCGTGCAGAGCCGCCGATGACACCCATGCGCAGGCGGCCACCCATGACGGGCGACGCGACCGCACTGGCCGTCGCCGCAGGCTCGGATGAGCCGCCGCAGGCGGAGATGGCCGGGGCCAGGACCACGCCGGCGCCCAGCATCGTCGCGCCTTTCAGGAAATCGCGGCGCGACAGCTGGTGCCCACCGATCTTGTTGAACATCGAATTGCCAGAACTGTCGTGATCAGCCACTGCGATGCCTCCGTGAGTCATTTCTCCTGACACGATCTTCACCCGTCGTGGGTCGTGCGTGCGCGTTCGTTGAAGAGTTCGATGAAAAAGCGGAGAAGCCTCGCGCCGGCGAACGGCTGAGGCCCGAGAAGGAAGGAGGATGGAACGCCGCCGGGCGGCGCCTCGCTCCAGCCCCCCGTGCATGAGTCCGCGACATCCGTGTACCGCCCTTGGCTTTGCCGGCGCCTCTCAGCGAGGCCCTCGCCGCACGCCCCCACGTGACGGCAACCTCCCGCGTGCGGCGTCCGTTCAGTACAAACGTCACACGTTACGTAGAACTAAACAGGCCTCGACCCGGCTTGTCAACGCATGGCCACCATCGTCGAGCGGCCTGCGCGAGCGCGCAGGAGGGCTGCGGACGCGCTCACGAAGGCCCGCGGCCTGGCCATCAAGGGCCGAAGGCCCGGCCGAAGTGTCTCCGGCCGGGCCTTCGGCGACACGCAGCGCGGCCTTGGGCGCCCTCAAGCACCGCGCCGTTCACGGTGCACGAACGTCTAGTACATGCCGTACTTCACGGCCGCCTGCTTCATGGCGACCACATTCTCGCGCTTCGAGTCCCACGGCGTCTCGCACTCGGCGCCCAGGATGAAGCCGCCGCCCTGGCCGCAGTCCTCGATGAGCTTCCTGCAGTAGGCATCGACCTCGTCCGGGGTACCGTAGACCATGAGCGTCGACGGCACGTTGCCGCAGATCCCGCAGGTGCCGCCCAGGACCTCCTTGGCCTTCCTCATGTCGGTCTTCTCGAGGTCGAAGAGCAGACGGCCCCTGGGCAGGCCGTCGGCCAGCGTCAGGATGCCATCGAGGTGCGCCGTGAGGTCGTTGTCCCAGTGGCACCAGACGTTGAAGCCGCGCGCGACCCAGGCGTCGATCATCTTCTTGGCAATCGGGATGTAGAGCTTCCTGTACAGGTCCGGCGGCATGCCGGGCGGGGCGCCGTTGTAGAAGAAGATGTTCTCGGCCCCGGGCAGCTCGCCGGCGCCCATCGTGAGGGCCTCATGGCTGGCCTGCATGACTTCGTAGTCCGCCAGCCAATCCATGAACTCGAGCAGCTTGTCCGGCATCGTGTACATGTCCATGACGAGCTGGTTGATGCCGCGGTACGACTGCAGCAGGTCGAGCGGGTGCTCGGCGCGGCCGCCGATCAGGACCGGGATGCCCGTCTGGGCGTAGAACCGCCGCCAGACGCCCGACCACACCTTGGTGTGCTCGAACTGGTAGTAGAGGAAGTCGTCGATGCTGCGCTCGTGGATGCCGTTCTTGAGCTCCGTCGAGAACATGATCGTCGAGAAGCCGCGGTTCATCACGTCGTCGTAGTCCTGGATGAGCACCTTCTCGTAGATGCTCGGCAGGTTGCCGTTGGGCGGGAACTCGTCCCAGATGCGCCAGTCGAGCGTGGTCATGTCCCAGCCGGCGTGGCCGAGCATCCACAGATGGTCGGCGGTGTTGAGCGCCGGGTGCTGCGCGTCGCCGATGAAGTCGAGGCCGTCGAGACAGGCCTGCAGGAACTTCTCCGGCTGCGTGAAGAACTCCTTGATGTTCAGGCCGCCTTGGCGCGCCACGAAGTACACCGTCATCGGCATGTAGGGCACGCGGTCCGGCTGCTCGCAGTTCCAGACGGCGCGCATGCGCTCGTAGTGAGTCATCGTCTCAGGCATCGCGCACCTCCTCAGCCGGCTGCGGCGGTCGTGGAGGCGTCGAGCCATTCGAGCATTCGCTCGACGCCCTCGTTGGCATCCAGCGCCACGTGGTCGGCGCCGAGGGAGTCCGCCTCGAGGTCGATCACGGTGCCGCCGCCGACGATCACCTTGACGTCGTCGCCCACGCCGGCGCCGTGCAGCGCCTCGATCGTCGACTTGAACTGGGGGATGGCGGCGGTGAGCAGGGCCGACATGCCGACGACGTCAGGCTGGAACTCCTGCGCGGCCGCGATGAAGCGGTCTGCAGGCACGTCCACGCCGAGGTCCATGACCTCGACGCCGCGTGCCTCCAGCAGCACCTTCACGATGCTTTTGCCGAGGTCGTGGATGTCGCCGGCGACGGTGCCGAGCAGCACTTTGCCGCGCGACTCGCCGGTCCCGTACATCTCCTGCAGCTTCGGGTTGATGAGGTCCGCCGCGACCTGGAATACCTGCGAGGCGCGAATCAACTCGATGAGGAAGTACTCGCCGGCGTCGAACTTCTCGCCTACGCTCTGCAGGCCGAGGCGCGCCTCGTCGATGAGCTCCATGGGGTCGCGGCCGGCGTCCAGGTCCGCCGCGACCACAGCACGCGTCTTGTCGCCGTCGAGGGCGGCGATGGCATCGCTCACTGCGCCCATGGCTCTTCCCCCTTCCGCCACATCAGCTTCATGAGGACGAAGCTGAACGGCGCGTACTTGAGCATCTTCTCGGCGTTCCTGCCGAACAGCCATCGAGCCGTGACCTCGTTGTACTCGGCCTCCGTCGGCGGCTTGAGCCGCGCCTTCACCTCCCCCAGGTACTGCTCGTCGTAGGCTGCGCTCATGGCTACCTCCCCGTGGGACCCTTGCGTGACGCGGCAGCGGGCGTTGATCGATCCTCTCGATCAGCCTTTCCAGGCGCGTCGCGATAGCTGACTGCTACATTAGGGGCGCGCCTGAACGGGTGTCAAGACGAGGGCCATTCCTGCGGAAAATGATCGCGGAGTGATCGTTTTGGTCACGGATTCGTATCCGCACGTAACTGAGTTCGTCAGCGCAACGCCGTGTCACCAGGCATCGGTTCGCGGACAGGGGCCGGCGGCTCCCTCAACTCGACTGTCGACCCAATGAACCGAGGGGCCGGCGTCCTGCTCGCGAAGACTCCAGCCTCCTTGATGTCCCTGTAGGAGTCGAGGCCGATCTTCAGGAAGGGCGCAGCGAAGACCCCGCCCACCGCGCCGGCCATCAGACCCCCCGCAGTCGTCGCAAACAGCACGGCCAGCGGGTGCAGGTTGAGGGCGGAGCCAAGCGCGAACTGGGAGATCAGCGTCTGGAGGAAGCCATTGGCGATGATGACGAGGATCAACATCGGTATGCCGAGCGACGGCCCGCCGGCTCCCCAGGCGATCAGGACGGTGAACGCGCCGCTGACGATGGCCCCGAAGTACGGGATGTAGTTCATGATCCAGGCGACGACGGCAATGGTCGCCGCCATCGGCACCCCGAAGACGACGGCGCCGATGCCGAGCACTGCCCCATTGAACACCCCGACGATCGTCATCCCGTAGATGTAGCCCCGGAAGAAGTGCGCGCTGTTGGCGAAGATGTGGTAAGCGACAGGCTGCGGTACGGGGGGGACATGCCGCGCCGCCCACGCTGCGATCTCGCGTCCTTGAATCAGCACCCAGACGAGGATGTTGATCATGATGAAGAGCCCGAAGACGAGACCGCCGATGCTGCCGATGATGGTGCCGATGGTGCCCACTGCCCCGCTCGCGAGATTCTTCGCGGCCGTCTGCAATCCGGCTTTGACGTCGTCGACGCTCGATTCAGGGATGCTGGTCGAGCTCAGCGCGGACTTGATGGATACCGCGGCGGCATCGAGCTTCTGCTGCACCTCCGGTAGTTGGTTCACCAGTCCATACACGATGACGACCCCGATGAGAACCGCCAGCCCGATGAGCAGGAGCACGACGACGAAGGCTGCCATCCAGCGCTTGAGACGATGCCGGGCGAGCCAGTCCACGACCGGCAGGAACGTGCCGCCGATGAGGAGCGCGAAGAGCGCCGCCAAGACCAGCAGACGGGTCGCGGCCAAGACCAGGAAGGCGGCGATGAGCACGACGAGGACGCCGACGATCACCCAACTCCAACGACCGGCGTCCCTTGCCCAGGGTGTCACCGCGAAGGCGCTCGTCTGCTCGCCGGGACCCGCCTCAGTCGGCGGGAGCAGCGTCCCCATGGCGTCGCCGGTGTCTTGAACGTTCACGTTGCCTCCTAGTATGCGCCACCGACCAGCCCGGTGGCGTCCCCATCCTCGTCACATCATGATGCCTTGCAGACTCACCCAGAGAAATACCGCAGGGAGCCCGCGATGGTCCCGCGGGCTCCCTGCTCACCCTACGATGGGACGCCCGTACACATCGTGGCGCCTGACGACCCTCTCAAGGCTGCTGACATCTCACGGCACGAGAGCCGTCTGATCAAGCTTGGTCCGCGCTCTGCTCAGACCCGGCGGCCCTCATGCCGTCCGTTTCGTCGGCAGGATGAACACCACGAAGAGGGTGACGATCAGGAAGAAGAAGCCAAGGATGGTGAAGAGAATGCGGCTGTAGCCCTTGCTTTCGGCGATCGCTCCGCACCACATCGCGCACACGACGGCGCACATCACCCAGAACATCCACATCATCCAGTACCAAAGACCCATTGTTGCCTCCATAAGGGCGGTTCGAATTGCAGCGCGAGCTCACTGCGGCCGCCCGTTCTCATGGGGCGTCAACATGGGGTTGCCGGCCCCGTTCCCGCTGCGGGCACCACTTCAGCCGGTCAATCGCGGCGGTCTCTCCGGTCGTCACGGCGGTCGCCGCGATCGTCGCGCCGGTCGTCACGGCGGTCATGCCGGCGACCGACGCCATGTGCGACCACGGCAGTGGTGCCGACCACGGCAGCGGTGCGCGCAACCGGTCGACCGATCACGCCGGGTCCTCTGCGTCCTGGGCCAAGAGGCATCTCAGACTCCTTCTGTCTGGCCGGCTTCCTCTTCCGCCTCGAGAGCGGAGAGGATCGCCTGAATGGGGATACGGCCACTGGCCACGAGCTGACCGCCGGAACGGCGGATCGACGAGGCGAACGGCGCCGCCCACGTGTTCTCCCAGACCAATGCAGCCGCGACGGTGCCGGGTTCGAGCGCCGCCGCGATGTGGCCTACGTCCTCGTCGGACAGCAACTCCGCCAGCTCGAAGCCGAGCTCCCGCAGAGCCCCGGCCTGACCGTCCTCGAACTCGTGCAGTTCGAAGGCGTCGACGGCCCCGTCCGCATCCTTGGTGATGATGAGCAGGTCGAGCACGCGCACGACGCCGCCCTCGACCAGCGACTTCAACTGCGCCGCCATCTCACCCGAGAAGTTGGCCTTGCCCGCCGGGAACTCCACGACCAGGTAGTCGATCGGGCCCAACTCTTCGATCAGGCCCAGCTCTTCCATTCCGCTCTCACTCATCGGCACTCCTCTTCTCGTTGTGTCGTCATGCCTTCATTGGCTCATCGCGCGGATCCCGCTCCTCCGCCTGGTCAATGAGGCGTGACCACCGTCGGGTCTTGACACGGCGTCACCGGTTCACTGTCTCGCCATGGATGCGCGCAGCTCGGCCTCCGGGTCGTGGATCAGCTCGCCGCCCACGTCCACGGTCACCTCGTGCAGCGTGCCTGTGAACGTGAACGGGCTCGCGTAGTCCGGCGTTACCGGGGAGCCCGGGTTGGCGCCGCAGGTCAGCGCGCCGGGGTTGAGGATGAACGGTGTGGTGGTCGGCGCTTCGGCGTTGGCGACCAAGGCGCCGTCGACGTAGAGCTGCAGGCGGCCGGGTGCGCCCTTGCCGTGCGCCAGGTCCGGCTCTCCGGTCGGCTCGAACTCGAAGCGCAGCTCGTGCGCTCCGGCGGGCAGCGGCTCCGGCGTGGTCACGCCGTAGAGACCCCTTCCCACGTAGTTGTGCACGTAGTGGAGCTTGCGGTCCTTGACGAAGAGCGAGTAGCCGCCGGCGGCCGTGCCCTGGCAGAGCAGGACGCCCTCCGCGCCACCCTCTGGTATCTCGACACTCGCCGTGATGCTGTGCGGGCGGTTGAGCACCCTCGGTGCAGCGCCGAAGGGCACCGACTGCGTCCCGGGCATATACGTGTAGCTGTCCCGAGGGACGGACACGAGCGGCTTCTCGCCCATCAAGCGCGCCAGGCCGCTGCCGTCGACCGGCATGACGTCGTACTTGCCGGCCTCGACGTACCAAGTGGCGATCAGGGCGATGAGCTTGTCGCGGTTCTCCGCGGCGACGTTGCGGTTCTCGGCGAAGTCCTCGTCGATGTGGTAGAGCTCCCAGCTGTTGGCGTCGAGCTCGGAGAGCTTCTCCGCGGAGATCGGCTGCCCGAAGGGGATGCCGGCCTCTGTGAAGGACGGACCAGGCCACGGGCAGACCGCGCGCCAGCCGTCATGGTAGACGGCGCGGTGACCGAGCATCTCGAAGTACTGGGTGTGGTGCTTGCTGGCGGCGGCCCCGTCGTCGAGCGCGTGCGCGAAGCTCACGCCCTGGATCGGCGACTGCGTGACGCCCCTGATGGTCGCCGGCGGCTCGAGGTGGAGCAGATCGAGGACGGTCGGCACCATGTCGATGAGGTGCGCGTACTGCGGGCGCACCTCGCCCTTGGCCTTGATGCCCGCAGGCCAGCTGACGATGAACGGATCGCAGGCGCCGCCGCGGTAGGTCTCGCGCTTCCAGCGCCGGAACGGCGTGTTGCCCGCCCAGGTCCAGCCCCAAGGGTAGTGGTTGAAGTGCTTGGGGCCGCCGATCTCGTCGAGGACCTTGAGGCTCTCCTCGAGCGGCTCCTGGGCGTTGTTGAAGAACTGCGCCTCGTTGGTCGTCCCGGTGGGCCCGCCCTCGGCGCTGGCGCCGTTATCGGAGATCACCATGACGATGGTGTTGTCCAGCTCGCCCTGGTCGCGCAGGAAGTCGAGCAGCCGACCGAGGTGGTGGTCGGTGTGGCTGAGGAAGCCGGCGAACACCTCCATCATGCGGCTGTAGAGCCTGCGCGCCTCGGGGGGCAGCGAGCCCCAGTCGGGGACGTCGGGGTCGTGGCGCGAGAGCTCAGTGCCCGCGGGGACGATGCCGAGCTCCTGCTGGCGGGCGAAGACCTTCTCGCGGTAGGCGTCCCAGCCGTCGTCGAACTGGCCGGCGTACTTGTCGGCCCACTCCTTGGGCACGTGGTGCGGCGCGTGCGTGGCCCCGAAGCAGAGGTGAAGGTAGAAAGGCTTATCGGGGTCGATCTGCTTGGCGTCGGCGATGAACTCGATCGACCTGTCGACCAGGTCCTCGGTGAGGTGGTAGCCCTCCTCGGGCGTCGCCGGCGGCTCGACCTGGTGGTTGTCGTACACCAGGTCGGGATACCACTGGCTCGTGTCGCCGCCGAGGAAGCCGTAGAAGCGTTCGAAGCCGCGCGCCAGCGGCCAGCGGTCGTAGGGGCCCGCCGCAGTCTCCTGGTTGCTCGGCGTCAGGTGCCACTTGCCGACCATGTAGGTGTTGTAGCCATGCACCTGCAGCATCTCCGAGAGCATGCCGTTCTCGAAGGGGATGACGCCGTTGTAGCCGGGGTAGCCGGTGGCGAACTCGGTGATGCAGGCCATAGCGTTGCTGTGATGGTTGCGCCCGGTGACGATGCAGGAGCGGCTCGGCGAGCAGAGCGCCGTGGTGTGCATGTTGTTGAAGCGCAGCCCGTTGGCGGCGAGGGCGTCGAAGTTCGGCGTCTCGATCGGGCTGCCGTAGCAGCCGAGCTGGCCGAAACCCGTGTCGTCGAGGACGACAAAGAGCACGTTGGGGGTGCCCTTCCTGGCGCGGACGGGCGCCGGCCACGCCTGGCTCGACTCGTCAGCGGTGCGGCCTATCACCCCCGGAAAGGCTGCGCCTTCTGGATACTCGACTACCGTCATCACTACCTCCGCCGTCCATGGATTCGGATCCGTGATCGTGGTTGGATGGCTTGGTCAGCGCCCGCGCCACCGTACGGTGTACCGCCCGGGCGTGAAGCGCTCTTGCAATCACTTTACCATCAGGTAACACATTCGTGCTTCTCGGCGCCGAGGGCTCAGTGCAGACACTACCGCGAATGACCCGTGCGCAGACCTCGGAAAACTACGAGGCACAAGCTGAGTGACTGCGAGGTCACCGGATGACTCCCCACCTGCGGCCGGGGACGACCGCCGGCGCTCACCCGTAGTTCCCGAGCGGCGCGCCTCGTAGTTTCCCGAGGTCCCAACACCTCCCTTCGGTACTAGTCTCTCAGCACCATCCGAGGGACTCTCCGCCCGCACAGGAGAGCAAGCGACGAGCAGGAGATGAGACCGTGAAGATCCGCTGGCACGCCTCCGTGAAGTCTGGTGGGGACTGAGGCCGATGCCGGAACCGTCGCTGAGTTGCGTGTTACTGGCCGACAGCCACCATGACCTGACCGAAGGCGTCCGCGGCCTGCTCGAGACGATGTTCACGACGGTGGTCATGGTGGCCGATGAGACCTCACTGCTGGAGGGGGCGGCTCGACTGCGGCCCGATGCCGCCGTCGTCGACCTGTCGCTCGCCCGCCGGAGCGGTCTCGGCTGGCTGCGCGACCTGAAGCAGCGCTGCCCCGGTCTCAGGGTGATAGCCCTCAGCATTCATGACGAGGAAAGCGTACGCCAGGCGGCGCTCGAGGCCGGTGCCGACGCCGTCGTGCTCAAGCGGGCGATCGCGACCGAGCTCCTGCCCGCCGTGGAACGCGTGTGCGGGACTGACGACGACGGACCGGCAGACCGCTCGCCCGGTTAAGGTCCCGTGGACCTCAGCACGGAGCTGGAAGAGCAGCTCAAGCACGCGTTTGGTGCCAAGGACCACAAGAAGGACGCGTGAGCCCGGAAGCGAACGTCGTGCTGGGACCGGGACGGCCTGAGGCCGTCCCGGTCCCAGCCGAGCAGCGCACAGCAGGGAGGGAAGGGAAAACGACGCAGATGGACGGCAACGGCGGCCGCGGCACCGCGGGGCTCAGGGCTGACGTGCCGTCGGCACTCCGGCGCCATGTCCCCATCGCGCGTTGGCTGCCCCGGTATCAGCGGACGTGGCTCCGTGCCGACGTGATCGCCGGGCTCACGCTATGGGGGCTGGTGGTGCCCGAGGGCATGGCCTATGCGAGCATCGCCGGCCTGCCGCCGCAGGCGGGCCTCTACACGCTGGTCGCGTCGCTGCTGATCTACGCGCTCCTGGGGACCGCTCGCCATCTGTCGGTCCAGGCCACTTCGGCGACGGCGGCGCTCCTCGCAACCTCCGTTGCGGCGGCGGTGGCCGCCGCTGGCGCCGCGTCTGATCCGAAGACCTACGCGGCCTACGCGG
>CAZHMG010000066.1:0-12880 GCA_964533575.1 uncultured Thermoleophilia bacterium | reverse complement strand
CGAGGCGATGGACCGCTTCTGGGGCGACTACTACAAGGGCTCCGTCTCCGAGTAATAGTCAGCCGCATTGCGTCTGTAAGGAACGCAAAGCCCCCGTTCGCTTCCGCGAACGGGGGCTTTGCGCTTGCTGGAGGTCAGACGGCTACGATCAGATGGCTTGGCGGCTGCTGAAGAACGGTGGCTGGTCCTGAACGGTGCCGGCTGGATCCGTAGGGAGGGGCAGCCGCAGCCGTTTCACGAGACGAACCGTCGTCCCGTCGGCCGTGTGATGCAGATCGACCTCGTCCATGAGGCCGTGCATGAGCGTCAGCCCGAGCGTCTCGGCCTCTTCCCGGTCCGTGTCTTCCTCGTCGGTCTTCGTGGGCGGCGGCCCTGTGCGATCACGGTCGGTGACCCGTAAGTACACGTCCCGGCCGACGATGCTGATGGTGACGACGACAGTCGTGCCCTGCGGCGCCGAGTGACGTACCGCGTTGTTCACTGCCTCCGCCGCCGCCAGGACGATCTCCTGAGAGGATCCGGACGCAAGCGGATTGCCATCGAGAACGCTCGTGAGCCAGCCGCGCAAAGTCGCTCCGGCTGACGCATCCAGAGGCAACGTGAGCGTGTACAGGTCCAAGGGCACTCCTTACCGCGCGTAGGGGTATGCGGCCGTCGCGATGTCACTGTTCCCAGGAGTGGCCTGACTCAAGCCCACCGCAAGCCCTTCCGGTTCTGCCTGCCGTTTTGGCCGGTGAGCCGGTGGGTAGGGTGCGTCAGAGAATCGCCAAGCCCGAATGGCAGCCGGAGCTGGAGGAGACATGAACAGGCCTTGGTCATCAGATCGCGGGCACCCCGGGGGCGGGGATGCAGCGCTCGAGCTCGTATGGGGCGCCCACGCGTGTGAACGCTGCGGATCCACCGTCGTCCTCGGCGACGAAGTGGTACGGCTCGAGCACAACCGCAAGACCCTCCTCTGCTCATCCTGTGCGGCGCAGCCCGCGGAGACCGCCAGCTGGGAAGCCCGCAGGGCGGCATTCGACGCGCTTGCCGCATCGCTGGAGGACGATTCGATCGATACGGCGGCATGAGCGGCAAATCGTTGCGGATAGACGTCGACCGGAGCCAGGACGGCATCGTCGTCATAGACCTTGAGGGTGAGGTCGACGTCCACACATCTCCCAGACTTCGCGAAACGCTTCTGGAGGTCATCCATGGCGGCGCCGACCGAGTCGTCGTCGACGCTCGTAAAGTGACCTTCATGGACTCCTCGGGGCTCGGCGTCTTCATCGGTGGCGAGAAGCGTGTTCGCGACCGCAAGGGATGCCTCGCGATCGCGTGTGAGGATCCGAAGGTGATGCGCATCTTCGAAATCAGCGGCCTGCGGCACATGTTGTTGGTGCGCGAAAGCCGCGAGGAGGCTCTTCGGCTTGCTGCCGGCTGAACCGGCAGCAAGCCGGGGCAGGGGCGACATCACCGCCGTTCGCGCGTCACCGTACACCTGAGCCCCTTGTCGCTCGCACTGTCGCTGATGCCGCGCTGTCCCGCGCCGCTGCCAAGAGCATCGGCCTGTAGCCAATGCTTCTGAAGGGGGTGCGGCGCGCGCCGTTGCCGGGAGTGTCGAGGCCGCGCGATCAGCCCGGCGGTCGCGAAGCGAGGCCGCGGAGATGCTCTTCGACCGCGGCCGCGACGGCGGGCGAAGGGGCCTCGACGACCTCGAGGTCGGGCAGGCTGCCGATGAAGGCACGACGGTAATTGCGGCTGCTGAGGCGCGGATCCAGGACGACGACCACGCCTGTATCCGTCTCCGTACGGATCAGGCGTCCGAACCCCTGGCGGAATCTGAGCACCGCCTCGGGCAGGTAGAACTGCTCGAACCAGCGCTGTCCCGCCTCGTCACAGGCCAGGCAGCGCGCCCTGAAGAGCGGATCCTGGCGCGGGAAGGGCAGCTTGGCGATCACCAGGCAGACCAGGGTGTCGCCGGGGAAGTCCTGCCCCGTCCATAGCGTGTCCACACCGAAGAGGACCGTGTCGCCGTGGGCGCGGAACTCGTCTGACAGTGTCGCGGCGCTCCCGTGCAGCCCCTGGGCGAGGACCAGCACGCCGTCGGCCTCGACGTGCTCGCCGACGGCTGTCGCGACCCCATGCATGTCGCGCCTGTTGGTGAAGAGGACGAGCATGCGTCCCCCGGTCACTCGCACGAGCTCCTTGATTCGCTGGCCGAGGCGGCCCGACGCGTTCTGCCGCCGCCTCGCGTTGTCCGGATCGTGTTCGAGCACGAGGACTGCCTGACGGCGGAAGTCGAACGGCGAAGGAAACACCTTCTCCGTCACGCCGAGATCCGCATCAAGTCCGGTCATGCCACGAAAGTAGGCGAACGAGTCGTTCACCGTCAGCGTGGCGCTGGTGAGGATGGCGCTCCTCAAACGCTCCCAGAGGATCTCGCGCGTCTGGCGAGCCGGCGTGAGGGGTGAGCGGGTGAGCGACCACTGCAGCGGCCAGGGCATGCGCGAGGCGCCCGATGCGACGACCTTCCCGGGTGCGTCGATCTCTGCCCACACGACGTGTTCGGACGTCCGGCAGCGGGGAAGATCGTCGAGGAGCGTCGCCATCATGCCCGCTTCATCGCTCAGCCACGCCAGGGTTGCGTGCTCCCTGTGCTCCTCGGGCAGCGCCTCCGCGGCGCCTGCCATAGCGGTGGCCAGACCTGCGAAGCTCTCGTGGAGCATCCCGGCCGCCTCGGCGAACATGTCCCACTCCGGCAGTTCCTGCATGCCGGGCGTGAGCCAGACGCTGAGGTCGTACTCATGCGAGAGCGAGGGCTTGCCCGGCGAGTCCGACTCGGCCTCGGCTTGCCTGCGAGCGAGCTGGAGCAAGGCTTGGCCGACCGCGAGCGCCAGGTTCGGCGCCGTCTCCAGAAAGCGTTCGACCGTGTCGGCCGACATGGAGAGGGCGTTGGCGGTGCTGGGATTGCCGCCCCGCCCGATTGCGCGCAGGCGGGAGGCGAGCGGCCGCTGGCCGGACGGTTTGAGATCCGCGAGGATGCGCCGAACGCCATGGCTGTCCACGCGAAGGCTGAACGCGTCGGTCGCCTCCTGGTACAGGAGGTGAGCTTCGTCGATGACGACGTCCTCGAAGGGCGGCAGCGTGTCGATGCCGGTGAGCAGGAGCGCATGGTTGACGCAGACCAGGTGCGCCTCCTCGGCCCGGCCGCGTGCCTGCCGCCAGAAGCAGGCGCGGCGGTGCGCGCAGTGGCGGCCGCTGCAGGTCGTGCGTGACGATCTGAGCTCGCGGCCCAGTTCCGCCAAGGCCGGCAGTTCGCGAGTGGCTCTGTAGGGCAGGGCCGAGAGGTCGACCTCTCCGCGTCGCGCGCGCCCGACGAGATAGGCGAGCCCCAGGACGCGCCCGTCGTCCAGTCTCTCGCCGGCGCCGGCGACGGCGACGGCATCGTCCAGCCGGCGCCGGCACAGGTAGTTCTCGCGCCCCATGAGGATCGTCCAGCGCCAGCCGCTCGGGAGGGCCTGCGCCACCAGCGGCAACTCGTGTGCGGCCAGCTGGCGTTGCAGCGCCTTGGTGCGCGTGCTGACCACCACGCGGCGGGCGCGGGCGGCGCTGTGGAAGGCGGCGGGGAGGAGGTAGGCCAAGCTCTTGCCGCTGCCCGTCCCCGCCTCGAAGACGCCGATGCCGCCGCTCGTCAGGACGTCCGCGGCAGCTGCGGCGAGCTGCACCTGGCCCTCGCGGGGACGATAGCCGGGCAGGCGCGCCGCCAGGCCGGGCGGGCTCGCGTCGTCGGCGACGGCAAGCTCAGCGGCCCAGTCCTGCGGCCGCACCGGCAGGGCCGCAAGCTCCTTGCCGCCGGGGTCGCCGGCCTGCTCGACCGACAGCGGCGGCGTGGGTGCGTCCGGCAGGAACTCGAAGCCGTCGAGCGTCTGGAGCGAGGGCCAACCGGCGACGGTGAAGAGCTCCCGCTCTTCGCGTCCCAGCGCGGCCGCGCGAGCGCAGAGGCGACGGAAGACCACGGCCGCCGTCTCGGCATCGGGCAATGCCCTGTGCGCCTCGTTACGGCAGCCGAATTCCTCGGCCAGAAACGCGAGGGCATGGCTGTCGAACTCCGGGAAGAGCAGCAGCGCCGCATCGAGGGTGTCGAACCAGACGTTCCCGAGTGACGGAAGACCGGAGCGGCAGGCGCCGGCCGCGAGGTGGGCCCGATCGAAAGGGGCGTTGTGGGCGATGACGAGCGCCTCCCCGACGAAGTCATAGAGGGCGGCGAGCGCCTCGCCTTCGTCCGGCGCGCCGGCCAAGTCGGCGGTGGTGATCCCCGTCAGCCGTTCCGCCGCCAGCGGAACGGGCATGCCAGGATCCACGAGCGAGCTGAAGCGCGCTTCGATGGCAAGGGTCGGGCCCAGCCGGACGGCGCCGAGATCGATCAGGCGCCCGACGAGCGGGTCGAGGCCGGTCGTCTCGACATCGAGGACGACGACCGGCCGCGGTGCTCTCCTGTTCGCTCGTGAACCCGTGGCGATCCAGCCTGCTAGAGCTCGAGGCTGCTCTGGAGGTCGCGGGCGCGCTCCTCGCCTCCGGACTGCTCACCCATCGTTCCTCCTGCGCCGAGGTGAATGCAGGCCGCCGCCGGCGGCCCTTGCGCCTCGTGCCCAAGCGTACTCCGTCGATCTTCGTTCGGCACGAGTCTCGTCCGCTGCCTTATGCTTCCAGAGGCGACGGCGCGGTGACGGCGGCCGGGGGCCCGTCCTCTTCGTCCTGTTCGACACTTCTGCGACCGCGATTGAAGCTCTCATACAGCACCGGCACGAGGATCAGCGTCAGGAACGTCGACGAGAAGAGACCCCCGATCACGATGATGGCGAGCGGCGTGGAGAGGAAGCCGCCCGTGCCACCGAGGCCCAGAGCCATCGGAATGAGCGCCAGGATGGTCGCGATCGCGGTCATGAGGATCGGCCGCAGTCGCCGTCGGCCGCCCTCGATGACCGCGGTGCGGGCGTCCATGCCGCTGCGACGGAACTGTTCCACCAGGTCGAGCAGCACGATCGCGTTGGTGACGACGATGCCGATGAGCATCAGCATGCCGACCATGCTCGGCATGCCGAGCGCCGTGCCGGTGAGGAGGAGCGCGATGACGGCGCCGACGGCCGCGAACGGGATGCTGACGAGCAGTATGAACGGGTTCACCAAGCTGCGGAAGGTGGCCACCATGATGAGGTAGACGAGCAGGATGGCGATCAGCATTGCGATACCCATGGAACGGAAGACGTCGCTCGTCATCTGCGTCGCGCCGGCCAGTTCCCATGTGGAGCCCTGCGGCAGCGCGACCCCATCCAGCGCCGCCTCGACCTCCGAGGAGGCGGCGCCGATGTTGTTGTTCAGGGCGGTCGCTGTGACGCTGGCGGTGCGGGCGCCGTTCACATGCGTGATCTGGACTGGGGCCGTGATCTCGACGATTCGGGCCAAGTCACCCAGCGGCACCATGCCCGAGCTCCCCGGAACCGGCAGAAGGGCCAGCATGCCGCCGACCGCGCCCGGGACCGGCGGCACGCTGATCTCGGCTACCGTGAGTTGCGCGGGCAGGGTGCCGGCATCCGTCGGGACAGTGCCGAGCGGGTACCCGTTGAGAACAAGGGTTGTGTACTGGCTGAGCGTGGCGGGCGTCACGCCTGCCGCCGCCGCCTTCTCCTGGTCGACGACGATGGTGGCCGACGGCCTCCCCTCGCTGAGGTTCGAGGTGACCCCGGTGAGCACGTCGACTGTCTTCATGCGCGCAAGGACGAGCTCGCTGGCCTTGTTGAGCACCGCGGGATCGCTCGCCGACACCTGGACCTCGATCTGCGAAGCGCCGCCCATCGTCGAGGAGTCCTCGCCGGTCACCGTGATGGCCCCGGCGTTCTGGAGGTCGTCGACCTGGCTGCGGATGTCCTGGATGATGCCGTCTTTGTCGACCTTCGGGTCGGTCGTGATCGAGAACGAGGCCTGGCTCGAGGACGCGCTGGTGCCGCCGCCGGCCCCGAAGAGGCTGCCGGTGCTCCCGGCCGTGACCTGGTAGATGTCGACACCCTCGGTGCGGTCGAGGATCGTCTCGACCTTGCGGGACGCCGCCAGCGTCGCATCGAGGCTCGTTCCGGCCGGCATCGTCTGCGTCATGCTCATGGTGTTCTGGCCCGAGCTGTCGAAGAGGTTGGTCTTCAGCAGCGGCGTGAGCGCCATGGTGCCGGCGAAGATGACGGCCGCGGTTACCAGCGTGATGGCTTTGTGGTTCAGAGCCCAGGTGAGGGCCGGCAGATAGGCGTTCTGGAGGCGCGTGAGCTCCTCGGCCTCGCGGTGTCCCGCCTGGCGCTTGGAGAGCATCCAGGTCGAGACGACCGGCACGACGATCAGCGCCACCGCGAGGCTCGAGAGGAGCGCGAACGTGACCGTGAGCGCGAACGGCCGGAAGAACTCCGAGGCCAAACCGTGGATGAAGCCGAGCGGCAGGAAGACCGCGACGGTCGTGAGCGTACTCGCGGTGATCGCGCCTGCCACCTCGCGCGTGCCCGTGTAGGCGGCGCGGCGGATGCTGTCGCCTTCCTGCAGGTGGCGGTACGTGTTCTCGATGACCACGATTGAGTCGTCGATCACGCGCCCGATGGCGATGGTGAGGCCGCCGAGCGTGAGCATGTTCAGGGACTCGCCGCGCGACCAGATGATGATCAGGGCGCCCAGGATGCTGAGCGGGATGGAAAGACCAGCGACGATCGTGGATCGCCAGCTCAGGAGGAACACCCAGATGACGATGACCGCGAACAAGGCGCCCACGATGCCCTCGCGCAGCAACGAGCTGATGCTCTCCTCGACGAATGTGGACTGGTCGAGGACGGTCGTGATCGTGACCTGATCGGAGAGATCGCTCGTGATGGCCTCGATCTCATCGGCCACCGTGTTGGCAATGTCGACGGTGTTGCCGCTGCTGGACTTGCTCACCGAGATGCCGATCGAAGGATCGCCGTTCGTCCGCGTGACGGCCGTCAGGGGGGCGGGACCGATGCTGACCGCCGCCACGTCTCCCAGCCGGATCGGCGGGGAGGCGGCCTGAGCGGCGGCTACCGGCAGCGAGGCGGCCAACGCGGACGAGGCGCCAGGCTGGGCGGCTGCAGCGGCAGGCGAGCTCGCCGCCGTCGCGCCGGCGATGGCCGCCGGTTGCCCGGGTGACAGCACGAGATGCTCGAGCGCCTTCACTGTCTGCGCCTTGGCGCTCACCGTGACGGGATAGACGATGCTGCCCGACGAGACGCTCCCGGCGCCGGCGGTGACGTTCGCTTGGGTGACGGCCGTCATGATCTGTGTCGGCGTGATGCCCAGGGCCGCGAGCTGCCGGGTCTTGAGCCTGATGCTGAGCTGCATCTGCTGTACGCCGGAGAGCGTCACGGCCTGAACGCCGTTGACCGCCTGCAGGCGCGGCACGACCTGGGTCCCCAGCAGGGCGGCGAGCTGCTCCGGCGGCAGGGGTGACGAAACCGCCAGCTGCACGACCGGCATGCTGTTGATGTTGAGGGCGGCGACCTGGGGCGCCTGCGCGGTGGCGGGCAACATCCGCTGCATGCCGGACACGGCCTGCTGCAGCTCAGCTTCTTTCGTCTCAATGTCGGTGCCGAACTCGTACTCGATCGTGATGATGCTCAGACCGTCGTTGGAGAACGAGGTGAACATCTTGACGCCGCTCGAGGTCTTGATCGCCTGCTCGAGCGGGACCGTGACGGTACGCTCGATGTCGGCGGGGGAGGCGGCCTGGTCGACCGTGACGACGGTGAGGTAGGGGAACGCCAGATCCGGCATCAGCTCTTGCTTGAGGGAGGTGATCGCGAAGGCGCCGAATATGATCACGGCGAGGACCGCGAGGCCGACGATGGAGCGGTTGCGCAGGGCGATCTTGGTGAACCAGCTCAACAGGCTCCTCCGTAGTGAAAGGACTGGATACGGTCAAAGGTCGGCGCCGCCGAGAGCGATGGCGCCGTTTGTGCGCCGTCTCTAGGCGATGACGAGATCGGCGAGGCGATCGGCCACGGTGGCGATGCGTTCGTATGCGCACAGCGGCTCGAGCCAGCGCCTGGGCATGCCGGATTCGCCGTACAAGGCGCCGGCGAGGGCGCCGGTGACGGCGGCGACCGTGTCGGCGTCGCCGCCGAGATTGACGGCCAGAACGAGCGCGTCCTCGAACGAATCTGTGCGAAGCACCGCCCACAGAGCCGTGCAGAGTGTGTCCAGGACGAAGGCCGAGCTCTGGATCTCTTCCGGCTCGGCCTCCACCGCTTCGCGCAGGATCGCGCTGATCCGCTTGTCCTCGTCCAGCATGTCCTCGGCGATGATGTGCAGCCGGCTGAACAGGTCGTCGTGGAGGGCGGCGACGACGAGATCGTTGAAGACGACGCAGGAGGAACCGGCGAGACGGTCGAAGTGCGTCAGCGTCGACTCCCGCTCGGTCACGGCGCGGCGGGTCTCTTCGTCGTCGAAGTAGCGGAGGGC
Organism: uncultured Thermoleophilia bacterium; assembly: GCA_964533575.1. Taxonomy (GTDB): domain Bacteria; phylum Actinomycetota; class Thermoleophilia; order UBA2241; family UBA2241; genus CAIXSE01. Next base: position 4,393 of record CAZHMG010000066.1, on the reverse strand, counting down.
GAGCGGCGCGCAGCGCATGAGGCTGCCGTTGCCCGCGGACGGGCTGCCGAGGATCTCGTGGGCGCGGCGCGAGGCGAGATCCCACGGCGTGCCGGAGCGGTAGCTGAGCAGGGCCGTGCGCACGGCGAGGCTCATGTCGACCGGCACGCTGTCGAACCAGGCGAGGTAGCGGTCCATGACGTCTTCGGCGTCGAAGGCGCCGATGTCGGCGAGGCTCTCGGCGAGGCAGAGCATCATGTCGGTTGCGTCGGTGGTCTGACCGGGATCGAGATTGTGACAGCCGCCGCCCATCATGTCGGTGATGATCCCGTAGCGTTCGACGATCTGAGCGGCGGTAAGGTAGTCGGCCGGCGCTCCGAGCGCCTCGCCGACTGCGACCCCGAGGAGTGTGCCGCGAAAGCGGTCGCGCAGCACACCGGTCTCCAGTGGGACGGGCATCAGGCCGAGTGATCCTCGACGAGAGACCTGGAGTGGTGATCAGGATCTGGTTGCGTCACGCCGCTCATCCATTCGGGGACGTGTGATACGAGGTTCGTATGATATCCGTCTCACGCGCGCCCCGCGAGCCCGCCCCGCGTGCCGGATCTAGCGCAAGCCGAGGTCGAGTTCGGGCTGCCCGGGCTGGGGGAGGCCGAGCAGCGTCATCATGCGGCGCGCGTTGCGCATGCCCCAGTCCTCGTAGTTGTTGTTGAAGAGTACGTGGACGCTGCCCGCCTGCTCCGCCAGCTCGCGAACGCGCGGCACCCACTCCTCGAGCTCCGTGTCGCTGTACAGATACTTGAAGCGCTCCGAGGCGGCCGCCGTCTTGATGTTCCACGTCTCGCGGTTGCGGCCGTGGAGGCGCACGACGGCCAAGTCGGCCGTCGCCACGGCCAGCGGCGGCGTGCTGGACGGGAAGCCCTGGGGAGCGTCAACGCTCACGTACGCCAGGCCGGCCTCCTCGAGCAGGCGCAAGGTATGCGGGGCGGCTTCGTCCGTGAGCCAGCCGCCGCCCCGGAACTCGATCGCGACGGGCCAGCCGGGGAGGCGGCCGGGGATGCTGCGCAGGTATGTCTCGCCGTGATGCGAGCGGACGAACCAAGGCGGGAACTGGAAGAGGAGCGCGCCGAGCTTGCCGGCCTTCGCCAGCGGCGCCAGGGCCGTGCGATGAAGCTGCCAGAGGCGATCCATGGTCTCGTCGCCGGCGTCGTCGCGGTAGATCCTCGTCTTGCCGGCCGCGCTCGCCGGGAGAGTCTCGCGCAGCTCTGGCGGCAGCTGCTCGGGCCGCGCCGCGTGGCCGGTGAGGAGCCCGTGGACCTTGACGTCGAACACGAAGCCGGGCGGCGTGCGCGCCGCCCACAGCAGGCTGTTGCGTTCCGTCGGCGGGGAGTAGTAGGTGGAGTCGACCTCGACGATGGGGAACTGCTCGGCGTAGTAGCGCAGGCGCGTCTCGGGCGTGCAGGAGCCCGCGGGGTAGAAGCGCCCGCAGGCCACCAAGCTCGGGTCCGTCCACGAGCAGCTGCCGACGAGAATGCGCCCGGTCATGCCGTCAGGATACTCCGATACGCAGCGGTTGATGGACCGCATGTGCCGCGTTGAAGTTCTCGGCGCGGTTGCCTATACTCTGACCCCCGTGTCGGAATGGCGGAATTGGTAGACGCGCAAGGTTGAGGGCCTTGTGAGGGAATACCTCATGGGGGTTCAAGTCCCCCTTCCGACACCACTCTCCTTCAGGCGCTCCACGCTTCCTCGCGGTTGCTCACGCGCTCTTCGGGTATCTCTCCGATATGTCGCCATTGAAGACGGCCATCTGGGGCGGGGGAACGCTGGCGCTGTTGCTCGGCGCCCTGCTCGTGATGGCCGTGCCGGCCGCCGCGCACGTCCCGTTCCTGGAGCCCGATCGTCGTTCGGACGCGCCTGCGCAGCCGGGCGATGCGTTCCCCGGAGCCGTCGTCGTCCCCGACGCGTCGATCTCGCGCGCCATCTACGGGACGCTGGCAGAAGACGGCCTCTTCGACGCCTGGGAACTGAAGGCGAGCAAGGCCACCACCGCTCCCGTCGAGATGCTGGTGCCGGCGCGTGACGAGTACCAGGACTTCAGGCCGTCGTTCGCCCTGGTCGGCCCGGGACTCGAGACGCAAGGGGACACGCCGGACTTCATCACCGATCGTCTGGCCGACGCGTACCCGGACGACAGGGCGCGGGACGCCATCGGCGTCATCGTCGTCGACGATCCGGGTCAGGAGCCGCGGCCGACGTTCTACGAGCCCTTCAGCTTCACGACCTACTTCGAGGGCGGCAAGACGACCGTCGACCTCGAGCCGAACGTCACGTACCATCTCGTCGTCTACGACAATGACGGGGCGACGGGCGAGTACGCGCTGGGCGTGGCGCGCGCCGAACGCTTCACAGCGTCGGACGCCATCGCCTCGGTCGGCGCGGTCGTGCGCATCAAGCTCGGCCTGTACGGCCAAGGGGCCTTCCATCCGGGTGCGGCGGCCGTGCTCGTCCTTGCCGTCGCCGCCGCCGTCTTGCTGATCGTGCTCCTCGTGCGGTGGATGCGACGGCGGCGCGGACGAGGCTGAAACGGCGTCAGCGCCCCCCCGCGCTGTTCGCACCGGCGGCGGGCAGTAGAATCACACGATGGCAGACGCCGCCCTTGAGAACCGCCTGTTCCTGCTGGACGGGAGCAGTCTGGCCTACCGTGCCTTCTTCGCTCTGCCCGAGAGCATCACCACGCGGGAGGGCTTCCCCACGAACGCCCTCTACGGACTCAGTCAGATGCTCATCAAGATCGTGGCCGAGTATCGTCCCGCCTGCATCGTCGTCGCCTGGGACGCCCGCGAGAAGACGTTTCGCCACGACGACTTTGTGGACTACAAGGCGCACCGACCCAGCATGCCGGACATGCTCTCGCAGCAGTGGGAGCGCCTGCCGGAGCTCATGGACGCATTCGGCATCGTCAATCTCGTGCTCCCCGGCTACGAAGCCGACGACATTCTCGGGACGCTGGCCGAGGAGGCCAAGCGCCAGGGGATCAAGTCGATCATCGTCACGGGCGATCGTGACGCGCTGCAAACGGTGGACGACGACATCTGGGTGATGAGCACGGGGCGCGGCGTCACCGACGTCAAGATCTACACGCCCGAGGCGGTGGTCGAGCGCTTCGGCATCACGCCCGACAAGATCCCGGACTACATCGGCTTGAAGGGCGACACGAGCGACAACATCCCCGGCATCCCGGGCGTGGGGGAGAAGACGGCGGCGCACTTGCTGCAGCAGTTCGGCAGCATCGACGCGCTCTACGAACGCCTCGGCGAGATCAAGAGCGAGAAACGGCGCGCGCTGCTGGCTGAGCACGAGGACGCCGCGCGCATGTCTCGGCGCCTGGCGACGATGGTCTGCGACGTGCCCCTCGCCGAGGATCTCGTCGAGCTGGTGGGGCGCTGCGACTACCGGATCCCCGAGGCCGACGTCGACGCGTTCTTCGCCAGGTACGAGTTCGAGAGCCTGCGCCGGCGGCTCAAAGAGATGCTGCGCACCCAGGAAGCGGCGGTGCCGAAGGCGGCCGGAGCCGGCATGCAGGCGCCGGCTGCACCACTCCGCGTCGTCGCAGAGCATGGGCTCGGTGCGATCGCGGCCGTCCTCGAGAAGGGTGAGGCGGCGGTCGCGCTGGAGTATTCGGCCGATCCTGCCCGCGCTGTTGTCGCGGCCCAGGCGGGCGACGTCCTGCAGTACGCCGAGGTGGATGCGGCTCAGGCCGAGCACCTGTGGCGCCTCGCCGCGCACATGGTGGTCCACGACGCCAAGGCGCAGCCCGGCTTCGTGGGGGCGCCGTGCGGCCCGTGTCACGACACGGCCGTCGCCGCCTATCTGCTCGCGCCGGAGCGCCCCGAGCGCGAGCGCACGCTCTTCGCGCTCACGGGCGCCGACGAGGCCGATCCGGCCGCCGCCGCGGGCCTGGACGTCTCCGGCCTCGAGGCGGCTGCGGCCGCAGCCGCCGCTCGCGCGGTGCTCACCTCTCGCCTCGCCGAGGCGCAGAGACCCGAGCTCCTGCGGTTCGGGATCGAGCGCCTCTTCCGCGAGGTCGAGTTGCCGCTCGTCCGCGTCCTGGCCCAGATGGAGGCGGCCGGCGTGCGCATCGACCCGTACCGGCTCGGCGAGATCACGGCTCGCCTGCGCGACCGGCTCGACGAGTTGTGCGACCGCATCTACGACATGGCCGGCGGTTCCTTCACGATCGGCTCGACGCAGCAGGTCGCCGAGGTCCTGTTCACGCGGCTCGGTCTGGAGCCGGGAAAGAGGGGCAAGACGGGTTACTCAACCGACGCGCAGGTGCTGAAAGGCTTGCGAGAGCACCACGCGATCGTGCCGGCGGTCGAGGAGTGGCGCGAGCTCACCAAGCTCCTCAACA
>CAZHMG010000065.1:0-12894 GCA_964533575.1 uncultured Thermoleophilia bacterium | reverse complement strand
AGATAGAGCCCATCGCGCTCGAAGAGGAGATGCGCTCATCCTTCATCGACTATGCGATGAGCGTCATTGTGGATCGTGCACTCCCCGACGTTCGCGATGGTCTGAAGCCGAGCCAGCGCCGCATCCTGATCGCCATGAACGACCTCGGCCTGGCGCCGACGAAGCAGCACCGCAAGTGCGCCAAGATCGCCGGCGACACCAGCGGTAACTATCACCCCCATGGTGAGGCGGTGATCTACCCGACCTTGGTGCGCATGGCGCAGGACTTCAACATGCGCTATCCGTTGATCAATGGTCAGGGCAACTTCGGCTCCGTCGAGGGGGATTCTCCGGCGGCCATGCGCTACACGGAGGCACGCTTCAGCAGAATCGCCGTCGAGATGTTGCGAGACATCGAGTCCAACACGGTCGACTGGGTGCCCAACTACGACGAAACCCGGCGCGAGCCTACGGTTCTGCCGAGCCGCATGCCCAATCTGATGGTCAACGGCGCCTCAGGAATCGCAGTGGGCATGGCGACGAACATCCCCCCGCACAATCTCGGGGAAGTGGTCGACGCCGCAGTCGCGCTGATCGACGATCCGGCGGCGTCGGCAGACGACCTCATGAGACACATCAAGGGTCCGGACTTCCCGACCGGCGGCGTGATCCTCGGGACCGCAGGCTTCAAGGAGGCCTATCGCACCGGCCGCGGCCGCGTGCGTGTGCGGGCCAAGGCGCACACCGAGCAGCTTCGTGGCAATCGCACCTCGATCATCGTCACGGAGCTTCCGTACCAAGTGAACAGGGCTGCCCTCATCGAGAACATCGTTGAGCTGGTGAAGCAGAAGAAGATCACCGAAATCAGCGACCTGCGCAACGAATCGGACCGCTCAGGGATGCGGCTCGTGATCGAGCTGCGCCGGGAAGCGGTCCCGCTGGTTGTGCTCAAGAAGCTCTACAAGCACACCCAGATGCAGACGACGTTCGGCGTCATCAACATCGCTCTCGTCGGCGGTGTGCCCCGTACTCTGACGCTGCCCGAGATGCTGCAAGCTTGGATCGCGTTCCAGAAGGAGATCGTCGTCCGGCGCGCCAAATTCGAGCTCGACAAGGCCGAGACCAGGGCGCATATTTTGGAGGGTCTGTTGGTTGCGCTCGACAATCTCGACCGCGTCATCAGCATGATCCGCAAAGCGCCGGACGTGGATACTGCTCGTCTCAGTCTCATGGACACCTTCGAGTTGACCAGGCCGCAGGCCCAAGCCATTCTCGACCTGCGGCTCCAGAAGCTCACCAGCCTCGAGCGCGAGAAGGTCATGGAGGAGCATCGAGGGCTGCTGGCGCGCATCAAGGAATTGCGCGAGCTGCTCGGAGACGAGACCTCGATCTACGGCGTCATCAAGAGCGAGTTGCTCGAGGTCAAACGACTCTTCAATGACGACCGTCGCACAGAGATCGTCCCTGACGAAGGAGAGCTCGATCTCGAGGATCTGATCGCCGAGGAGCAGATGGCGATCACGATCACGAAGACTGGATACATCAAGCGCATCCCCGTCGCCACGTATCGGCAGCAGAAGCGCGGCGGCATCGGCGTGGCCGGTATGGAGCTGAAGGAAGAGGATGAGGTCGAGCACCTCTTCATAACGAGCACGCATCACTTCCTGCTGTTCTTCACCAGTGTAGGCAAGGTATATCGCCTCAAGGTTCACGAATTGCCGCTGGCGGGACGTAGCGCCAAGGGCAAGCATCTGCTCAATCTGCTGCCGATGGCAGACGGAGAGAAGGTCTGCGCGGTCATCGCCACGCGGGACTTCGATGTGACCGAGGGCAAGTATCTGGTCTTCGGGACGCGCCGCGGGATCGTCAAGAAGACCCTGTTCTCCTCATACAACACCCCGCGCAAGAGCGATGGGATCATAGCCATCGATATTCGTGACGGCGACGAACTGCTCGCCGTGCGCCACACGTCGGGCGATGACGACGTGATGATGACGAGCCGCTTCGGCCAGACGATCCGTTTTCACGAGCGTGACGTCCGGCCGATGGGGCGGGGTTCCTCAGGCGTGCTGGGAATGCGCCTGCGCCGGGGCGACGAAGTCATAAGTGTCGACATTGCGCGTGACGACAGCGATCTGTTCGTGATCACAGAGAACGGCTTCGGCAAGCGCACCCTCATCAGCGAGTATCGCATCACCGGCCGGGGCGGATTGGGTGTGCGCACCATCGCTCTCACCGACCGCAAGGGATATCTCGCGGGCGTGCGGGTCGTTCGCGACAACCACGAGATCATGCTGCAGAGCCGCGAGGGCCTGGTGATCCGGTTGCGTGCGGACGGTATCAGCCGGCAGAGCCGCAGCGCGACTGGCGTGCGGGTCATGCACATGCGCGAGGGAGACGTTGTCAGCGCGACCGCGCGCATGGTCGTGAGCGATAGCGGCGCCACCGCTGAGGAGATCGACGCGGACTGACGTCTCGCCGCCGATCAGTCAGCAGACCCGCTCGGCGCTGGTCAAACGCAGCTCATGCTTACGGCTACAGGCTGGCCGGTACGGACGCTCTTGCCCTCATGTCTGCACTCGGCGGAGACCCAGCTGACCAGCGTTGACTATGCTCGGTGCTGCCGCAGGCGGGAACGCCCCGAGGAACGGGAGGACGTCGTCTCGTGATACTGCTCGCCCCCATACAGGCCATCCGTTTAGCACAGCTGTAACGTTCATAGCTGCGAGCGTCGCCATGCCCTCCCTCGTCCATCCCGTCGCCGAACCGAGGTGTGGGGCGAGGACGACGTTGTCGAGCTCGCTGAGGCCAGGCTTCATCACGGGCTCGTCCTCGTAGACGTCCAGGCCGGCGCGGAAGGAGCGATAGGTCCTGCAGTGGTCGATCAGCGCTGCCTCGTCGACCACTGGTCCGCGACTGGTATTGACGAGGATTGCCGTGTCCTTCATCGTAGCCAGCTCGTCCGCACCGATGAGATGACGTGTGGCAGCGTTCAACGGAACGTGCAGGCTCACAACATCGGCCGCGTGCAGCAACTCCGCCAAGCTGGCTGCACGGCGGCAGATGACGGGAGCTTGGCCGCGCTCGGTAAGCAGTGCACTGTAGGCAGCGAGGTCCCTCTCGAGTTGCGTGTTGCTGCTCGACGAGTAGTAGAACAAGTCCATTTGGTGCCCGAAGACCATCATGCGTGCGTACGCCGTGCCGATGCGCCCGGCGCCGATAACGCCGAGCGTCTTGCGCCAGAGGAGCTTGCCGAGCAAGAGCGATGGCAGCCAACCCCTGAACGCGGCCTCGCGCATGCACTTGTCCCCTTCGGGTATACGTCGTGCGGCGGCAAATGTGAGCGCGACCGCCATTTCCGCGGTTGTCTCGGTCAGCACGCCTGGAGTATTGCCGACTGCTACTCCGAGTCGGCTTGCCGCCGCGATGTTCACATTGTCGTATCCCACGGCGTAAGCGCTGAGGATGCGTCCGCCGGCGCCTGCAAGCGCCCCCAGTACGCGTTCTGTCCAAGGCTCGGTGAGCTGGCCGATGACGGCATCACATCGGCTTCCGATAAGTGCGATCAGATCGTGTTCAGTGAGAGGCTCTGCATCACGGCTGATCTCCATGCGGCAGTCCGCTTCGAGGAGGAGCTCTCGCCATCGGCAACCGGGGAGTTCCTTGGTCACGATCACCCTCCACCTGCCGCCCGGGTTCAGAACCGTCCACTCAGCGCCGGTCATGTGTCTTCCCCTCTTCATCCGGGCTCGTGCCCATTCTCGCGTCCACGCTCGTGGCACGCGAGGGTAACATTGGCCCGGCAGGCGCGGCAACGGCGGGTTGGTGAGGATGCATCGCCTCCAGTAGACTCCACCCCCGTGAGCCAAACGGCAGACATGAACGAGGCGACATACAGGGTGAACACCGAGCGTAAGCCGCGCGTCTTCAGCGGCATCCAGCCCTCCGGATCGTTGCATCTCGGCAATTACCTCGGAGCCATCTGCAACTGGGTGCGCATGCAGGACACGCACGAATGCGTGTATTGCGTGGTCGATCTTCACGCCATCACCGTGCGCCAGGAACGAACTGAGTTGAAGCGGAGCACGCTCGACCTCGCCAATCTCTTCCTGGCGGCGGGCGTTGACCCAAAGCGCTCCATCATTTTCGTCCAGAGCCATGTACCGGCGCACAGCGAGCTCGCATGGATTCTCAACACCATCACCTACATGGGTGAACTGCGCCGAATGACGCAGTTCAAAGACAAGACCGAGGGGGGCGAGGGCGAAAGCATCCCGGTCGGGTTGTTCGACTATCCTGTGCTGATGGCCTCAGACATCCTCTTGTATCGTGCCGATGAAGTGCCCGTCGGCGAGGACCAGAAGCAACATGTCGAGCTCACACGTGATCTGGCCGAGCGGTTCAACAATGCGTTCGGCAAGGCCTTCGTTGTGCCACGACCTGTGATCGGAGCCGTCGGTGCTCGCGTCATGGCACTCGACGAGCCCCGCAGGAAGATGAGCAAGAGCGCGGGCTCGGTGAACAGCTACATCGCCCTCATGGACCCCCCGGACGTCATCCGCCGCAAGGTCAAGCGCGCGGTTACCGATTCCGGGACGGAAGTGGTTGCTGGACCAGACAAGCCCGCGCTCTCGAATCTGCTCGGCATCTACAGTGTGCTGAGCGGCGAGACATCCGACGTCATCACCGAGCGCTATCAGGGCAAGGGGTATGCTGTGTTCAAGGAAGACCTCGCCGAGGTGATAGTGAATGCGCTCACTCCCATCCAGCGGCGCATCAGGGAGCTCGAGGCGGACAGGGCGTACACGCTGCATGTGCTTGAGACCGGGGCGGAGAGGGCCGAGGCCATAGCTATGCGCACCTTGGCGAAGGTGCGCGAGCGCATCGGTCTCATTCCGCGTCCCTAGCCGGAGTCGCACCTCTCCTGCGCACATCCCGGCGCCTCTCATACGGAGGTCGTGACGGTTCGCGATCGATACCGCAGCATCAGGTTCGTCCTATGGGTGGTACTGGCCCTCAACCTCGGAGTGGCCCTCGCCAAACTGACGTACGGAATCATCAGCAACTCGACCGCAATGGAGGCCGACGGCTATCATTCGCTGTTCGACGGAACCTCAAACGTCCTTGCTTTGGTCGGTCTCTGGTTTGCCTCTCGTCCACCGGACGCCTCTCATCCGTACGGGCACAGCAAGTTCGAGAGCTTTGCCGCAGCTCTGATCGGCGTGATGCTCGCCTTCGCTGCCTATGCCGTAGGCCGCGGGGCGCTTGACAGCCTTGCGGGGCGTGGTGCCCCGACTGAAGTCACAGCTCTCTCGTTCGCGATCATGCTGGGCACGCTCGCCGTTAATGTCCTCGTGACGACGTGGGAGCGCAGGGTCGGCCGCCGATTGGGGAGTGAGGTGCTCCTGGCCGACGCAGGCCACACCTTGAGTGACGTACTCGTGAGTGTCGGCGTCCTCGTCAGCCTGGTTTTGGTCACACAGGGCTACGAGCAGGCTGATGGTGTCATCGCCCTGCTTGTCGCGGTTGCCATCCTCAGGACCGCGTGGGGCGTGATACGAGGCGTGCTGCTGACGCTGGGGGACGCCGCGCGTCTTCCTGTGAACGAGGTGACGAATCACGTTCGCTCCGTGCCGGGCGTGATCGATTGTCACGCTGTGCGGACCCGCGGCCCAGCACAGCAGGTCTACGTTGATTTGCACGTTCTCGTGGATTCTGAGACGACGGTGATGCAGGGACATGCCATCGCCCATGCCGTCGAGGAGGAGCTTCGCCGGCAGTATGCGCAGATCGTCGATGTCGTGGTCCACGTCGAGCCGCGGCAGTGAGTGGCTCCCCGTAGGGTCGAACGCTAGACTACTCACATTCGTCCTCGGAGGCAGCGTGATCTCGGTCTCAGTCCTAAGAACCGGCGCCACGGCGATGGTGGGCACCGACGTGCAGCTGATGCCGCATGGCGGGCGAGGCCGTGTCGCAGAAGTGGACGACGTTGGCGTCGACCTGCTCGTGACCGGGGTTCGCGTTCGTCTGACCTGGGGGAGGCTGGACGACTCCCTCCGGCGGTTCGTGGCCAACCACACCCTCACCGTAGACGAACTCGGTGGCGGACAGGACGCAATCGGAATCGTGAGCCTTCTCGCGTCCGTATTCCGCGACGACGTCGCGATAGATGCTCAAGAAGGTCTGATCGTGCTGCGCCACCCCGAGCAAAGCCCGATTCACCAGTATGCAGATATGGACGGCGTTGCAGGGCGAAGGCGACCGCGACGGCGATGATGGTCACCCCAGATTCAACTCCCAGTGGCGAGGGGGTCGTCGGCCGGCAGCTTGCGTCCTCCAGCCGCGCCGGCTGAGAATAATGCACGAGCTGGGAATCACTCAGGGAATCGTCGATCGGGCACGAGACGCTGCGCGGGCTCACGGGGCGTCACGAATCACCGGTCTGTATCTCGTCACAACGCCCGCAGCCGACTTCACGGACGACGCCATACGCATGTACTTCGCCATGCTGACGGCCGACGATCCGGCATTCCAGGACGCATGCCTCTACTTTGACCGCCGCGCCGCCGAAGCTCTCTGCCTTGACTGCGGCTTCGCGTTCTCGGCCCTGACCCGGCGCGATGGTTGCCCTGCATGTTCGTCGCTCGCGGTCAAGTATGACCCGAGCTCGCCGATGATGCAGCTCACCGACATTGATATCGATGATGGGCAGGGGAAGTAGGATGGAGTGGTGGAGCATAGCGGAATCGAACCGCTGACCTCCTGGGTGCGATCCAGGCGCTCTCCCAGCTGAGCTAATGCCCCACGAACGCTCCCTCGCGGGACGTTATTTATACGGTATTCGAGCTCGTCGGGCAAGTCACGGCGCGCCGCAGGAGGACGAATGGACGCCAATGAAGTGAGAGCCGCGTGGACCCGGGCGGAGATCCGGTCTGCCGCTGCCGGCGGGCGTCCAGAGAGGACGATGGCGCCCATTCTGCACGGCGATGTGCCGACATTCATGGAAGCGCCCGCTGTCGATGCTGGCGGGCTCGCCGGGGCCGACGTCGTCGTCGTCGGTTTGCCGTACGAGGGAGTGAAGCTGCTGGACCCGATCACGTACGCGCCGCCACTCGCGCAGCCTGCTCCGGACGGAAGCATCTACTACCGTTCAGGAGCCGACAAGGGGCCGGATGCCATCAGACGGTACTCGATCTTCTACTCGCTGCGGCACGGCCGAGGGTTGTTGCCCGAGGCAGGCAGAGATCTTCTCATCCTGGATCATCTCCATCTCGTGGACTACGGAGATGTGAAGGTGATTCCCGGCGACGTCGAAGAGACGTTCACGCGTGCGCGCGACAAGATCGCCGATGTTCTCGCTGCCGGCGCGGTCCCCATCATCCTGGGTGGCGATCACTCTGTTCCCATTCCGGTCCTGCAGGTGCTCGCCGGGACCCTTACAGGCAAGCTGGGCATCATTGCCTTCGATTCGCACTTCGACCTCAGCCTCGAGCCCAAGTACTGGGCGGGATCGCAGTGGGCACGCGCATTCGAGCTCGGTGTCGTTGAGCCCGCAAACTTCGTCCTGATCGGGATTCGTGGAGGACGCGAGTCCTTGAGTGACAAGCTCGTCGCCGACGAGCTCGGCATCCGCTATTACACGATGGCGGACATCGACGAATGCGGCATCGCCACGGTTGCTCAGGAGGCACTGGAGGCAGCCGGAGCGGGTACTCAGGCCATCTATGTGTCTCTGGACATCGACGTCGTCGATCCCGCCCATGGCGGCCAGAAGTATCCTGATCCCGGAGGTCTCAGCGCCAGAGAACTGCTCCGCGCACTTCGCATCGTGAGCTCAGGCACGCTGGCCGGCTTCGACATCTGCTGTCTGGCGCCGCGGTACGATCTTCAAGGCCACCTCAGCCAGCTTGCGGCCCGTGCGGCGGTGGAGGTTATCGGAGGACTTGCTCTCCAGTTGCCGCGCAAGTCCTAGAAGATTCCAGCACGGGCGGACCGTCAGCCTCCGGGCTGCTCTTTGCACTGGGGTGTACACTCGCTCAGACCAAGCATCGTGTCGGCTACGACAAGCGCCAAGGCGCGGAACGCCGCTCCAGTCGGGCTCGACGCGTCCAGTGCAATGGGGCTTCCATCGTCACCCGCCCTGCGAGTCGCCTCGTCCAAGGGTATCTGACCCAGGAGTCTTGAATTCATCGAGTCTGCGATGGCTTGCCCGCCCCCTCGGCCAAACACGTCGTGACGGCTGCCGCAGTCCGGACAAGCGTAGTAGGCCATGTTCTCCACAACTCCCAGAATGCGCTGATGGGTCATTTCCGCCATCTTGGCCGCCTTGATGGCAGTCTTGGCGGCGGCATCCTGCGGTGTCGTGACGATGAGTATGGCAGCGGACGGAAGAGTCTGTGCGACGGTGAGCGCGACATCCCCCGTCCCTGGGGGCAGATCAATGAGGAGGAAGTCCGGCCCGCCCCAAAGGACATCGCCGAGAAACTGTTCAATCGCCCGGGCGAGCATGGGCCCCCGCCAGACCACCGGCTGATTGTCCTGCAGGAAGAAGCCCATGGAGACGGCTTTGACGCCATGGGCCTCGGGTGGGAGCAATTTGCCCTGGTGTTGGCGGGGCGGGACGGCGGGCAGGCCGAGCATCATCGGAATGGTCGGCCCGTAGACGTCGGCATCGACCAGGGCCACAGCGTAGCCCTGCTCGGCGAGCGCGACGGCGAGATTCGCAGTAACCGTCGACTTGCCGACGCCGCCCTTGCCGCTGGCCACGCTGATGACATGCGTCTGCGAGTCGGGTCCGAAAAGAGTCTTAACGAACTGCCCGCGCTCGCGCAAGCGCTCGCCGAGCTCGCTCCTCTCTTCAGCAGTCATGGCAGCAAGCTGTATCTCGACTGCTCGGCCTCGGGCAATGCCAGCCAAAGCCCCTTCGGCATCCTGGCGGAGCCTGTTTCTCAAGGGGCATGCGGATGTCGTGAGGACGATCGTTGCGCCTAATCGCTGATCATCGTCAACGGTATCTCGCACCATGCCGAGCTCGACAATGCTGCGGCGAAGTTCGGGGTCCATGACAGTGCTCAGTGCCTTGAAGATCTCATCTTGCATGCAGGCACCTCCTCGCCTTCGTGTTGGCTGCGGAAGCAGGAGTTGGACAAGGTTCTGTTTCACGTGAAACACGCCTGACCGTAGGCCTGTGTCGATGCTGCTTTCGTTTCACGTGAAACCTCTCAGATGCCGTCTGCCCTCAGTCCGACCGGCTCCGGGGATCCCGAGGCCGCAGCATATGTCTCTTCGAAGATCTGGGTGAGAATCGGGCTCTGCCGTACATCGGCGAGAGCGATCTCCGCGTGATGCCTGGTGTATCCATTACCGATGAGCATTGTGGTGTCCGCCCCGATGCCCTCTGCGCCGAGAGCGGCGGCAGTGAAGCTTGTCGCCATGCTGAAAAAGTAGACCGTACCGTCATCCTTGGTTGCCAGGATGGAAGCCAGCTCGGTGTTGGGTACGTCCACGCAGTTGATGGTGAGATCGGCCATCTCGCCTTGCGTCAGGCTGCTGACCGCCTCGTGAACGAACAACTGGTCGGTGGCGCTCCCTTGTACGATGGCGTGGCAGAAGCCTGTGCGCTCGAGCCTCTTCCTGCCCGCGTCCCCATGCACGAGTCCGATGACTCGCCCTGTGACTCCGACTCGATTACGCGCTTCGAAGGCGCAGAGGAGACCACTCTTACCACCAGCGCCGATGATGAACACCGTCTGGCCCGGCTTGCACAACTTGGCGGCCTGTGCGGGCGCGCCGGCGACGTCAAGAACGGCGAGAGCCAGTGCTTCATCCAGATCAGAAGGCATCTTTGCGTAGATGCCGCTCTCGAAGAGGATGGCCTGCCCCTTCACTCTGATCTGGCACGTCTCCTTGTCAATGGAGATGATCTCATCGACTTTCAGCGGCGTCAGCGAAAGCGAGACGAGTGTCGCGATCCGGTCACCGACTTGGACATCGCGACCGGAGAGCCGCGGTCCGATCTCCCTCACGGTGCCGAGGAGCATGCCCCCCGAGCCGGTATCCGGATTGTGATGCTTCCCTCGGGCCGCGATGATCTCGAGGCTGCGGCGTGCCATGCGACGAACGTCACCCTCCTCGGCGCTCTCAATCTGCGTGAAGCTTGCAGCATCAACGTTCAGTATGTCCACGTCGATGAGCATCTCGTTGTCGTAGAGGTCCATCGTGTTGTCGATGCGCCACGCCGGCTGTGGCAGCACGCCGTCGGGTTGCAGGACTCTGTGCGCGCCGAACCTGTTGCCAGCCTTCACGGAAGTCTCCTTAGTCCGCTGCCTTCACGACTACGCCTGCACCCTGACCGCCGCCGACGCAGGCGCTGCTCAGCCCGATCTCCCAGCCTCTGCGGCGAAGTTCGTGTATGAGCGTCACGAGCATCCGCGTGCCCGTACTGCCAAGGGGGTGACCCAGGGCTATCGCTCCTCCATTGACGTTCACAATTTCAGGAGCTATCCCGGTCTCCCTGGTAGCTAACACGGACACCGCGGCGAACGCTTCGTTGAGTTCTGCGAGTTCGACATCCTCTGCCGTCAGCCCTGCCCTCTGCAGTGCCAGTTGGGCTGCCTTTGTCTCGCCAAGCCCCATGACGTCCGGCGACACGGCAACGGTGGCATGGCTCAGCAGGCGCGCGATCGGGCGCAGGCCAAGTTCGGCCGCTCTGCGGCCGGACGCGAGAACGAGAGCGCTGGCGCCGTCGGCAATGGCTGACGCATTACCGGCGGTCACCACCCCCCCATCCGCGAAGACCGGCTTCAGTCTTCCCAGTGACTCTTCGCTCGCATCGCGACGGGGACATTCGTCTACCTCAATGACGACTGGATCGCCCTTGCGCTGCGGAATCAACACGGGGACGATCTCTTCCGCAAAGCGGCCGCTGTCGATGGCGGCGATGGCTCTGCCGTGGCTGGCCAGCGCGATCTCGTCCTGCGCCTCTCGGCTGATGCCCCAGCGGGTGCAGAGGTTCTCAGCCGTGACGCCCATGTGGTAATTGCCCACCGCACACCAAAGCCCGTCCCACACCATCGCATCGTAGATCTTCTCTGTCGGCATGCCCATGCGATAGCCCTTGCGAGCGTCGGGCAGGAGCCACGGCGCTCGTGTCATGCTCTCCGTGCCCCCGACCAGGAAGAGATCCCCATCACCGGCGGCAATGGCATTGGCGGCGGTGATCATCGCGGCAGTGCTCGAGACGCAGACCCGGTTGAGCGTCATGGCGGGGACTTCGGCTGGAATGCCGGCCTTCAACGCAGCTTGTCGGGCCGGATTCTGACCCTGTCCGGCCTGAATCACATTTCCGAACAGGACCTCCGACAACTGTTCGCCAGCCAGGCCTGCGCGCGTGAGCGCCTGTCTCATTACGGTTGCGGCAAGGTCGACTGCCGACACATCGGAGAGGCCGCCCTGGAATCGTCCTTGGGCAGTCCGGACTGCGGAGAGAACGACGATATCGTGGTCAGCCATTTCCACCCCTCACGGTGAGATTGTGACGCCTGACGACTTCAAAAGCGAGGAAAGACGCGACTTCGCGCGGGGTCGTGCGAGGGCCGAAGCCGGCGTCATATCCGAGTTCCTTGGCGAAAGCATTGCTGATGCGAGGGCCGCCCACGATCAGCACAAACTGCTCCCGGAGTCGTTCGGCTTCAAGCAATTCTATCAGTTTGGTCAGGTTCTGCACGTGGACATTCTTCTGAGTGACTATCTGGGAGACGAGGATTGCATCAGCTCCGGCATCCAAGGCGGTTCGCAGAAGTCTGTCGCACGAGATCTGTGACCCGAGGTTGGCAGCATCGATCTCCGGATACCGCTCAAGCCCGTAATCACCGGCGAATCCCTTCATGTTCATGATCGCGTCGATGCCCACTGTGTGCGCGTCGCTTTCTATTGCGGCTCCGACGACA
The DNA here is from genome assembly GCA_964533575.1 of uncultured Thermoleophilia bacterium. Classification (GTDB taxonomy): domain Bacteria; phylum Actinomycetota; class Thermoleophilia; order UBA2241; family UBA2241; genus CAIXSE01. The sequence continues at coordinate 967 of CAZHMG010000065.1, read as the reverse complement.
ACCAGCTTGCGTCTCAGCCCGTCGTGAATGAGACGATTGATCTCGCCGAAATCCATGTCGTCGACTTCCAGGTAGTCTCCTTCGACCTGGTCCGGGTCGATGCTGATGTCCGTGCGGCCATAGGCGACATAGAAGGTGAAGGCGGGATCGATGGCCTTGCACTCCGCGATCGTCACGGTGTGAAGACCAAGTCGTTCGAGGAAGAACTTCCCCACGTCCGCCGCTTTGGCTGTGTGGGCAATGGGCAGCGTGAACGACACCTGGATCATGCCGTCATCCCTCGTGTCCCCGTATGGACGCAGCATCATGACGACACCTGCTTCGCCTCGTGGGCCGCAAGAGAGCCGTGATCGTTTCCTCCGGGTGGCCCGCTCATGCGCCCCCTCTGCAAGGCCGCGAAGAATGGATTGTAGTAGCCGTCACTCACCTTGATCACGCCGTCAAGGCCGCGACCGCCTTCGGGGTCGCGGCGCACGTCCGCGAATTCTCCGCGCTTCAGGGCCTCGAACAACCCAATCTCGCTGACATGTTCGAGTTGCTCGACCGCCAAGCCCAACTGGCGGTTGGCGCGTTGCTCGATCTCGCCTCCGGGGCGGAACGAGACTTCGTTCGCCAGATGGGAGCACGAGGAGAAGACGTACCGGGCATTGCGCAAACTGAGATAGCGGTCCTGGAGAAGCGGCGTGTGGAGTGCCTCAGTGGGCATGCCGAGCAGCATGATGTGCTGTCCGGTGAGCACGCCTACGAAGTTGAACATCGCGTCGATGACATGTCCTTGAAAGATGTCGCCGGGCATGTATTTGGTGGGGGGCATGTACTTGAGCGGATACCCGGGAAAGAGCTGGCGAATGAGCTGCGCGTCCGCGATCTGGAACAGGACTTGATCGGGTATCTCGGGGTCGATCTCGAACGCGTGGCCGAGCCCTATCTGCCATGGCTCCAGGTTGGCGCGCAGGGCAAAGGCTTC
>CAZHMG010000064.1:0-13222 GCA_964533575.1 uncultured Thermoleophilia bacterium | reverse complement strand
TGAGCGGGCTGCTGGGCGGCATGATCGCCAGCGGCAGCATGTCGGCGTCGGCCGTGAAGGAGGGCGCGGGCGCCCGCACCCAGGTCGCGAACCTTGTGGCATGGATCGTGACGATCGTCACCCTGCTCTTCCTGACCCCCTTGTTCGCGCCGCTGCCCGAAGCTGTGCTGGCGGCGCTGATCATCCACGCGCTCTGGCACCTCGTGGCCGCGCGCAAGCTGGTGAAGCTCCGGCGCACGGCTCCGGTCGAGGTCTGGTTCGGGGTCATCACGTTGTGGGGCGTCCTGCTGTTTGACGTTCTGCAGGGCATGATCATCGGCCTGCTGGCCTCGCTGCTCTTCGTGATCTACCGGTCGAGTCGGGCGCACCTGTCTTCGCTGGGGCGTGTGCCCGGTGTGCCCGGCGCATATTCGGACGTGACCCGGCACCCCGACGACGTTGCGGTGCCGGGGGTGCTGATCGTGCGCCTCGACGCACCCTTGTATTACGCCAACGCCCTCACCGTCAGAGACGCGGTGAAGTCCATGATCGCCGGCCAGGCGTCGCCGCCCCGAGCCGTCGTCTTCGATGCCAGCACCCAGGACGAGCTCGATGTGACGGCCACGGACATGATCAAGGGTCTGGTGAGGCAGCTCCGAGAGAGCGGCCTGGAGGTCTACTTCGCAGATGTCCATGCGCCAATTCTGGAGCGTGGCCGCCAGACCGGTTTGCTGGCGGCGATCGGCGAAGACCATGTGTTCCCGACGGTGGATGCCGCCGTGAGCCACATCGAAGCTGAACGATGAATGAAGACCCAGGCAATCGAGAGCGGGAGGAACACGAGATGACGACCAGCGATCCCACGTCCCTGCCCCTGCCGGTGTTCGCCGGCGGGACCAAGGCAATCACCAACACGCCGGTCGTCGGGACGCCGTCGCGGTCCTACGCCGAGGCGTACGTACCGGGCGAGGAGGAGCTTGCGGACGGCGAGCTGCGCGTGACGGTGCTCGGCAGCGGCAACCCTTGGGTGACGCGCGCCCAGGCCTCGGCCAGCATCCTCGTCGAGGTTGGCAATCCCGAACGCGACATCCTCGTCTTCGACTTGGGAACCGGCTCGCTCGCCAACTACGCGAGCCTCAAGCTGCCGGTGAACAAGCTCGACAAAGTGTTCTTCAGCCACCTGCACGCCGACCACACGGCCGACCTGATCACGCTCTCCGGCAGTTACGCAAAAGTCGGGCGCGCCGACGGGCCCGTGCACGTCTGGGGCCCGAGCGGCGCGGAGCCCCGCCTCGGTACCCGGCACTTCGTCGAAGGCATCCTGGAAGCGCTCGCCTGGGACGCGACGACGAGCGCCGGCGCAATGAACCCCGAGAGCCTGAAGATCGAGGTGGCCGAGTTCGACTTCAGCCAGACGCAGAAGGTGTACGAGGCGAACGGAGTGAGCGTGACCTCGTTCCCCGTCGTGCACGCGGGTAGCGGGGCCGTTGGCTACCGCCTCGACTTCGCCGGCCTGTCCTTCGTCTACTCCGGCGACACCTGCGCCGCCTGGCCGCTGGTGCGCGCCGGCGAAGGCTGCGACCTGCTCATCCACGAGTGCTTCCCGCCCGCCGCGGCGCTGGCGGCGGCGTCGGGCCTCTCCATCGAGCGGGCGACGATCGCCCTGAACGCCGCCCACACCTCGCCGAAGGCGGCCGCCAAGGTGTTCAGCCTCGTCAAGCCGCGCATGGCCGCGCTCTGGCACACGCTGCTCTCACCGCAGGTCATCCCGATGATCTTCGCGGAGGTTCGCGCCGGCTACGACGGCCCAGTGGTCCAGACCCAGGACTTCACGGTGTTCAACGTGACCAAGGAGGCAGTCGTCGCTCGCCAGGCACGGGTGACGGACCAGCTGCCGCCGATGCCGGGGACCCCGCGCGTGCCTTACACGCCGATCGCGACGACGCCGCCGGAGTGGTGGGCGGAGGCCCGCATACCGCTCGACGATTCTGAGACCGCCCAGTCGTGAGCGGCGCGGATGGCATTCAGACCGACGCCCAAGCGGCCACGGTCGCTGAACCTCGGCAGAAGCCAAGCGCCTTCGCTGCGCCCTCGTGGGCGAGAGACATTGGGCGCTGGAGTTGGATTGTCATCGGCGCGGCTCGAGCCTACACATTGTGAGCATCACAGCACGCAGGGAGGGGGGGACATGAACGAAACGAGCAGCGGAGGCGCGTACGCCGAGGCGCCTCCCGTGCGCAGCCTTGGGCGAACGCTTCGCCGACACCGCCGGCTGAGAGTCGGCCTCATCCAGCTGGCCTACGTCGTCGCCGGCCTCGCTGTCGGGCTTCTCGTGCCGCGTATCCCTGTGGGTTTCACGGTGCCCCGCGCCGAGACCATCCAGATGCTGTTCGCCGTGGGAGCCGGTCTCCTCACCTTCCTCGGCATCGTCTTCTCGCTCGTGTTTCTCGTCGTGCAGTTCGGGTCGACGACGTACACCCCGCGTCTCAACCTCTTCTACACCTCATCCAGGGTGTGGCACAGCTTCGGCTTCATCACCGGCGTGCTCGTCTACGCGTTCGCCGCCGCCTACAGCGAGACGTTCGTCCCCAGTTCCGAGACGACGGGCGCTGGCGAAATGAACGGGCTTGTTCCCGTCGTCACGATCACCCTGCTCATCGGGGCGATCGTCGTCTACCGCAATTTGCAGATGCGCGCCTTTGGCTCGGTCGAGCTTGCTACGATGCTGGCCCAGGTCACAGGGCGAGGGCGCGAGGTCCTCGACGGCGTCTACGCGGACCAGCCTCCCCGGGACCTCGGCGGTGGCCCCGGCTCTCGCGCTCTTCCCCAAGGCACCCGCAGCATCACTTGGACCGGTAGCCCTGCGGTCGTTCAGGACATCGACGTCCCCAGGATCATCACGGCCGCCCGCAGCGCAGACGCAGCCGTCCGGATTCTGGTTCCAGTCGGCGAGATGGTGCAGACGCACACCGCGGTGGCCATCGTTCACGGCGCAGCCGACCCGGCACTGGATCCCACGGTGCTGAAGGCAATCCGGACCGGCGCGGGCCGCACCTTCGAACAGGATCCCACGCTCGCGTTCCGCGTGCTCGCCGACATCGCCTTGCGGGCCCTCTCCCCCGCCATCAACGACCCGACCACGGCTGTTCAGGTCCTGGACAGCGAAGAGACCCTCCTTCGCATGCTTGTCGGTCGCGACCTCGACGTCGGCGAGATCACCGGACCACGCGGAAACGCGCGTGTCTTGCTCACCCTTCCCGACTGGGACGACTACGTGGCGCTGGCCGTCGACGAGATCGTCGAGGCGGGCGCCGGCCAGACACGGATTCGGCAGCGCGTCGAGAGGCTGCTTCGCGACTTGAGCGCTGTGGCGCCGGCGAGTCGCCGACCCCCGCTCCAACGGCGCTTGGACGAGCTGACGGCCGGGTGGTCGTCGGCCGAGTCCAGCACGACACGACCAGCACCAGGAGGTTCTGATGGATGATTCCACCTCGCGACATGTCCCGCCCGCGCCGGTCGTACGCCAAGTCGCGACGCCGGTCGCCGGCGCCGTCGCCGGCATCATCTTCGCCGTGCTCTTCGGAGCGAGCATGGTCATCTTTCGTCAGACCTGGGGTGACGCCGCCCGCGACTCCGGCGACTGGCTGACCGGTGACATCGGATCCTTCAAGGTGGCGCTTGCCCTCATCCCATTCGCGGGGATCGCCTTCCTCTGGTTCATGGCCGTGGCGAGAGCGCGACTCGGCAGATTCGAGGATCAGTTCTTCTCCACCGTGTTCATCGGCAGCGGGCTGCTGTTCCTGGCCATGATCTTCGCCGCGGCTGCGTCTGCAGGGGCGATCGCGGTGGCGGGGGCGGAGGACCCAGCCGAGTTCGCGCGCAGCACGACGTACGCCTACGCCCGCCAGGCCGTTGCACAGACTCTGACCATCTACGCGCTGCGGATGGCCGCGGTGTTCCAGCTCTCGCAGGCTACGCTTTGGCTCCGCACCCGTGTGATGCCGCGTTGGATGGCGGTGTTCACCATCGCGGTTGCCCTCGTCCTGCTCTTCGTCTTCTCGCAGACGTTCTGGGTTGCCCTGATCTTCCCGTCCTGGGTCCTCGTGGTCAGCCTCTACATCTTGATCGCGCGTCGCCGCCCACAGCCGGCCGTGAATGGAGGTCAACAGGACGCGAGAAGCTGATGCGGAACGCCCCCGGCGGGGCGAGGAGCAGTTCAAGCGTCTCCACGCGGGGGGTGTTCTTCCTTTCTCTTCAATCGTCGACGGACGCATTCGACCGGCAGGTTTCCAGGCGTACGGTGAGTTCGTGGATGACGATGCCGGCGGATTGGCTCCAACCAGAGACGCCGACGGCGGAGCCTCTGTTTGCGATTCGTTTCCTCCTCGTTCGTCTGACTTGTCCCGCTGTCGTCCACGGGAGGGGCAGGCAGCAGGCCGGCCATGCAACCGCCGCGCCGAGTGAACAAGGACACCATCAGATCCGACGTCTCTGTGCGCTCCTACTCCTGCCGGCGCATCCTCGCGCAGCGAAGGCGGCCTTCTTGGAAGGCGGCCTCCGTGGACCTGTAAACCATGCTGCGCGCGGGGAAGATGCAGTTCGGCCCCAGCAGCTCCTCGATACCGGTGCGCTTGAGTTGGCCAGCCATATCGTGGCCAACGCCCGCGAGCAGCAAGGCGCCTCCGCCTTCCTTCAGGTCCGACGCGTAGCGCCGGAGAAGCCCGATTGCACTGCTGCCGACCTGGCCGCGACCCCGCAACCGCAACACCAGCACCGCCCCCTTCGCATCGCGCGCATCCGGCAGTTTGTCGGCGATCACGCCGGCCGCCGCATAGAACACGCTCCCATAGATGTCGATGATCGTGACCTCGTTGTCGGGGAGGCGCTCGGGCGGATCCTCCTCGCGGAACCGCCCTTCCCCCTCACGGACGAGCCGCCGGACCCTCACGTCCAGCGATGCGCTTGAGATGTACTGGATGGTGGACATCGCGACGCCCCACAGCACCGCGTACTGGATCGGCACGATGAGCGTGAGCACCAGCGTGGCCAGCATGATGACCCGTGAGGCCCAGTTCGTGTGCCACACTTCGAGGATGGCGGCCGGCTTCAACGAGCCCACCGCCGCGACGATGAGGAGGGCCGCGACGGTTGCCATCGGCACCATCTCGATGACGCCGCCGAAGAGGAGCAACACGACTGCCACGATCACGCCCGCATACACATTCGCCCAGCGAGAGCGTGCGCCAGAGCTGACGTTGAGGGCCGACGCGGACACGGATCCCCCGATGGGCATACCCTGGAAGAAGCTCACCGCCGTGTTCGCGATACCTTGGGCGGCGAAGTCGCGCGAGTCGCTTCCGTAGTCGCCGCCGGGATTGGGTACGCTCTTGCTCACCCCCGCGCCCTGGATGAGGCCGATCACCGCGATCGCGATCGCCGGGACGATAAGGTCTGGCGCTTTGGACAGGTCGGGAACCTGGAAGTCGGGCAGACCCGACGGGATGGCGGCGATGTCGCTGACCAACTGCACGCCGAGCCCGAGCAGGGAAACGCCGATGGTCACTACTGCGAATGCCAGCACCATGGCGAACTTGCGGACCGGCGTTCGCCCGAGCGCAAGGATCAGGGCTATCGTCGCCAAACCGACAGCCAGCGTGGTCCATGAAACCTCGTTGAGGTGCAGGACAAGGTCCACAGTCTTGACGACCTTGTTCGAGTATTCGCTGCTGTAGCCGGTCAGATCGCCGAGCTGGCCCAGGATGATGAGGACGCACACCCCTGTGATGAAGCCCACCATCACACTGTTGGAGACGAACTTGGTCAGCCAGCCAAGCTTCAGCAAGCCCAGGGTCAGTTGAATCACTCCGACCATCAGGGTGAGCATGATCAGTACGCTGGTGAGTTCATCCGGTCCAGCGTTGCCCACGGCATCGGCAACAGCGAGGGCGATGGCCCCCGTCGTTGTGACGGTCATGAAGACAGAGCCCGCAAACAGGGCGCCAAGCGGCGTGCCGACAACCAGCGTGTTCAGACCGTTCAACGGCTGCACGGCAGCGAGCATGGCAGTCGCCATGGCGTCTGGGATCTGCACGAGGCCGGTCGTCAGCCCCGCAATGAGATCGTTCTTCGCGTCGCTGCGTCTCGGCAAGCTTATCGGCGACTTCACACGGCGGCTCCTGGGTGTCCTGCTCGCAATGCTCCAGCGGAACGCTGGAGACACTACCGTGAACGATCCTCGGGCGGACCTCGGGAAACTACGGGGCGCGCGGCCGAGAAACCACGAGGTCATGGATGACTCCCCAACGGCGCGTCCGTGATGTAGCCTGAGCACATGATCGCGACCACCCACACCTCGTTGGCCGCCACGGCGAGCCGAAGGGCGGGTTCTTCGTCTGGGGCCCAAGCGGCGCGAAGCCCCGCGTCGGAGGTTCGCGCCGGCTACAACGGCCCCGTGGTCCGGACCCAGGACTTCACAGTGTTCAACGTGACCAAGGAGGCAGTCGTCGCTCGACAGGCACGGGTGACCGACCAGCTACCGTCGACGCCGGGAATCCCGCGCGTGCCCTACACGCCGGTCGCGACGACGCCGCCAGAGTGGTGGGCGGAGGCACGCGTCCCGCTCGACGACGCGCCGGAGCCAGGCTGATGACGGGCTGATGACACGGCCGCACCGGTCATTGCGCGCAGGCGTGGCCAGAGGCGTTCGATGCTCGGCGACGCAGAGGTCTGTTACAGGGGTTCCGGCTCGGCGACCGCGGCGGCGGAGGCTTCGCCTTCGGCGCGGCCGAAGACCACGGGCAGCATGCCGGCCACGAGGATCATCCCGCCCCCGATGATCGTCCACGTCGACGGCATCTCGCCGACCAGGAAGATCGCATAGACCGGCGCCGCCACGGGCTCGACGTAGCCGATGATCGTCACATGCTCGACGCGCACGCGCTTTGTGCCCTCGTTCCAGAGGGTGTAGGCGACCGCCGTGCAGAGCAGGCCCATCACCGCCGCCGCTATCCACGCCCTGTCGTCCAGTTCGTACCCCGTGGTCGAGAACTGCCACAGGGCCAGAGGCAGCACGAAGAGGGTGACGCCGCCGGCCTCGGCGGCTGAGATCGTCCCTGCTGCCACGATCTTCGTGAGCCGCTTCACGGTGACGGTGTAGATGGTGTAGCCGATGCCCGTAAGCAGGCCGGCGAGAAGGCCCAGCGGCGAGACCCATGCGCCCTCGGCCAGCAGATCCGGGATGAGGATGACGGAGAGGCCGGCGAGAGCGAGGCCGAGCGCCGGCCACACAATGCGCTCCCGAGGCGAGTGGAAGACGCGAGGGGCGATGAGCGCCACCCAGACCGGCATGAGGAAGAGGAGGAACATGGCGATGGCGACGCTGGCGTGCTGCACGGCGTAGAAGAACAGCAGCAGCGTGATCGACGAGGTCACGGTGATGACGAGGAGGCGCCACGCCGCCCCCGGGCGGCGCCAGTCGGCGATCATCGACGGCCGCAAAAACACGATGCCGAGGGCCAGCGTCGCGAAGGCCATGCGCAACATGAGGATGATCGCGCCGGGCGCCCCGGCCCAGGCGACCAGGGGCGCGGTACCGGCCATGCCGAGGTACGAGATGACGACGATGGCATAGCCGAACAGGTCGCGCTGGCGCGCCACTGTTCCCCTCCTTGCGACGGCTCCCCCGGATGTGCAGCGGCGGTCCGCCGCCGGCTCCCTGCCGTCAAGAGTATATGCGCCGCGCTCTCCAGCCGGACGGCGATCGTGGTGCGCCCTCACCGACCGCCTTGCGCAGCCGCGCCGACTCGCGCGCGACGTTTCGTGCGCGGCCGCAATCGTCACCCTCGGCAAGGTCGATCTTCCGGCGTGCTCGCTCTACTATGGATGGCATGACGGAAGGAACGACGCAGTCGGCCCGGCAGCCCCCGGCCATCGGCCGCCGGCTCGCAGAGCTTATCAGCGGTTATCAGGTCAGCGCCGTCATCGGCGCTCTGGCCAGACTCGGCGTGGCCGACGCGCTGGCAGACGGACCTGCTTCGCTCGCCGACCTCGCTCGTCGCGTGGGCGCCGACGAGCCCGCCCTCGGCCGCCTGCTCAACGCCGCTCTGGACATCGGTCTCTTCGCCCCCGGCGACGACGGAAGGTACAGCCTCACCGAGCTTGGCGAGCTGCTGCGAAGCGACGTCCAGGGCTCATTGCGTCGCTTCGCCGTCGTGTCGACCGAAGACTGGCGCTGGGCGGCGTACGGTCACCTCGACCACACGGCGCGCACCGGCGAGCCCGGCTTCGTCGCCGCCCACGGTTGTCGTCTGTGGGACTACCTCGCCTCACACCCTGAGGCCGCCACCTCGTTCGGGGCGAGCATGGCCCGCGTGGGCGCCGCGCGTGACCGTGCCGTGGCCGCCGCCGTCGATCTGGCCGGCGTCGACCTCCTCGTCGATGTCGGCGGCGGCGAAGGGCTCACATTGTCCGCGCTGCTGTCCGTCCACCCTCACCTGCGCGGCGTCGTCTTCGATCTGCCCGTGGTGGTGCAGAGTGCGCGTGAGCGGCTGAGCCAAGCAGGCCTCGCCGATCGCGGCGAGGCGATCGCCGGCGACTTCCGTGAAGAGGTCCCCGCAGGCGGCGACGCCTACCTGCTCTCCTGGATCCTGCACGACTGGGACGACGCCACGGCGCTGCGCATCCTGGGCAAGTGCCGGGCGGCGATGCGGGCCGAAGCGCGTCTGCTGGTAGTCGAGATGGTCGTGCCGGACCCGGGTCAGCCGCAGGCGGCCGTTCTTGAGCGGCTGGTTCGGCAAGCGGATCTGGAGATGCTGGCGGTGGTTGGGGGCCGCGAGCGCACCGCCGCGGAGTACGAGCGACTGCTTGCCGATTCGGGGTTTGCCCTCGATCGCATCGTCCCGCTCGAGGGCATGCCGTTCAGCGTGATCGAGGGCTCTGCGTTCTAGACCTGCTGCGGCCACACGACACAACGATCGCGACCAACAGCCTCGTCGAAGCGTTCTCCTCACGCGCCTGCGGACCGTGTCGCGCCAAGCTGTCGTGGCCGATGGGCGCCTGCCTTCTTCCCTAATTCCCTCTGCTGCCGCGCTCCCTGCTTGCCCGTGTCGTCAAGCCACGAGCGGCGCCTCGCGGAGTGCCATGCGGCCGCTCATGAGGTATCGCCGCCCTGACCTGGGCTCCGGCGACGAGTAGCTCGCTCGACCTGACCATGGGTCAGCATGGATCATTTGCCGCGACGAAGGGGTGGAGAGACCGCAGGATTCGTCACTTGGCAAGGCGAAGGAGCAGGAAGAGCGCCAGTCCCACAGCCAGCACCCCGACGCCGAACAACGCGGCTGGAATCCCCGCATTCATCGCCAGCCACGCGCACACGGCGATGCCCAGGAGCGGCAGCGCCCAGTTCAGCAGCACGTGCCTGATGCCTCGCGCGGGGGACGACTTCTGGAAGATCCGGATCACGCTGGCATTCACCGCCATGAAGGCCAGGAGCACGATGAAGTTCGTGAACTCCGCGACCCTGCGCACGTCGCCGATCAACACGAAGAGCACGCAGGCGGCGACGACCACGAGGGTCGCCGCCCACGGTGTGTTGCGCCGCTTGTCCACCTTCGTCAACCAGGAGGGAAGAATGCCCGCCCGGGCCATCGCGTGAGCAATGCGGGAGGCGGCGAGAAGCAGGACGAGCACGGTGTTGCCTGTGGCCGCCAGAGAGACCACCGACAAGGCGACTCCCGTTCTGTCCCCCAGAGCGCGACTGGCCACGTCCGCCAGTGGGGATGCGCTGCGGCTCAGGTCGCTCCACCCCACGACGCTGACGGCCGCGATCGCCACGGCGACATAGAACAGCGTGCTTATGCCGAGGGCGAGCATGATCGCCCTCGGCATGTCCTTCTGCGGATCCTTCATCTCTTCCGAGAGATTCACCATGCCCTCGAAGCCGATGAAGGCGAAGAAGACGAGCGAGGCGCCGGTGACCACGCCGGCCAAGCCCATCGGCATCTCGAAGTAGTCGACGTCTCCCACGTACGGCAGACCGATGATGATGATGGCGACGAGGCCGAGGATCTCGACGACCGTGAGCACGCTGGCCGCGGCAGCGGAGTGGCCCACCCCGGCGTAGATGATGCCCAGGCAGACGACCACCAGGACGATGGCGGAAGGAAGGATCGGCAGTCCGGTCAGGCCGCGCCAGTACCCCGCGAACCCCAACGCCACTGCCGACGCGGAAATGACTTGCGCCGTCAGTATCAGCCAGGCCGCGAGCGAGCCCGGGTACTTTCCGTACGCCGCACTGACGAACTGGTACTCGGGCGCATTCCTGGGGTACAGGCGGGTCAGGCGGCCGTACGAGAGGGCGGTGAGGCTGGCCGCCACTGCCGCGAGAAGAAACGACAGCCAGACGGCGTTGCCCGCGGGACCTGCGGCAACCCCAATGATCACGTAGATCCCTGAGCCGATGATGACGCCGAGGCCGGTCATCGTGGCCGGCATCAGGCCAAGGCGCCTCGCCAGCCTCGGTTCGTCAGCTGCGGAAGTAGGGTTCTCAGTCACCAGGCCTGACTTGTTGTCCTCTCGCGACGGTGATGCGTTCCGCTTCTACCCGCACCGCTCACTCCTCGCACCGTCGAACGCGCCCGGGTCCTGCCTATCGGCGTGGTCCTTCGTCGATCTCGCCTCCGCTCAGACCCAAGCCAGGTCCGCCTCCGGAGCCCCGACGACGCGCACCCCGGGCACGACCTCGCCTTCTGACCACGCGGCAACGGTTCACACAGCGGCCTCCGCAACGGGCATCGCCTCCTGCGAAGGAACGGCCCCGCGACGTGCTACCAGCTTGCCGAGCTCCCAGAGGAAGAACAGCGCCACGGCGGGCACCAGCGACAACGCCCACTGGGTCACCGACAGCTGTACGGTCCCAAAGATGGTGCGCAGGACATCCATCTGTGTGATGAGCACGGCCAGCACGAGCTCCGCGAGAGCTGTCAAGTTCAGGCTGCGGTTGTCGAACGTCTCGCTGGTCAGCGCCGTGTCCGTCACGCTGCGAGCCTGGAAGGCGGCCGCGACGAGGATCAGCGAGAATGCCGTCACTCCCATCGAGGAGCCGATGGCGAGGCTGTCGTAGTGGGACGTGCCGTAGCTGATCAATGCGAGCGTGCACACGGCCATGAACAGGCCCGCGAGACCGGCGGTTATCAGAAGGCCCTTGGTCATGATCGACGCGTCGCGAGACCGCGGCGCAAGATCCATGAGGCCAGGCGCCGCCTTGTCCATGCCCAGAGCGACGCCAAGCGGCGCGTTGACCAGGAAGTTGATGTAGAGGATCTGGGAGGGCGAGAACGGCTGCCCGGCAGCAATGTTGAGGATGCTCGCCCCGAGGAACGTGAGGATGTAGGCCACGAGCTCGAGGATCACGAAGCGGATGAACTTGTTGAGGTTGTCGTAGACCTCCCGGCCCTTCTCGACCGCGCGCATGATCGTTGCGAAGTTGTCGTCAGAGAGGATCATATTGCTGGCGTTCTTGGCCACCGCCGTGCCGGTGCCCATCGCGATGCCGATGTCAGCCGCCTTGATCGCCGGAGCGTCGTTCACGCCGTCACCTGTCATGGCGACGACCTCGCCCTTCTTCCTGAGCGTCTCGACGAGGAGCACCTTGTGCTCAGGCGCGACGCGTCCGACCACACCGATGTCGTCGATGCGCGCCAGCCTCTCCTCTTCGCTCAGCGCGGCGAACTCCGCCCCGAGCATCGCAGAACCGGGAATGCCGAGCTGCGACGCGATGGCCGCCCCCGTGGTCACGTCGTCGCCGGTGACCATGCGCACCCTGATGTGGGCGCGCTGGGCATCCCGGACGGCCGCCTTGGACGCGTCGCGGGGAGGGTCGACCATGGCGACGAGGGATGCCATCTCGAGCTCGGTGACGTAGCCCAGCAGATCGCCTTCTGCGTCGAAAGCGGCGGGATCGATATCGCGGCTGGCCGCAGCCATCACACGATGCCCCTCGCCCGCCATGCGGATGACGGCGTTCTCCGCCCTCTTCTTCAGATCGTCGTCCCACGGCACACTGGCGCCTGCGGCAAGGGCGCTCGCCGTGCGATCCATCACGGCAGGGGCCGCCCCCTTGACGAAGCAGCGCACCACGTCCTTGCCGGACGAGTCCGCAGCGGCGTTGAAGGTCGCCATCAGCTTGTAGGTGGGGTCGAACGGCAGCGTGGCCAATCGCGGGAGTCTCTCCCGGCTCGCGTCGATGTCCAGCCCAGCCTTGTGACCGAGGACGAGGAGGGCACCCTCGGTCGGGTCGCCGACGACCTCGCCGTTCACGAGATTGGCGTCGCTGGCGATGACGTAGGGAAGAATCGCATCGTCGATGAAGGCGGAGGTCCCGGCTGCGTGGTGGACCTTGCCCTCGAGGCCGTAGCCCATCCCGGAGATCGTGTAGCGGTCGACGGCGTCGAGCACCTCGACTGCCGTCATCTGATTCATCGTCAGCGTCCCGGTCTTGTCGGAGTTGATGGCCGACGTCGATCCGAGCGTCTCTACCGACACAAGGTCCTTGACGATGGCTTTCTGCCCGGCGAGGCCCTTCGCGCCGGCGGAGAGGATCACCTGGAGGACGGTCGGCAGCGCCGTCGGTATCGCCGCGATCGCCAAAGCGATCGCCGTGATGAACAGGGTCTCGGCCGCTACGTCTCGCGAGCGGCCCTGCACAAACATGACGATCATCGTAACCAGCGCGGCCGCGCCGATCCACAGGGTCATCGTGTTCAACTGCTTCGTCAGCGGTGTCTGTTCCGTGACGGTCGATGCCAGCATGCCGGCGATCTTGCCCACCTCGGCGTCGGCGCCCGTCGCCGTCACGAGCATCATGCCGCTGCCGTGCGTAACCGGCGTGTTCATGAACGCCATGTTCGTCTGGTCTCCGGCTCCCACCTTCGCGTCGGCGAGCGCGTCCGTCTCTTTCGACGCGGGCGTGCTCTCCCCCGTGAGCGCGGACTCGTCGATGGTGAGCGAGTTCGCCTGGATGATCCTGCCGTCGGCGGCCACGTAGTCGCCGGCGCTGATCAGCACGACGTCACCGACAACGACCTGCTCGGCCGCGAGCGCCGCCTCGACGCCGTCGCGGCGTACTCGCGCGGTCTGCTTCGTCATCGATTTCAAGGCGTTCATGGCGCTCTCGGCTTTGCCCGCTTGGCGGAGGCCGACAACGGCGTTGAACACGGTCAGCAGGATCAGCACGGCGCCCGTGCTC
>CAZHMG010000063.1:0-13312 GCA_964533575.1 uncultured Thermoleophilia bacterium | reverse complement strand
GCGTGTACGCCGCCGGCTGCCTCGAGGGCGAGTGCCACTACCTCAAGGGCAACCTCTGGGCGCGCAAACGCGTCGACCACGTCAAGAAGCTCCTCGCCGAAGTCGGCATCGAACCGGAGCGCGTCGAGATGTACAACATGTCGTCGGCGGAGGGCGCCAAGTTCGCCGAGTCCGCGACCGAGTTCACCCAGCGGATCAAGGAGCTCGGCCCCAATCCGGCCAGACGCCCGGGCGCGAGCCCGCACGCCGCCGCCCGCGCCGCCGTCGGCGACGTGGCCATGGCCGACGAAGGGCAGCTGACCGCCGCCATCGCCGAAGAAGGAAACGCCTGATGATCACCGCGGAACGCAAACCCTTCGAGGAGATCCTCTCCCTCGTCGAGGGCAAGAAGAAGATCCTCGTGGCCGGATGCGACACCTGCGTCGCCATCTGCCTGACGGGAGGCGAGAAGGAGGCCGAGATCCTGGCCAGCGAGCTGCGCCTCAAGGCGCAGCAGGACGGGCGCGAGATCGAGGTCGAGCACACCGCCGCCATTCGCCAGTGCGAGTGGGAGTACCTCGACATGGTCGCGCAGAAGGTCGAGGAGGCGGACGTCGTCCTGAGCATGGCCTGCGGCATCGGCATCCAGAGCATGGCCGAGAAGTTCGCTCCGCGCCTGGTGATGCCGGCTGTGGACACGAACATGCTCGGCATGCCGCAGGAGCACGCCGTGTGGCTCGAGCGCTGCGCCGCCTGCGGCAACTGCGGCATCGGTCTGACCGGCGGCATCTGCCCTATCGTGCGCTGCAGCAAGAGCCTGCTCAACGGCCCGTGCGGCGGCTCTCACTCTGGGCTCTGCGAGGTCAGGCGCGACAACCAGGACATCGAGTGCGCCTGGGCGCTCATCCACGACCGCCTCAATGCCCAGGGTCGCGAAGAGCTTCTCCTCGAGATCAGAGGACCGAAGGACTGGAGCAAGAGCAGCTCCGGCGGACCCAGGAAGATGGTGCGGGAGGAGGCGAGGCCGGTATGACCGACAACGGGTTCAAGTCCTCGGGCAAGCTCGAGAAGATCCTTGCCGCCGGTCAGTTCGCCGTCACCGCCGAGCTCGGCCCGCCGAAATCTGCCGACACCTCGGTGATCGCCGACAAGGCGAAGATCCTGGCCGACTGCACCGACGCCGTCAACATCACCGACAACCAAACGGCGGTCGTGCGCGTCTCGTCGATCGTCGCGTCGCACCTGACCCACGAGGCCGGTTGTGAGCCGGTCATGCAGCTCACATGCCGCGACCGCAACCGGCTGGCCATGCAGGCGGACATCCTGGGCATGAACGCCCTCGGCATTCACAACCTCCTGTGTCTCACCGGGGATCATCAGAGCTTCGGCAATCACCCTCAGGCCAGGGGCGTCTTCGACATGGACGCGATCAGCCTCATCCGGATGGTCAAGGACATGCGCGACGACAAGAAGTTCCAGTGCGGCGACGAGATGCCGGTAGGCCCGGCGGTCTACATCGGCTGCGCCGAGAACCCGTTCGGCGACCCCTTCGAGTTCCGCTCGCTGCGTCTGCGCAAGAAGATCGTGGCAGGCGCGGACTTCGTCCAGACCCAGTGCATCTTCAACGTCCCGAAATTCAAGAGGTGGATGGAGGAGGTGCGCGCCCTGGGCCTGCACCAGGAGATCAAGATCCTCGCCGGCATCACGCCGATCAAGGGCGCCGGCATGGCCAACTACATGAAGAAGTTCGTGCCGGGTATGGATGTGCCGCAGGAGATCGTTGATCGCATCGCGGCGCAGGAGAAGGGCGCGCCGCAGCAGGCCGAGGGCAAGAAGCTCGCCGTCGAGATGATCAAGGAGCTGGCCGAGGTCGAGGGCGTCGCCGGCGTGCACATCATGGCGGTGGAGTGGGAGCCGGCGGTGCCCGAGATCGTCGAAGCGGCCGGCCTCATGCCGCGGCCCGTGGTCGCGTAGGAGGCCGGGGATGGCGACTGTGACCCCATCGACCACGCTGGCCGCGGAGATCGCGGCGGGCTGCGGCGAGAACGTCTTCAAGTGCTACCAGTGCAAGCGCTGCACGGCGGGCTGCCCGGTGGCGTCGTACGCCGAGATGCACCCGGCGCAGATCATGCGCGCCGCCCAGCTGGGCCAGGCAGACATGATCTTCGACGACAGGTTCCTTTGGCTCTGCACGAGCTGCCAGACATGCACCACACGCTGCCCCCAGGGCATCGACGTGGCCGCCGTCATGGACCAGCTCAAGATCATCGCCCGCAGCGAGGGTCTCATCCCGGACGACGCGCCCTACGCAAACCTCATGCGTCTGAACGTCGACTCCATCAAGCGCTGGGGCCGTCTCTTCGAGGTCGAACTGCTGATGCGCGACAAGCTGACGCGCCCGAGCTCCATGTTGGACGACGTCGGCATGGGCCTCAGAATGCTGCGCAAGCGCAAGCTCGGCCTTCTGCCCGCCAGAGGCGCCGACAAGGCGGCCGTCGCACGCATGGCCAAGGCCGCCGAGGCCATCACCAACGCCAAGGCGGAGCAGCCTCCGGAAGGAGGCCGGTGATGGCCAAGACGATGGCCTACTATCCGGGCTGTTCCCTGCACAGCACCGCGCGCGAGCTTGACGAGAGTTTCCGGGCGACGGCGGAGGAGCTCGACCTCAGACTCCTCGAGATCCCGAACTGGGTCTGCTGCGGCAACAGCTCGGTTCATTCGAGCAACCGGTTGCTCGCGGCCGCTCTGCCCGTCAATGAGCTGGCCAAGGTCGAACAGCTCATGAAGCTGCAGAGCGTTGCCGTACCGTGCGCCGCCTGCTTCAGCCGCTTCATGGCCGGCAATCACGAGATGCAGGATCCGGAGAAGGCGGCCGACATCGCGACGGTCGTCGGGCACCCGTACGAGGGCACCGTCAAGGTGCGTAACCTCGTCGACGTCTATCACGACGAGATCGGCTTGATTGAGCTCCGAGAGCGGGTCGTGAGGCCGTTCGCCGGGCTCAAGGTGGCCTGCTACTACGGCTGCCTGCTGTCACGGCCACCGAAGGTGACGCTGGCTGAGGATCCGGAGTATCCGATCCACATGGACGAGGTGGTCGAGGCAATCGGCTGCAGCCCTGTGCAGTGGAACTACAAGACGGACTGCTGCGGCGCCAGCCTCGCGCTCTGTGAGCAGGACATGGTGATCGACCTGACACGCAAGATCCTTCGTGACGCGCGCGACTGCGGCGCCGAAGCCGTTGTTGTGGCCTGCCCGCTTTGCCAGGTGAATCTGGACACGCGGCAGGACGGCGTCGCCGCCAAATACGGCGAGTGGCAGCGTATGCCGATCATCTACCTCAGCCAGCTGGTCGGCCGCGCGATCGGCGTCGAAGACGCCCGGCTCGGCCTCAAGAAGCATATGGTCGATGTCTCGGCGGTGCTGGCGTAGCCAGCGCCGCCGCACATCCGATTCGATCCAGACGAAGGGGCGGGTCCGCAGGGTCCGCCCCTTCGTCGCGCTCACTCCCGGCGGCGCCGGCCGTCTGATGCCCCGCTCTGCCGCCCACTCGCCGCCCGCCGGCAGTTTCCCGACGCTCGGCCGGAGACTCCGACGTCTCCGTTTGTCGAGCTGATGAGCGGGAATCTCTGAACGTGAGGGCGGGACGCTCGGCGAGCGGCCCGCAGAGCTCCGGCACGAACTGCCCCTAGCCAAGGAGGCGACATGCCCAAACGTGAGGGCGAAGAGGACCGCAGCGAGATGCCGAGCACCATCGCGAGGTCGGACAAGCACGCCCAGGAGATCTGGCAGGAAACGCACGATAGCGCCGTCGAGACGTACGGTGAAGGTGAGCGCGCTCATCGCACGGCCTACGCCTCGCTGAAGCACTCTTACGAGAAGAAGGGCGACCGCTGGGTGAAGAAGCGCGAGAAAGGCCCTTCGGATCCGCGCGCCGCGAAACCGGCGAAGGAAGCGCGCGAGGGCAAGGGCGAGACGTTCGGCGGCATCGACTTCTTCGGGCACACGAAGGATGAGTTCATGGAGCGCGCCCGCGAGCTCAACATCCCCGGTCGGTCGAAGATGAACAAGCGCGAGCTCGTCGAGGCGATCCAGAAACGCGAGCGCGCCAATGACCGGCGCGAGCGCAGAGCCGCGTGATCAGAGCTGGTGGAGAAACGGCGCCGGCGATGCTGCGCAACCGGCGCCGTTCGTCACGACGATCAGCTGCCGACCATCTCTCCCCCGTTCGGGTGCAGCACCTGGCCCGTCATGTAGGAGGCGTCGTCGGAGGCCAGAAAGACGCAGCTGGGCGCGACCTCGTCCGGCTGTCCTGGACGACCGAGCGGCACATCGGAGCCGAACGTGTCGACCTTCTGCTGCTCAAAGCTCGCGGGAATGAGCGGCGTCCAGATCGGACCGGGCGCAACAGCGTTCACACGGATGCCCTTCGCCGCGAGGTTGAGCGCCAGCGATCGGGTGAAGGCCACGATGGCTCCCTTCGTCGCCGCGTAGTCGATGAGGTGGGGACTGCCGCGATAGGCGGTGACCGACGCCATGTTGATGATGCTCGCGCCTTCGCCCAAGTGCGCCAGGGCCGCTTTCGTGACATGGAACATCGAGAAGATGTTCGAGCGGAATGTTCGCTCCAGCTGTTCCGCGGTGATGTCCGTAAGGCTCTGCTGTGTATGCTGCTCGCCGGCGTTATTGACGAGCACGTCGAGACGGCCGAACTCCCGGACAGTGCGACGCACCAGCTCCGCCGCCTGGCCCTCGTCGCCCAGATCCCCAGCGACCAGGAGACACCTCCGGCCCTCGGCCGCGACGAGCCCCTGTGTGTCCTTCGCGTCCTCATGCTCGTTGAGGTAGGAAACGGCGACGTCGGCGCCCTCACGGGCGAAGGCTCTGGCGGTGGCACGCCCGATGCCGCTGTCGCCACCCGTCACGATGGCCACCTTGCCCGCCAGTCGTCCCGCCCCGGGGTGACGCGGAGCGCTCTCCGGAGCAGGCTCCATTTCCCGCTCACGTCCCGGCTGCACATTCTGCTGCTGCGGGGGCGGTGTCTGGTCGGATTCCATACCCGTCATGCTTGTCTCCTCACTCGCGGTTGCCTGTCAACCGGTTACCCGGAGCGGCTCAGACCCTTAACCGTTCGGGCAAGCCTCCCGGCCGGTCGGCCTCACGAGGAGAGCAATGGCACTACGGAAACCATGGCATGATCGCGTTGACCGCAGACGGAGAGATGGAGCCGCAGCCGAAGGCCCGACACGGCGAGCAGCAGGAGCATCGCCTCGTGCGTGGGCGAGAGCGAAACCGCGCCGACGGAGAACACGTGACAGCCGCGCCAACGCGCAAGGCCCGTCGAACACCGATGCTGCCGACCAGCCATCGGGCGAGGCTGAGTGTCGGGGCATACGCCACGGCAGGCGTTCCCCGCGACCCCAAGCGCCACGAAGCGGTGCCGAGAGATAGGAAGCGGAATGACTGTCGTAAAGGCGCAAATGGAGGGAAGACTCTATCGAGCGAAGGTGGTGGGCGGTGATGGGCTCGCGCCTCGATAGCAGGAGAACAGTCGCGACTGGCCTGTCTCGCACGACAACCGGGGCAATGGCGGAAAGGGAACGCGCGGCCAGACTGCAAGTATGATGGGGGAACGGCAGAGACGAGGAGGTCGCGGGTGGCCGGGATTGAGATCTACACGAGGGCCTGGTGCCCGTACTGTGCGAAGGCCAAGGCCCTGTTCCGCTCAAAGGGGCTGGAGTGGCGCGAGCTGGACGTGAGCCTGGACAAGGACCTCCAGCGGGAGATGTTCGACCGCTCGGCGCAGCATACCGTGCCGCAGATCTTCCTCAACGGCGAGCTGGTTGGGGGATACGACGATCTCGCCCGACTCAACGCCTCCGGCGAGCTCGACCGGAGGCTCGGCCTGGAGCCGGCCGAGCTCAAGAAGGTGTACGACGTCGCCATCGTGGGGGGCGGGCCGGCGGGCTTGACGGCCGCAATGTACGCCGCCCGCAAGAACCTCAGCACGATTCTCATCGCCGGCGACATTGGCGGGCAGCTGGGGACGACACGTGACGTGGCCAATTACCCGGGATGCGGCCTCATCCTGGGCCCTGACCTCGTCCAGCGTCTCTTCGCGCAAGCGAAGGGGTATGGCATCACAGACCTCATCGGCGAGCGCGTCGCCAGCGTGCGCATGGAGGGCAGAGCCAGGATTCTCGAGCTCGAGTCCAGCCGCGAGGTCTCGGCGCTCACCGTGATCATCGCCACGGGGGTCCAGAAGCGCCGCCTGCAGATCCCCGGCGAGAAGGAACTGTCTGGGATCGGCGTCTTCTATTGCTCGACCTGCGACGGCCCGCTCTTCCAGGGTCGCGACGTGATCGTCATCGGCGGCGGCAACGCCGCCCTCCAGGCAGCGCTCGAGCTCGATTCGATCGCCCGTGACGTCACCCTGGTGGCCCTGGAAGGCTTGACCGGCGACGGCATCCTGCAGGACAAGGCAAACGCCAGTCCGGGCGTCCGCGTACTGCCCCACCACAAGGCCCAGGCGATCCACGGGACGAACGCGGTCGATGGTGTCAGCGTGATCGACGTGGAGACCGGCGAGGAACATCTGCTGCACGCGGACGGTGTCTTCGTCGAGATCGGGTACCTGCCCAACACCGGCTTCGCCATCGACCTGGTCGACACGAACGAGGCCGGCGAGATCATCGTCGACCGGCGCTGCCGCACAGGCGTTCGCGGCGTGTTCGCCGCGGGTGACTGCACTGATGTCCACGAGAAGCAGATCGTCGTGTCGGTGGGCGAAGGGGCCAAGGCGGCCCTGTCGGCATTCGAGTACCTGGTGTCCCAGCCATGAGGGCGATGCGTGACGGGAGGGCACCGAGGAGGCGCGGGAGACGACTGAAGCAGTGATCCAGAGGAGGCGTGTCATGACGACGATTCCGAAAGAGTTGCACGAATTGCTGACGGGAGGCCACAACGTGTGGGTGGCCACGGTAGGCCCGGACGGGATGCCGAACGTCTCAATCAAGGGCAGCGGCGCCCTTCTCGACGACGAGCACCTCTACTTCGCCGACATGTTCTCGCACAAGACACGAGAGAACCTGCTGCACGACAGCAGGGTGGCCGTGGGCATCCATGATCCGGAGCGCAAGGTTGCCATGCAGGTGAAGGGTCATGCCGAGTTGATTGACCACGGCGAAGTCTTCGATCGCGTGAACGAGGCTCTCCAGCCCATCAGCGAGGCTCAGCATCTGCCGCCCATGAAGTACGTCGTCCGCATCGCGGTCGACTCCGTCTGGGACATGGGGCCGGGTCCGCATGCTGGGGAAGAACTGAGGCTGGGCTGAAGCCGTCGTGCTGACGCTTGACGACGCCTGGTACGACGCCATCGGCGTACGGCGCTCTCGCCGCCGCTACGGCAACGAGCGGGTGTCTGACGAGACGCTCGACGTCCTGCGCTCATTCTGCGAAACGTTTCAGCTCGCGCCTGGAGCGCGGGCCGTCCTGATCAAGGATCATCCGCAGATCTACACCGGCATCGGCGGCGCTTACGGCCGAGTCGAGGGCGCGCCGTGGACGGCAGCCTTCGTCTGCGCCGAAGGGGCGGAGACCGAGGCGGGCTACATCGGCGAGGCCTTCGTCCTCGAGGCGACGCGCCTCGGTCTCGGCACGTGCTGGGTGGCGGGGATGTTCCAGCGGGACACGCTTTCCGCCCTCATCGACCTCGCCCCCAACGAGCGCGTCGTCGCCGTCACCCCCGTGGGCCACCCGGTGGCACGCAAGCAGCTCGTCGAGCGCATGATGAGCACTGCCGTACGCTCCGCGGCCCGTCGCCAGATCGAGGACATCGCACCCGGCTTGCGGCGCGGCTTGGGACCAGACAGCCCGGCGTGGCCGGGGTGGGCGATCACCGCCGTGGAGGCTGCCCGACTGGCGCCCTCGGGCGCCAACAGGCAGCCGTGGCGGTTCCGCCTTCAGGGCGAGACGCTCATCATGAGCAGCGCGGACCGCGTCGGCTGGACGGCTCCCATCGATTTCGGTATCGCCATGCTGCACGTGGAGCTCGGCGCGGCGCACGAGGGATTCCACGGCGCCTGGCAGCGACTGCATCTGCCCGACGTTGCCTGTTTCGTCCCCGTCCCGGCGAACAATTCTGACGCTTAAGGTTCAGCCTCAACTTTGGACTTGTGACGGAGGTCCTACTCGAGGGGTACAGTTGTCTGTGCGAAAGGGTGTCAGGAGCACAAACGTCACGGGCGAATGACATGCCCTCACTCCGGGATTGGGTCTGCGGCATTCCCAAGGCAGAGCTGCATCTGCACCTGGAAGGCACCCTGGAGCCGGAGATGCTCCTGGACCTGAGCAAGCGCAACCACGTCTCTCTGCCCTACGCCACGGCTGACGCGTGCAGGGCGGCGTATCGGTTCACCGACCTGCAGCACTTCTTGGACGTCTACTACACTGGTGTCGCTGTCCTCTGCACGGAGGGGGACTTCTTCGAGCTGACGGCGGCGTACCTGCGGCGCGCCGCCGCCGACGGCGTGCGGCACGCAGAGGTCTTCTTCGATCCCCAGAGCCACGTTTCCCGGGGGATACCGTTCGCCGATGTGGTCGCAGGCATCACGCGTGCCTTGGACCAGGGTGAAAGGCAGCTGGGGATCTCCTGGCAGCTCATCATGTGCCTGCTGCGGGACAAGCCCGTGCAAAGCGCACTGGAGATGCTCGAGAGGGCGATGCCGTACCGGGACGTCATCACGGGTGTGGGCCTGGATTCGGCCGAGCTCGGGCATCCCCCGCGTGACTTCATCACCGCCTTCGCTCACGCCCGCGCGGCCGGCCTGCGCCCCGTCGTTCACGCGGGTGAAGAAGGGCCTTCCGCCTACATCTGGGAGGCCCTCGACCTGCTCGGGGCCACCCGCATCGACCATGGTGTGCGAGCCATCGACGACCATGCGCTGATGATGCGGCTCGCCGAGGAGCGGGTGCCGCTGACCATGTGCCCGCTCAGCAACCTCCACCTGCAGGTCACGCCGGACTTGGCCGCTCACCCCTTGAAGCAACTGCTCGACGCCGGCCTGTGCGTAACGGTCAACTCCGATGATCCCGCGTACTTCGGCGGCTACTTGACCGACAACTACCTGGCCGTCGCGACGGCTCTGGGACTGACCCGCTCCGCTCTCGTGACCCTGGCACATAACTCGATCACGGCCTCGTGGCTGCCGGAGGCACGGCAGGCGGAACTGCTCGCAGAGATCGACGAGTATGCCGCCCGTACCGCGGGCGAGGGGAGCACCGGAGCGTCAGCCTGACGTATCACGCTTCTGGGATTCGGTCGTCTGGTGGGGACCCCTGGTGAGTGAGACGAGGGCGCCGGCCAGCGCCAGCGCGGCGCCGGTGAGCAGGGCGTATCGGTACCCGGCGGCGAAGTCCTGCGCGGCCCCCGTCATCACGCCGACGGTTCCGCGAGCACCAGTGAAGAGCATCTGGCCGCCCTCCTGGCCGAGCTGAGCGGCGACCACGCCGCCGAGGACCGCGAAGCTGAGGGCCATGCCGGTCACGCGCATGGTGCCGAGGAAGGCGCTGGCCAGGCTCAACTGGTCGAGCCTCACGCTGCCCATCACGGCCGAACTGTTCGGCGCGCTGAACGCAGCCATGCCGAGACCGACGACGGCGAGGCCGGCCGTCACATGCGCCATGCCGGCCGCTGGAGTAAGCGCGGCCAGCACGACCATGCCTGCAGCAACCAGAAGCATCCCCGCCGTCGTCAGGACTCGCGATCCGACACGGTCGCTCAATCGCCCGCTGCTGGGACTCAGGAGAGCCATGATCAGAGGCTGACTCAACATGAGCCAGCCGGCGATGCCCGCCGACCTGCCCTGCACCACCTGGAGGTAGACGGCCGTGAGCAGGCCGATGGCGCTGAGGGCCATGTAGTTCAGCAGCGCGGCCAGGTTCGCCGACGCGAAGACTCGGTTGTGGCGCAGCAGGTCGAGATCGAGAACCGGATCGTCGGTATGCAGTTCCCTGAGCACGAAGGACGTGAGCGCCACTGCGGCGACCGCAAGCAGCACGACCGTCTGCAACGCCCACCAGCCCCAGCTCGCGGCAAAGGTGAGCGGCACGAGCAGGCAGATCAGGAAGACGCCGAGCAGCAAGGAGCCGGGCAGGTCGGGACGTCGGGCAGCGCGCGTCAGCTCGTCACGCGGAAGCAGCAGCCAGCCCCAGAGCATGACCGCGACCCCGATGGGCAGGTTGACGAGGAAGATCCAGCGCCAGCCGAGCGTCTCGACGAGCAGGCCGCCGAGGGGCGGGCCGATGCTGAGGCCAACGTAGATCGCCATGACATTGACGCCGAGCGCCCGGCCGCGCTCGTGTGGCGGGAAGACGGCGGTCACGATGGCCGCCGATGTCGCGCTGAGCAGCGCGGCGCCGGCGCCCTGCACGATGCGGCTGGCGATCATCCATGTGTCGTTCATGCTGAGCGCCGCGAGCAGCGAGCCGATCGTGAAGACGACGATACCGATCAGGTAGAAGCGAACGCGACCACGGTGATCGGCCATCCTGCCCAGGGGGATCAGCAGCACCGCCATCGCCAGCAGATAGGCCGCCTGCACCCAGACGGCCGTCGCGAAGCTGAGTCCAAGGGCGGGGCCCATCGCCGGCAGCGCCACAGCGACGATGGCACTGTCCAGCGGGCTCATGAAGGCGCCGATGGATGTCAAGGCCAGCAGCTGCCAGCGGCGCCTCTGCAGGTCCTCGGACGTCATTCTGCGGAGTATGGGCATCAGCAGAGTCTAGCTTGGCGCCGGGTAACGGGCGATCGTTACCACGGGCGCTGCTTGACAGGGCCAGCGTGGTGCCCTACCGTTCCCCCATCGTCTCGCCGTCGGCGGGCATGAAACGGCGTTGGGTCGTGATCACCGGGAGGTGTCACATGATTGGCCCGTGGCAAAGGACATATGTGCCATACCGCAGCTAGTCGAGGCGCGACGCCTCGCACTGGCTCATAACGTCGTTCCCGTCACCCACTCTTTCATCTCCGATCTCGAGACCCCTGTCTCGGCCTTCCTGAAGCTCGGTGCTCCGCGCCGCGCCTTCCTGCTCGAGAGCGCGGAGCAGGGCCAGCACCTGGGCCGCTACTCGTTTCTTGGAGTCGGCGCCAGAGCCCTCGTCACCTATGCGGACGGACGCCTGATCATCCAGGAGAACGGCGACCGTCTCGAGGTCGAGCACGCCGATCCTTTCGCTGCCGCGGCCGAACTCCTCACCAGTTATCGACCGCCGGCCGTGAGCGACCTGCCGCCGCTGGCCGGCGGCCTGGTCGGGTATTTCGGCTACGACCTCGTGCGGCGTCTCGAGCCCTTGCCGGAGGCGCCCCCTGACGATCTCGGCCTCCCGGAGATGGCGTTCCTGCTGGCCGACACAGTGCTCGTCTTCGACCATCTCAAGCACGTGATCACGGTGGTTGCCAATGCCTTCGTCGAGGGCCGCGACATCGACGGGCCGTACGCCCGCGCGATCGGCCGCATCGCGGACGTGAGGACGAAGCTGTCCGCGCCCTTGCCGTCCGACGCCGCCTTCACGGGCCACATTCCACACGGCGGGCAGCAGTCGGGCCTCGCAGCCGAGCCGTCGCGTCCGGTCATGTCCTCCATGACGCGACAACAGTACGAAGTGGGCGTCGAGCGCATCCGTGAGTACGTGTACGACGGCGACGCGTTCCAGGTCGTGCTCAGCCAGCGGTTCAGCACCCCCGTCGACGTGTCGTCGTTCGCCGTCTACCGTGGTCTTCGCGCCGTGAACCCGAGTCCATACATGTACTACATCGCCTTCGATGACTTCGCCCTCTGCGGCTCCAGTCCCGAGCCGCTCGTCACGGTCCAGGACGGGCGCGTCGAGACGCGCCCGATCGCCGGGACACGGCGGCGAGGAGCAAACGCGGCTGAGGACCGGCGGCTGATCGCTGACCTGCGCGCCGACGAGAAGGAGCGCGCCGAACATCTCATGCTCGTCGACCTCGGACGAAACGATCTCGGCCGTGTCTGCAAGCCCGGCAGCGTCGTGGTCGACGAGTTCATGGAGATGGAGTTGTACTCACACGTCATCCATATGGTCTCGAGTGTCAGCGGCACGCTCCTGGAGGGCATGACCCCGACGGATGCGCTCAAAGCCGCCTTCCCGGCCGGCACGGTGAGCGGGGCCCCGAAGGTTCGCGCCATGCAGATCATCGACGAGCTCGAGCCGGTGCGCCGGGGACCGTACGCCGGCGCCATCGGTTACCTCAGCTACGGCGGGGACCTCGACACGTGCATCTGCATCCGCACGATCATCGTCAAGGACGGGGTCGCCTATCTGCAGGCCGGCGCCGGCATCGTCGCCGACAGCGACCCGGGACGCGAGTACGAAGAGACCCAGAACAAGGCAGCAGCCCTTCTGCGCGCCATCCAGCTCGCGCACGACGAGTTCGCCGGCCCGTCCCGTCCGGCGTCCAGCACTCCGAGGAGAGACCAATGACCGCTACCCCCGCTCCCCGCGTCTTCATGATCGACAACTACGACTCGTTCACCTACAACCTCGTCCAGTACCTGGGCGAGCTCGGCGCCGAGATCACGGTGCGTCGCAACAATCACGTGACGATCGCCGAGATCGCCGCCACGCAACCGACCCACCTCGTCATCTCACCCGGACCGTGCACGCCGAACGAGGCGGGCATCAGCATGACGGCGATCGCCCACTTCGGCGCCGAGCGCCTGCCGGTGCTCGGTGTCTGTCTCGGCCACCAGGCCATCGGGCAGGTGTACGGGGGCATCGTGCACCGCGCCGGCGCGCCGGTGCACGGCAAGACAGACGAGATCAGTCACGACGGACGCGGCGTCTTCGCCGGCTTGGCCGATCCCTTCACGGCGACGCGCTACCACTCCCTCGTCGTCGACCCTGAGCTGCCGGACTGCCTGGAGCTCACGGCCTGGAACGCCGCAGGCATCGTGATGGGCGTGCGCCACCGCGAGCTGCCCGTCCATGGCGTGCAGTTCCATCCCGAGAGCGTGCTCACAGCCGTCGGCCTCGACCTGCTGCGGAACTTCCTCGGTATGAGCGCCGGTGCAGACCAAACGGCCGCCGCGGCCTGACCGGCGGAGGACCCAATGCCGAACGAGATCATCAGCACCGCGCCCCAGACGCTGGCAGCGGGCCGCGACCTGACGGCGCAGGAAGCTCGCGGCGTCATTCTCGAGATCATGGGCGGCCGTGCCGGCCAAGCCCAGACGGCCGCCTTTCCCAGCGCCCTGCCCGTCAAGGACGAGACGGCAGAGGCGACCCTCGGCATGGGCCCAGCCCTGTCGGAGAC
>CAZHMG010000062.1:0-13525 GCA_964533575.1 uncultured Thermoleophilia bacterium | reverse complement strand
CGGTTTCTACATCGCCGACACGGACCTCTTCCAGCGCGACGTCACACGGTTCCTCAACGCCGACATCCGTTCGATCTACTTCGTCGCCAAGCAGATGCTGCGGACGCTGCCGGTGTACTTCGACGAGGTCGGCGCCGAGGGCGAACTGCGCAACGTCTCGACCGAGCTCGACGAGATCTGCGGCCGGCACGATACGCTCATGCACTTCCTGCGCAAGCAGGTCCACGCCGAGTCGTCCAACCGCTTGGTGCCGTTCAGCCTGGCGGTCCTGCGGTACTGGCTCACTCTCGACCCGTCATTGCTCGAGCCGTTCGTGTCGGCGAATACGATGGAGATGGTGCGTCGCGAACTCGACTGGGCCCTGGGCCCACACGAGGTCCTGGCCGCCCTGCGGATTCGTCGGGGAGACGGTGCCGGCCGGGCGGCTGATGACGACCACGCCGGCCCTGCGCCGCAGGAGGACCCGCAAGGCTCCATCGCCGATGTGGCCGGCCCTCCGACCCGGCTCCTCGAGGAGCTGTTGGCGATGAGTCCCGAGGAACTCGCCATCGAGCTCGAGGCCGCAACAGGTTCAGACGGCAGGCTCAACTGCCGCAGGGTGGCGCTTATAGTGCGCACGCACCAGCTCGTCACGCACAAGTACTCGCTGTCGGCGGATCACATCGGGATCGCCGTCGAACGGCACACGCAGCTCTCGCCGAACGTGCGCCGCAAATTCGTCCGTGCGCTGTCTTCCTGGCAGGCGAATCCCGCCCCGCCGGCGCGCGACGCGCTTCTGGACTCCGCCCTTCATGTCCTCGAGGAGCTCAAGCAGATCATCCTCAGCCACACCCAGTCGCAGGCGGTCGAGAATCTCTACCAGAAGCGTCATATCGCCGCGGGCATTCCTTCGATCTACGGTAACTACCAGGAACCGAAGTTCGACGCCCTCGGCCTCTCCTTCCGCGTCGAGAATCTGGTCGGGAGGCTGCTCGAGGATGTGGTCGAGGAGGGCGTCGAGCAGTACGTGACGCGCGCCTCGCTGCGACGCATGGCGCGCGCCATCAAGCGGCTCGTGCGGGCCCTCGCGATCGACGGCGTCGATTCCCGAGCGCTCAGCAGCGAGCTCACCATGCTCGAGGCCAGCTTCAGCAGCTACAACTTCACCTTCCATCAGTATCAGAACATCTTCCAATTCCTGATGAGCAGCGTCACAGAGCTGTGCAGCAGATCGCTGCTGAGCCACGAGCAGATCCTGCACACCACTTTGATGAACGATCCGCGGCAATGTGCGGCGCGGGCCATGTCGGTGGATGCCGTGGCCGAGATGGTGCTGCGCGAAGTGCTCGTCTCGGCCCTCGGGATGCAGGCCATCGACCGCTACGCGGCTGCCGCCCTGAGGCAGATGTCGCTGCTCAACGAGCGGCTCGGGAGCCGCGCCCTCACGCGGATGATGAACTACGACCCTGAGCGGCTGGTCTCTGTCCTCGACAAACACAAGCCCGCGACGGACGATCAGAGGACCCTTGGGTTCAAGGGGCTCGGCCTCAAGGAGATGGCCGCACAGGGCCACCGCGTGCCCGAGGGCTTCGTCCTCACGACGGAGCTCTTCCACGCAATGCCGGCGATGTCGTACCCGCCGCTCTACGACGACACGATCCAGCGGGTTCGCTCCGCGCTCTGGAGACTGGAGCGCCGTACCGGCTTGCGCCTGGGCGATGCGCACCGCGCCCTGCTGCTCTCCATCCGCTCCGGAGCCCCGATCTCGATGCCCGGCCTGATGACGACCTTCGTCAATGTGGGCCTCAACGATGAGATCGCCGAGGCGCTGTCGCGGCAGCCGGGACAGGAGTGGGCGACCTGGGACAGCTATCGCCGCTTCCTGCAGTCATGGGCGATGTCGGAAGGTATCGACCGCGACTTCTTCGATGCGATCATGACCGGCTTCAAGAGCCGCTACGGCGTCGACCAGAAGCTCGAGTTCTCGGCCGAGCAGATGCGCAAGATCGCCCAGGCGTACAAGCTGCGCGCGGAGGAGGAGGGCGTCGAGTTCATCGCCGATCCGTTCGCGCAGGTCGTCTCCTGCATCAGCAAAGTGCTCGAGTCCTGGGACGGGCCGGACCCGCGCCTCTTCCGCCAGTACATCGGGATCGCCGAGGAGTGGGGGACCGGTGTGGTCGTGCAGCGCATGGTGTACGGCAACCTGGGTCGCGGCTCGGGCTCGGGTGTCACGTTCACAAGCAGCCCTCTCGAGCCCTACAGTCACCAGGTGCGTCTCTTCGGCGACTTCGCCGTCTGCTGCCAGGGGGAGGACCTCGTCGGCGGGCTGGTCTTTCCGCTGCCCATCTCGGAGGCGCAGCGGCTGGGCAGCGAGACGTACCGTGGCACGCCGCACTCGCTGGAGAAGGACTTTCACGACATCTATCGTGGTCTGCTCGACGTGGCGCGCGACCTCGTGGGCGAGCGCGGCGTCGACCCGCAGGAGATCGAGTTCACGTTCGAGTCGCCCTCCGCCGACGACCTCTACATCCTGCAGAAGCGAGCCGTCGTGCAGGAGCAGAAGAAGGACCGGGCCTACTTCGACACCACGTCGCCCAACTACGGGCCGCCGGTCGCGGTCGGGATGGGGGTGGCGGGCGGCGCCTACGCCGGCCGCGCCGCCGTCAACGCCCAGCAGATCGATCAGCTGACGGCAGACGCCCCCGGCGAGAACATCGTGCTCCTGCGGCCGGACACCGTGCCCGAGGACATCAGCATCATCACCCGCGTCAGCGGGATTCTGACTGCTCGTGGCGGCGCCACATCGCACGCCGCCGTCACCGCCAAACGCCTGGGCAAGACGGCAGTCGTCGAATGCGTGGACCTCGAGGTGGTGGAGCGCGAGGGCTATGTTCGCATCGCCGGCCATGTCGTGCACGCCGGCGACTGGATCTCGATCGACGGGCGGACTGGTCACATCTTCCTCGGCCGCATCCCGGTCCTCGCGCGGCCGGCTGCGGCGCAAGCCGACTGACGGCTCTCGTTCCCGGCCATTCCCCCATGGCTGCTCTGAACGACCCCGCGGGCCCGCACGCGGCGGTCAGCGTGACGTAAACGCTCTGGTAAGCTGAATCGTCACCAAGTCACCCAGGAGGACGCAATGACAGCACGCGTGGCCGTCAACGGCTTTGGCAGGATCGGGCGTCTGTTCGTTCGTGCGGCGCTCAAGCAGCAGGCAGACATCGAGATTGTGGCCATCAACGACCTCACGAGCGCCGGCACGCTGGCGCACCTCTTCAAGTACGACTCAGTGCACGGCGTCTTCCCGGGCACGGTCACGCTGGACGACGACACGCTCACGATCGACGGGAAGCCCATCAAGGTGATGACCGAGCGGGATCCCGCCCAGCTCCCGTGGATGGATCTGGGCATTGACGTCGTCATCGAATCGACCGGACACTTCGTTGACAGGGGCGGTGCAAGCAAGCACCTCGAGGCGGGCGCGCGCAAGGTGATCATCTCCGCGCCTGCGAAGGATCCGGACGTGACCATCTGCCTCGGCGTGAACGAAGAGGTCTACGACAGGGCCGAGCACGACATCATCTCCAACGCGAGCTGCACGACGAATTGCCTCGCGCCCATGGCCCGGGTCCTGGTCGACAACTTCGGCGTGGAGAAGGGGTTCATGACGACGATCCACGCTTACACGAACGACCAGGAGATCCTGGACTTCCCGCACAAGGACCTGCGCAGGGCGCGGGCGGCGGCGCTTTCGATCATCCCGACGACGACCGGGGCGGCTCGCGCCGTGTCCCTCGTCATCCCCGAGCTCGACGGCCGCTTGGACGGGTTCGCCCTCCGGGTGCCGACGCCTGACGGCTCCATCACGGATCTCGTCGCCGAATTGCAGTCGGAGGTGACGGCGGACGAGGTAAACGCTGCGATGAAGGCGGCCGCCGAGAGCGACAAGATGCGCGGGATCCTCCAGTATCAGGAAGACCCAATCGTCAGCATCGACATCGTGGGCAACCCGCATTCGTCGATCTTCGATCCCGCCATGACGATGGCCAAGGGCACCATGATCAAGTGCGTCTCGTGGTACGACAACGAGTGGGGATACTCGTGTCGCCTTGTCGATCTGACCCAGATGGTCCTGTGAACGACGCTCTTCGCGACTCTGAGGGGGTGTGCGCGGCATGAAGCGTTCGCTGACCGACTACCCGATAGCCGGCAAGCGCGTCCTCGTGCGTGTCGACTTCAACGTACCGCTCAAGGACGGCCGCGTCGCCGACGACACGCGCATCCGCGCGGCTTTGCCCACGATCACGTACCTGCTGGAGCAGAGGTGCGCCGTGGTGCTGGCCTCTCAT
Organism: uncultured Thermoleophilia bacterium; assembly: GCA_964533575.1. Lineage (GTDB taxonomy): Bacteria > Actinomycetota > Thermoleophilia > UBA2241 > UBA2241 > CAIXSE01. Next base: position 9,197 of record CAZHMG010000062.1, on the reverse strand, counting down.
CTGGGGCGTCCCAAGGGGCAGGTGGTGGAGGAGCTGCGAATGACGCCCGTGGCGGACCGGCTCGGAGAACTCCTGGGCAGCCCGGTCGCGACGACCGCCGACTGTGTGGGGCCGGATGCCGAGGCAGCAGCGGGAGCCCTCGCGCCCGGCCAGGTGCTGCTGCTCGAGAACGTGCGCTTCCACAATGAAGAGACGGCCAACGATCCGGCATTCGCGCGGCAGCTCGGCAGCTTGGCCGAGGTCTTCGTCAATGACGCCTTCGGCACGGCTCACCGCGCTCATGCCTCGACCGAGGGCGTCACCCACGTCCTGCCCGCACTCGCCGGGTTCTTGATGATGGGCGAGCTTGAGAGCCTGGGGCGCCTTCTCCGCGACCCCCGCCGGCCCTTCGTGGTCGTACTGGGCGGCCTGAAGGTCTCGGACAAGATCGGGGTGATCCGGAGCATGCTGAATCACGCCGACGCCATCCTGATCGGCGGCGCGATGGCCAACGCCTTCTTCAAGGCGCGCGGGCTCGAGATCGGCCGTTCCAAAGGCGACGGTGAACAGGTCGAAGTCGCGGCCGACGTGCTCAGAGCCGCGGAGACGTCGTCCTGCGATCTCGTCCTGCCGGTCGATGTGGTCGTCGCCGCGGACCTCGCTGCCGGCGCGGCTGCTGAGACGGTCCCTGTCGACGCGATTGCGGCGGACGTCATGGCCCTCGACATCGGTCCGCAGACGATCGCGGCGTTTGAAAACCGCCTCAAGACCGCCGGCACCATCTATTGGAATGGGCCGATGGGGCTGTTCGAGGTCGACGCTTTCGCCGCCGGCACACGGGCGGCCGGTGACGCGATCGCAAAGAGCGCTGCGGTCACCGTCGCCGGAGGAGGCGATACCGTCGCCGCGGTCCATTCCTTCGGCCTCGAGGGCAGACTCACGCATGTGAGCACGGGCGGAGGCGCGTCGATGGAGTTTCTCGAGGGACGAACGCTCCCCGGCGTGGAGGCGCTGATGGATGTGAATGGCGACTCCTCTGCCCGCCGGCCGCTGATGGCCGGGAACTGGAAGATGTTCAAGACGCGCCCCGAAACGGCGGCATTCCTGCGCGAGTTCAGGCCGCTGGTCGCCGACGCGACTGATCGCGACGTGGTGCTCTGCGTTCCGTTCACGGCTCTGGCCACCGCGCTCGAGGAAGCCGTCGGCTCCGCGATCAGGGTCGGCGCCCAGACCATGGCGGCGAAGGACGAGGGCGCGTTCACGGGGGAGGTGAGCCCCAGGATGCTCACCGAGCTCACCGTGCCCTGGGTCATTCTGGGCCATTCGGAACGGCGCGCCCTGTTCGCAGAGACGGACGAGGCGCTTGCGGCCAAGGTGAGAGCGGCGCTGGACAAGCGGATCCAGCCGATCCTGTGCGTCGGCGAGACGCTCGAGGAGCGCGAGGCAGGCCGTACCGAGGAGAAGGTCGGCCGGCAACTCGAGGCGGACCTCGCAGGGCTGCGGGCGAACGAGGTCGCGCGCGTCACGATCGCTTACGAGCCGATCTGGGCCATCGGCACAGGAAAGACCGCGACGCCAGAGCAGGCGCAGGAGACGATCGCCTTCGTCCGCGAACGGCTTCGTCGTATCGCCGGCGCCGCCGCTGAGACGGTGCGCATCCTTTACGGCGGCAGCGTCAGCGCCGCCACCATCGACGCAATCATGACGCAGCCCGACGTGGACGGTGTCCTGGTCGGCGGCGCCAGCCTCGACCCACAGCAGTTCGCGCGCATCGTGAACTTCACGGAGCCGGCATGACCGAGGGCGACCGGGAGCCGGCGTTGGCCGATGCGTCCCTGTCTCCAACCGGCCGTGTCTACCGCCCCGTGGTCCTTATCGTGATGGACGGGTGGGGCTGCGCTGATCCAGGCGCAGGCAATGCCGTGAGCCTCGCGAATACACCGGCCTTCGATTGTCTGCTGGAGGCGTACCCGCATGGATCGATCGACGCTTCCGGCGAGGCTGTGGGGCTGCCCGCAGGCCAGATGGGCAACTCCGAGGTCGGTCACCTCAACATGGGCGCCGGCCGGACCGTCTACCAGGATTTGACACGCATCACCAAGGCGATCGCCGACGGCGACTTCTTCGAGAACCGTGTGCTCAGGCAGGCGTGCGCTAAGGCGGGAGGACGCGGCAGCACGCTCCACCTGATGGGGCTCGTCTCGGCCGGCGGCGTCCACAGCGACATGGGCCATCTCGCCGCGCTCCTGGAGCTTGCCGCGCGAGAGCATGTGGGCGACGTCGTCGTTCACGCCTTCCTCGACGGGCGCGACACGCTGCCGCGCAGCGCGGCCCAGTACCTGGCCGAGACGCAGGGTGTGATGGAGCGTCTCGGCCTCGGCCGCTTCGGCGTGATCTGCGGCCGATACTACGCGATGGACCGCGATACGCGCTGGGACCGTACAAAGCTCGCCTACGACGCTCTCGTCTACGGCGACGGCTTCATGGCGTCGGACGCTCAAGCAGCGGTGGAAGCGGCTTACCGGCGGGGCGAGAACGACGAGTTCGTGCGCCCCACCATCGTCGCCCCCGAATTGTCGCCGCGGGTCAAGGACGGCGACGTCTGCATCTTCTTCAACTTCCGCCCTGATCGTGGGCGTCAGCTCACCCGCGCATTCTTCGACCGCGACTTCGGGGAGTTCGACCGCGGTCCGCATCCGCCGAATGTCGACTTCGTGACGATGACTCAGTACAAGCGCGAGTTCCCCGTGCCCGTGGCTTTTCCGCCCGAACATCCCACGAACGTGCTCGCCGACGTTCTCGCCGCCAACGGCCGGCGTCAGCTGCACATTGCGGAAACCGAGAAGTACGCTCATGTCACCTTCTTCTTCAACGGGGGCGCCGAACACCCGTTCGAGGGCGAAGAGCGGATCCTCGTGCCCAGCCCCCGCGATGTTCCGACCTACGACTTCAAGCCGGAGATGAGCGCCCGTGAGGTGACCGACCGGCTCGTCGAGCGTCTCGCGACGGACGCATTCGACTTTGTCGTGGTCAACTACGCGAATGCCGACATGGTCGGACACACGGGCGTGATCAGCGCGGCGGTCGCCGCGATCGAGACCGTCGACGAGTGCGTGGGAAGGGTGACGGCCGCAGTCGATGCCCTGGGCGGCGCCAGCCTCGTCACTGCCGACCACGGCAACGCCGACATCATGCTCGAACCGGACGGCAGCGCCAACACGGCTCACAGCACCAATCTCGTGCCGTTCGTGGCCACGGTGCCGGATACGAGGGTGCGTGAGCGCGGGCGCCTCTGCGATCTGGCGCCGACCGTGCTCGCGCTCATGGGGCTGCCGCAGCCTCCGGAGATGACGGGGGAGAGCCTTCTCGAGCCCAACAATTGATCCGTGTGGCAGGCGCACGCCTTCAGATGCGCGGTGCGAAGGAATTAATGGCATGCGCCCGAAGCTGTTTGTGCTCACGACTGCAAGCGTTGTATTCTCGGCTCTTGCTGACCTGACCTGAACTGGAGGAGTCCCTGTGGTGCTCACCACCATACTCGTTGTTCTGCACCTGATCGTCTCGCTGCTTCTCATCGGGCTCATACTGCTGCATTCCGGCAAGGACTCCGGCATGGCCAGCGTCACCGGCTTTTCCTTCGCCTCCTCGGCGAGTGTCATGGAGCGCAACCTCACACGCTACACGGTCATCACCGGTATTGCCTTCTTCGCCACAACCCTGCTGCTCGTGTGGCGCCTCGGCTGAGCTTGGAGCTGGTCATCCTTCGCCCATTTCACCCGCGGGACATTCGCCGCAGCGGTGTGAAGTCTTCCAGCGTCACCCTCATGGGGAGGTGAACGGAGCGAACGCGTTGATGGGGGTCCTCCCTCGATCGCCGGGGCGCTGATCCGGGAGGGAGACATCGGACTGGTCAAGGAGGGCACTTTGAAGGGACTCAAGAAGCGCCGGCGCATCCTGCCGTTGGCCGCCGCCGCGCTCGTGGTCGGCGCGCTCGCACTGAGCGGCTGCGGGGGCAACGACTCGCCGGCCCCGTCTCCGAGCGCAGAGACGCCGAAGGCCGGCGGCACGTACAACTTCGTCCTCGGCTCTGACCCCGTGGCGATCGACCCGGTCGTAGCCTATGAGTCGGAGGGCATGCAGGTTGTCCACCAGGTCTTTCAGGGGCTGGTGAAGTCCTCCGTCGACGAGGGCGGCAACATCACGGCCGTCCCGGACATCGCCGAGAACTGGGAGAGCGCCGACAATCAGACCTGGACGTTCACCATCAAGCAGGGCGTGAAGTTCGCGGCCCCGGTCGGCACCGAGGTCACCGCGCAGACGTTTGTCGATTCGTGGAACTACGTGACCGACGAGAAGAACCAGTCGCCGGTCTCCTACGTCCTGGCCCCCATCGAAGGCTGCGACAGCAGCGGCTACGCAGCGGACCCCGAGAAGGGTCTCACGGGCGTCAGGGCCATTGACGACTACACCCTTGAGGTCAAGCTCCAGTATCCCTTCGCAGACTTCGTGCTGTCCCTCCTGCATCCCGTCTCTTCGGCCCTGCCGGTGGACTACATCAATGAGGTCACCTACGCGAAGTTCAAGGAGAAGCCGGTCGGCACCGGACGCTACACGGTCACGAAATGGGTGCATAAGCAGTACGTCGATCTGGCGAAGAACCCTGACTACTGGGATACGGCCGAAGCCGGATGGGTCGACACCATCCATATGCCTATCATCACCTCCAGCCAGACGTCCTGGCTCCAGTTCCAGAAGGGCGAGGTCGACTTCACGCACATCCCGCCGGGTCAGATCAAGGCCGTGCAGTCCAACGCCAAGGTGACATCGGGTGAATGGACGGCGAAGGGATGGCCGTACATCACTGTCGACTACGTGGGCTTCAACATGAACGACGACGTTGTCGGCGGGGACGCGGGCCTCGAATTGCGGAAGGCCATGTACATGTCGGCCGACGCCCAGAGCCTGATCAACATCGTCTACGAGGGCCAGGCAGTTCCGGCCACCGGCATCGTGCCCGAAGGCATGCCGGGCTGGCGCGCCGACGTGAGTCCCTTCAAGACGAATGATGTCGAGGGAGCGAAGGCGGCTCTTGCGGCCTACGGCAATGACGTCCCTGAGCTTGACTACTGGTACAACACGGACGAGGGCAATCAGAAGACGGCCGAAGTTCTTCAGGCGTCCTGGAAGGCCGTGGGCATCACGGCGAAGCTAACGAACTTCGAGTGGGCGACGTTCCTGGACAAGGTGTCCAAGGGCGAGGGCCAGGTGTATCGCCAAGGCTGGATTGCCGACTACCCGTCCCCGGACAACTTCCTCTACCCGCTGTTCCAGTCGCAGCAGCCGTCGTACAACAACATGAGCTTCTACAACAACACGGAGTTCGACACCCTCCTTGACCAGGCAAGGGCGACGGCCGATGACGAGGAGCGCTACGATCTCTACGCGCAGGCAGAGGCCATGATGCTCGGCGACGCCGCGATCGTTCCAACCGTCTATCCGCGTGCCTTCCGCGTGACCAGCAATCGCGTGGGCGGCTTCTTCCTCGATCCCATCGGCTACATCGACATGTGGGACATCTGGGTGAAGTGAGCGCGCTCTGAGTTGCGGTCCGGCGCGCCGGATCACCGCTCTTCGGTTGGCTGACGGCCCGCCCCTCCAGCGGAGGGGCGGGCCGTCAGCCTCGTGTGCCACTGTTGCATCGTGCTGCAGGCGCGGCATTCCGTGAGGTAAGCTGGCGGCATGGTGCCCTACATCATCAGGCGTCTGCTCCAGATGATAATCGTCCTCCTCGGCGTGAGTGTCATCACGTTCATCATCCTCTTTGCGATTCCCGGCGATCCTGCCGCGATGGTCGCCGGCAAGGCCGCGACGCCTGAGCGCATTGCCGAAGTGAGTGAGCATCTCGGTCTCGACAAGCCCCTGCCGGTGCAATACGTGAAGTACCTGAACCGGCTGCTCCACGGCGATCTCGGCCAGTCCTACTACTTGCAGCAGGACGTCACAGAACTCATCCGAATCAATGCTCCCTACACCATCCAGCTCGCCATCGCCGCCATCCTCATCGAACTGCTGGGGATCCCGCTCGGCATCTACTCCGCGTTGCGGCAGTACACATTCTGGGACGGCGCGCTGACCACGGCCGCGCTGATCATCTGGGGCATTCCGGTCTTCGTGCTCGGCCTCTTCATGCAGTGGTTCTTCGGCCTCAAGCTCGACCTGCTCCCGCTGGTCGGGGCGGGTGAGAACATCTTCGGCGTCATCCCGGCGGGATGGGAGTCGATATCGACCCTGATACTCCCCGCCCTCACGCTCGGGCTCGTCGAGGTCGCCTACATCTCCTACATGCAGCGGGCCTCCATGCTCGAGGTCATCCGCACCGACTACATCCGCACAGCGAGGGCCAAGGGCCTCTCGGGCCGGCACGTCATCACTCGCCATGCGTTCAAGAACGCGGTCATCCCTGTGATGACCATCGCCGGCATCGACCTGGGCGCGCTCATGGGCGGCGCCATCCTGACCGAGACGGTCTTCGGTCGGCCGGGCATCGGTCTCATGATCTACCAGGCGATCGGCGCCCGCGATCTGCCCGTCGTCGCGGGCGGGGTGCTCTTCGCCACCGTCTTCTACGTGTTCGCAAACCTGCTGGTCGACCTCGGCTACGCCTTCGTCGACCCACGCATCCGGCTCGAGGGCTAGCGCATCATGGCGGAAGACGACCTCAAGGTGCCGAGGGAGCCAGACGGCGAACATCGCCAGTTCGCCGAACTCGGCAACCCGACGCTCGACCAGGCCTACGCTGCCGGCAGCGACATCGTCGTGGATGCGGGGCTGAGCACTGTGGGCGAGGCGGAGATCATCGAGGAGGAGTACGCCCGTCCCAGAATGCTCGGCCTGTGGGCGGACACGTGGCGCCGGCTGAGGCGCAACCATCTCGCCGTCGTCGGGATGGTCATCATCGCCGCCTTTCTGATCGTCGGCACCGCCGAGGAGATCGCGAGTCTGGCCGGGACCTACCTGGCGCCGTACGACCCCAACGAGGTCAACTACGCGCTCTCGCCTGAGGGACTGGGCATGCCGCCGTCGCTGTCGCATCCCTTCGGCACCGACTACTTGGGCCGGGACGTGTTCTCTCGCGTCCTCGTCGCTACCCGCGTCTCCATGCTGGTCGGCATCATCGCAATCGCGATCGGCCTCACGATCGGGTTGGCGCTTGGTCCGATCTCCGGCTATTACGGCGGCATCGTGGACTCGATCATCATGCGCACTGCCGACGTCTTCTTCGCCTTCCCCTTCATCCTGTTCGTACTACTGCTGCTCACCGTTCTGCCGCCGGGGTTCGGCAGTGTGTTCATCGCCATCGGCATCCTGAGCTGGGCGACGTTCGCGCGACTCAACCGCGGTTCCGTGCTGAGCGTCAAGGCCATGGAGTTTGTGGAGGCGGCGCGGTCCCAAGGCGCGCGCGACCTGCGCGTCATCTTCAGACACGTGCTGCCCAACACCATGGCGCCGGTCTACGTGGCCGTCGCCATGGGCATTGGCGGCGCCATCTCCACGGAGGCCGCGCTCGCCTTCCTCGGCCTCGGCATCCAGCCTCCGGACGCCTCGTGGGGCAAGATGATTTCGGACAATCTGTCGTACCTTGCCGCAGGAAGCTGGTGGATGCTGGCCTTTCCCAGCCTCTTCCTGGTCGTCACCGTGTTCGGCTTCATCTCGTTCGGCAACGGGCTGCGCGACGCCACCGATCCGAAGCTCAAGGAGTAGCAGTGGCCGGCCATCTGCTTGAAGTCAGAGACCTGTCGACCCACTTCTTCACGCACGCCGGCGTCGTCAAGGCGGTCAACGGCGTGAGCTTCACGCTGGACCGGGGTCAGACGCTCAGCATCGTCGGGGAGTCGGGATCCGGCAAGACCGTGGCCGCCCTCTCCCTGATGCGGCTCGTACCCGACCCCCCGGGGAAGATCGTCGAGGGGTCCATCAGGCTCGGCGATCGCGACCTGCTGAGCATGAACGACGAGGAGATACGACGGGTTCGAGGCAACGACATCGCCATGATCTTCCAGGACCCCATGACCAGCCTCAACCCGGTGGTCAAGGTGGGCAAACAGATCGCCGAAGTGATCATGCTGCACCAGGGCAAGTCGAAGGGCGAGGCTTGGGAGATGGCGACCCGGTTGCTCGCCCGGGTGGGCATCCCGGACGCGCCCGCACGCGTCCGTCAGTACCCATTCGAGTTCTCCGGCGGTATGCGCCAGCGCGTGATGATCGCCATGGCCATCAGTTGCAACCCCGACATCCTGATCGCCGACGAGCCGACGACCGCGCTCGACGTGACGATCCAGGCGCAGATCATCGACGTCGTGCGCGAGATGCAGGCCGACTACGACTCGGCCGTCATCTTGATTACCCACGATCTCGGCGTTGTGGCCGAGATCGCCGACAAGGTGATGGTGATGTACGGCGGCCGCACGGTGGAGTACGGCCCCATCGATGAGATCTTCTACAACGCGCACCACCCATACACCTGGGGTCTCCTCGGCTCGCTGCCGCGTCTGGACCGCCGAACGCGGCTCACCCCGATCGCCGGCCAGCCGCCGGACCTGATCACGCTGCCGCCCGGCTGCCCCTTCGCGGCCCGCTGCGCCTACGTCAGGCCGCACTGCCGCAGCCAGTGGCCGCCACTGGAGATCGTCGGCCCGGAGCATGGACTGCACTGCTGGATCCCGGAGGACGATCGCACGGCCATCAGGACCCAGCTGGAACACATCAGGAACGTGAACGCATGAGCCTGCTGGAGGTTCGCGACCTCAAGAAGCACTTCCCCATCAAGTCGGGCGTGTTCAGACGCACCAGCGGCCACGTGTACGCCGTCGACGGCGTCAGCTTCTCGCTGGAGACGGGAGAGACGCTCGGGCTCGTCGGTGAGAGTGGCTGCGGCAAGTCGACTACGGGTCGGGTCGTGCTGCGCCTCATCGAGGCCACCGCGGGGAGCGTCATCTTCGAGGGTGTCGACGTCATGTCGGCATCCGGCAAGGAAATGCAGAAGCTGCGGCGCGACATGCAGATCATCTTCCAGGATCCGTACCCCTCGCTGAACCCGCGGATGCGCGTGCGGTCCATCGTCGGCGAGGCCCCCGACATCCCCAACATCGGCACCCCGGCAGAGCCCAAACGCCAACACCCTGGGCCGCGCCGGACACTGCGACCCTACGCGCGGCCCC
>CAZHMG010000061.1:0-14128 GCA_964533575.1 uncultured Thermoleophilia bacterium | reverse complement strand
GGCGTGGCCGACGCGCGCTATGTCGGCAGGATCGCCCAAGCCGTACGCATGATGGGCTCAGCCCGCAATCTCGTCGTCCACAGCGACGACGGCCTCGACGAGATCTCGACGACCTGCGCGACGCGTGTCATCGAGGTCTTCGCGGGCAAGGGCTACGACGAGACGTACGAGCTGGCTCCCGAACAGTTCGGCCTGCGCCGCGCGCATCTCGACGAGCTGCGCGGGGGCGACGCGACCGAGAACGCCGGGTACGTGCGCGAGGTGCTGGATGGGGTCGACGGCCCGCGCCTGGACATCGTCCTCCTCAACGCCGGAGCCGCCCTCTACATCGCCGAGGCCGTCGAGACCATCGGCGAAGGCGTGCAGCACGCTCGTCTGGCCGTTGATTCCGGCGCAGCCCGGGAGAAGCTCGACCTCCTCGCCGCGACGACCAGCCGTCTGAAGGCGGGCAGCGCATGAGCGACTTCCTTGCCGAGATGATCGCGGGCGCTCACCAGCGAGTCGCCGCTGCCCGCGAAACCACGCCGCTTGAGCGACCGCCGGTTCCACCGGTCCGCCGTCGCTTCGTAACGGCGTTGCGTGCCCCAGCGGCGCATCTCCCGGACGGCCCTGGCGTTCCCCTCGCCCTGATTGCCGAGGTCAAACGACGCTCCCCGAGCAAAGGCGACATCGCCCCGGCCCTGGACGCCGTCGCTCAGGCTGCCGCGTACGAGGAGGCAGGGGTCGATGCAGTCTCTGTGCTCACGGAGCCGTCGCGATTCGGCGGCTCGCTCGACGACCTGAGGGCGGTGGCGGCCGCCATCAGCCTGCCGGTTCTGCGTAAGGACTTCATCGTCGACCGCTATCAGCTGTGGGAGGCTGCATGGGCGGGAGCCGCCGCTGTGCTCCTCATCGTCGCGGCGCTGTCGGACGAGGACCTGCACGAACTCCTGCGCGAATGTGACGCCTGCGCGCTCGACGCCCTCGTCGAGGTGCACGACGAGGGCGAACTGAGGCGCGCCGTCGCTGCCGAAGCAACGGTCATCGGCATCAACAACCGCGATCTTCGCACGCTGGCCGTCGATCTGGCCGTCACCGAGCGGCTCGCCCCGGCCGTGCCTGCCGACGCCATCCTGGTCAGCGAGAGCGGTATTGCGGACGCGAACGATGCCCGCAGAGCGGCGAATGCCGGAGCATGTGCCCTGCTGGTCGGCGAAGCGCTCGTCCGCTCGGACCACGACACCCTGGACGCTCGTGTACGCGCCCTGCGTCACGTCAGCCTCAGTCCCCGGAGGATCCCATGACCCAGGTGAAAGTGTGCGGGCTCACCCGCGAGGACGATGTGCGCAGCGCCGCGGCCCTCGGCGCTCGCGCCTGCGGCTTCATCCTCGCCGGCGGCGCTCGCAGGGTGACGGCTGAGCGCGCCCGGCAGCTCGCCGCACACGCGGGCGAGGCGCTCACGGTCGCCGTCGTGACGACCGAGTCGCCAGAGTGGATCGCTCTGCGGCTCTCCGAATGCGGGCTGGACGCCGTTCAGCTGTCCGCCGGAGCGGACGGCCCGACGGTCGGCGAAGTCCGAGAGGCCGCCGCCTATCGCGGGCTGCGGCCGCTGCTCATCGCCGCGGCAGATACCCCGGACGCATCCGAGGCGGACATGACCTTGTACGACAGCCGCGGCCCGGGCGCCTACGGGGGGACCGGCAGACGGCTGCAATGGGAAGCGCTCGCCACGGGAATACTCCCGCGGCGAGAGCGTCTCGTCCTCGCCGGCGGGCTCACGCCCGGCAATGTCGAACGGGCGATCGGCCTGCTTCGTCCCTCCTTGGTCGATGTCAGCAGTGGCATCGAAACCGCGCCCGGAATCAAAGACGAGCCGATGATGCAGGCGTTCTTTGCCGCTGTGAGACGAGCCGACGAAGAAGGGGGTTGCGCATGAGCGTGCAAACGCACTTCGGGCCGTACGGCGGGCGCTTCGTCCCCGAAACCCTGATCCCCGCCCTCGATGAGCTGACGGCGGCGTACGAGCAGGCGCGCGGGGATTCGGCCTTCGAGGCCGAGCTCGCGCGCCTCCTCACCGACTACGTGGGACGCCCGACGCCGCTCTACCATGCGCTCCGTTTGAGTGAGCGCTGCGGCGCGACGATCCTGCTCAAGCGCGAAGATCTGTGCCACACCGGAGCCCACAAGATCAACAACGTCCTCGGCCAGGCGCTTCTGGCACGACGCATGGGCAAGCGGCGCGTCATCGCAGAAACGGGCGCCGGTCAGCACGGCGTCGCGACGGCCACGGCCTGCGCCCTGCTCGACCTCGAGTGCGCGATCTTCATGGGCCGGGAGGACATTCGCCGGCAGGAGCTGAACGTCATCCGCATGCGCCTGCTCGGCGCGACCGTCGTCCCGGTAGAGAGCGGCTCCTGCACGCTCAAAGACGCGATGAACGAGGCGCTGCGCGACTGGGTCACGAATGTCGCGACGACGTTCTACGTCATCGGTTCAGTCGCCGGTCCCGCCCCCTATCCTTCCATCGTGCGGGATTTCCAGGCCGTGATCGGCAACGAGACGATCGCGCAGGTCCGCGAGAGGTACGGACACCTGCCCGACGAGGTCGTCGCGTGCGTCGGGGGCGGCTCCAACGCCATGGGCCTCTTCCATGCCTTCCGGAACCTGCCTGTACGGCTCACGGGCGTCGAGGCGGCCGGCGAGGGTCTCGACGGTCGTCACGGCGCCCCGCTGGCCAAGGGAACGCCCGGGGTCCTGCACGGCTCCTTCAGCTATCTGCTGCAGGACGCGTGGGGCCAGGTCGCGGAGGCTCATTCAATCTCGGCCGGTCTGGACTACCCCGGAGTGGGACCTGAGCATTCGTGGCTCAAGGATTCCGGGCGCGCCCGCTACGCCGCTGCTACCGACACCGAGGCGCTGGATGCCTTCCAATCCCTCGCGCGCCTCGAAGGCATCATCCCCGCGCTCGAGAGCGCGCACGCGCTTGCGTACGTGCTGCGCGGCCCGGCACAGGGCCCGTTCACGGCTGCGACGACGCGCTTCGCGCCTGGCGAATTGGTCGTCGTGAACCTCTCTGGCCGTGGCGACAAAGACGTTCACGAAGCGGCCAGGTTGCTGGAGGAGGAGCAATGAAGGCCAGACTGGCTCCTCGCATCGCTGCGGCGTTCGCGGCGCCGCGCGCCCGGCACGCCACCTTGATCCCGTATATCACCGGCGGGCATCCGAGCCTCGAGGCGAGTCATCGTCTGGTCGACACACTCATCGCCGCCGGGGCGGACATCGTCGAACTCGGCATCCCGTTCTCGGACCCGATCGCCGACGGGCCGGTCGTGCAACGATCGGCACACGTCGCCCTCCAAGCGGGGGTCACGCCCGATGATGTTCTGCGCCTTGCCGCCTCCCACAGCGTCAAGGCGCCGTTCGTTCTGCTCACGTACCTCAACCCGGTGCTCGCCTACGGGCCGGCCAGGTTCTTCGCCAATGCGGCAGCAGCCGGAGTCGAGGCGCTCGTCATCCCGGATCTCCCACTCGATGAGGCGTCTGCTCAAAGCGTCGATATGGCAAGGCCGGGAGCCACGCTGGCGTCACTCGCTGCCGAACACGGCGTCAGCCTGGTGCCCATGGCGACACCGACGAGCACGGACGAACGGCTGGACATGGTCGCAGCCGCGGCCACCAGCTTCGTCTACTGCGTCGCCGTGACGGGAGTGACGGGCGCACGACAGGAGGTCGGCGCGGACCTTCCCGAACTCATCGGCCGGCTCCGCGCGCGTACGTCCACGCCCATCGCCGTCGGCTTCGGCATCTCGACGCCGGAACAGGCGGCCCGCGTCGCGGGCCTCGCCGACGGCGTCATCATCGGGAGCGCCCTCATCGACCGCGTCTCGCGGAGCGCCGACGTCGAGTCGGCGTGCGCTGCCGTGAGCGGGCTGCTCGCCGCCGCCGCGGACGGCATCAGGGGGCGTTGAAGTCCGCCGCCCGTGGGCCGACGGTCTAGGCGCACCGATAGGCGATGATTCTCACCGTCTCGAGCGTGATCAGGCCCTTGCCCACCATCTCGTTCACGACGGGCAGGAATGCCTGGATCTTGTCGGGCGTATCGACGATCTCGACGATGACCGGCAGGTCCTCCGAAACGCGGAGGATCTTGGACGTGTGGATGCGGCTTGTCGCCCCGTAGCCCATCGAGCCGTGGAGCACCGTGGCGCCGGCCAGATGAGCCTCTCTCGCAGCCATGACGATGGCCTCGTAGAGAGGCTTTCGTCCGTACTTGTGATCGGTGCCGATGAACACGCGCAGCAGCTCGGCGTCGAGGATGTCCAATTGACGGTCGTCCTCCGTCAGGCACAGATGCGCCGGCTCGACGTTCCGGCCGGCTCCCATGTCTTCTCCGGGCGCATGCACCATCTGTCCTCCTATCCCAACCGCGCGATTGCAAGACCGGCGAACACCGCGACCATGCCGAGAACGTTCTGCAGCAGGAGATTCGCCGCAACGCCCAGCCACTGACCGTCGCGGGCCAAGTTGGCACTCTCGACCATGACGCTGGAGAAGGTCGTGAACGCACCCAGAAAGCCGACCAAGACGATGACCCGCGCCTCTGTGCTCAAAGGCCAGCGTGTCTCGAACAGGCCGAAGAGGAGGCCCGCCGCGAAGGAGCCGGCGACGTTGACCGCAAGGGTGCCGTAGGGAAATTGGGCGACGACAGCACGCTGCACGACGCCCGAAATGCCATAACGGCACAGCGCGCCCAGGGAGCCGGCCACCGCCAGCAACAGCAATCTCGTGACCATCCCCTCCCCTTCGATCCGCCTCGCCTGCCGCCGGCCGTCCGACCCACCCAATTCAATCATGACGCCGTCGACGCGGCCAGATGGAGCGGATCACGCTCAGCAGTCAGACGCCTCGCGACGCCCCTGCTTCGGGATCGGATGCAGGGCTGCGGCCTTGAACGCCGCGACGACTGGTCCGCCCACAGCCAGCCGAAGCTCGTCGGCGGCGGCCGGGGTCACGAGTGCCGAGACCTCGAGAGGGCCGGCCGCGACGACGACGCGCACCAGCCGGCCCGACGGAGTCATCGCGCTCACACGCCCGGCAAGAACGTTCCGCAAGCTCGTGCTTCCTTCGTCCGGAGGCCTGGAGAAGAGGACGACATCTTCGGGCGGCAGGCAGGCGACCGCCGGACCCGGCGCCGCTTCGGCGCAGACCAGCTCGACGCCACAGTCGAGCTGCAGATGTGTACCGCCGTCTGCCGCCGTCGTCACGACGCCCTGCAGATATGTGTCCAAGCCGAGGAAGCCGGCGAAGGAGGCGGTCGCCGGGTGTGCGAAGACCTCGGCAGTGTTGCCCGTCTGGACAACGGCACCGTTGTCCAGAAAGCTCGTTCGATCGCCCACCGACAGCGCCTCGTCGCGGTCGTGCGTCACCCAGAAGACCCCCATGGCGAGACGGGCAAAGATCGCGAGCAGATCCTCGACCAGCGTCCTGCGAGTCGGCGGGTCGAGCGATGCGAGCGGCTCGTCGAGGAACAGCACGGCAGGATCGACGGCCAGCGCCCGCGCGATGCTCACGCGCTGCGCCTCCCCTCCCGACAGCAGGTCGGGCTTGCGCTCCGCGAGGTGGCTGATGCCGAGCAGATCCAGAGCCTCCCGCGCGCGCCGCCTCGCGGCATCGCGATCGACCCCGCGCAGACGCAGCCCGCTGGCCACATTGTTGCGGACGCTGGTGGCCAGCAGGTACGGCTTCTGAAACACGGCGGCAGTCTCGCGCCGCAGGGCGAGCCGGTCGGCCGTGGACTGCACTTGACGGCCAAGGAACTCGAGCGTCCCCTCCGCCGGCTCGAGCCCGTTCAGCGCCTTCAGCAGGGTGCTCTTGCCCGCGCCGTTGGCGCCCAGCAGAACGTGCACCTCCCCGGGCGCCAGGGAGAGCCGTCCGACCTGAACGAGCGTCCGCCCGCCACGCACGACGCACAGATCGCGGGCGACCATGAGCGGCATCGAAGAGAAGTCGCCGTTCAGGCTCGCCTGCCTCGCTGCTGGATGAACGTCAGCGCCAGATTCGTGCTGAAGGCGAGCAGCATGAGGATGAGAGCCAGGGCGATGGCGATCGAGAAGCGGCCGATGCGCGTCTCCTGCACGATCGCCCCTGTCAGCACCTGAGTCTGTCCCTTGATGTTGCCGCCCACCATCATGACCGCCCCCACTTCGCTGATGATGGCGCCGAAGGCGGCCATCACCGTCGCCAGGAGCGGGACCCTTATCTCCCGGAGCTGGAGCAGCAGGCTCTGGCGGCGGCTGGCGCCGAGCGCCGCGATCTGCTGGCGCAGCCCGTCGTCGAGCTGCTGCAGCGCCGCCAACGATAGTCCTGCGACGATCGGGAGAGCGATCACGACCTGGGCGATGATCATGGCCCAGTTGGTGTAGAGGAGCCGGAATGACCCCAGCGGCCCGTTGCGCGTGAGGAAGAGGGCGACGAGCAGCCCGACGACGACCGGCGGAGCGGCCATGCCGGTGTTGATCAGAGCCACGACCAGTCGTCGTCCTCGAAACCGGTTGAGGGCAACCAGACTGCCGAGCGGCACTCCCAGCACAACTGCTGCGCCCAAGGCCATGCCCGAGACCAGGAGAGACCGCAGAGCGATCTGGAAGACCTCTGCGTCTCCTCCGAAGAGGAGACGCAGAGCCTCTGCCAGACCGGTCCAGATGACGTCCACGCCGCGCGGCAGCCTCAGTAGCCGCCGAGACTGCTGGCGTAAGGGAAGAACAACGGCTGACCGTACTCAGCGGCGCCATACGACGTGATCATCTGCTGGCCTTCCGCGCTCACGAGGAGCTGCGCCATCTGCTCGGCAACGGCGGCGTTGACGGCGGGAAACTCACTCTGGTTGACGATGATGACGTCGTAGATGTTCTTCAGGTCCTCGCTTTTCGACGATAACGCCACGAGGTCCAGCGTCGATTTCTGCGACAGGAACGTTCCCGCGTCCGTCAAGGTGTAGCCCTGCTTCTCAGAGGCAACCCGCAGCGTCTCGCCCATGCCCTGGCCGGTGCTCACGTACCAGTCGCCTTCCGCAGTGACCCCGGCCGCGTCCCAGAGCTTGAGCTCCTTCTTGTGCGTCCCCGACTCGTCACCGCGCGAGACGAACGTGGCTTGCTCTTCGGCAATGGCCAAGAGCGCGTCGGCAGCCGTCTTGGCCTGTCTCACGCCCGCCGGATCGCCGGCTGGTCCGACGATGACGAAGTGGTTGTACGCGAAGGGCAGCCTGAGGGTACCGTGCCCGTCGGCCATGAACTGCTCCTCATCGGCAGGTGAATGGACGAAGAGTACGTCCGCTTCACCCTTTGCCCCCATCGCGATGGCTTCCCCCGAGCCCACCGCGATAACCTTCACGGTCACATCCGGATGCAGCGCCTCGAACGCCGGGAGAATGGCGTCCTCGAGCAGGCCAGAGTCGTTCAGACTTGTCGTCGTGGCGACGATGAGTTGATCGCGCTGGACCGCCGGCTCTTCCTCCCCCGATCCGCAGGCAGCCGCGATGGTCAGAAGCGCCACCACCAGCAGCGTACATGCGAGCAGCGACGCCACGCGTCTCAGAGTCACGAGCATTGTTCCTCCCCCTCCGTTTGACTGGTCTCTCCTCGAGGCGCCGGAAGGGGCATATGCATCGCACGGGCCATCGGCAGGAGTCGCGCACAGGGACATCCGGAACCCGTCCCGATGCGCGCGCCACGGGCGCGAACAACGATCGCATATGAGCTCTCCTTTCCGCACTGGGAGGCGCGGCCGTTTCCCGCCGCACCCTGCCGGCTCCGGCTCCATAGGCGAATGTGTCGCCCGTAGGACTCCGGCGCTCGGAGAAGCACGCAGACTCTACCAGAAGTGATGGAACCATCGCGGCGCGCACATCCACAGAGAACTTAACAAGAGCGACAGCAATTTCCCGTTTCGCCTCCCCTCAACCGGGCATCTGCTGATCATGGGCATTCATCAAGGAGGCGAGACATGTACATCGGCATAGGTGCAGCCGTTCTGATCCTCATCATCGTCCTGTTGTTGATCTTCGTGTTCTGAGCGCCGGGAGCACGTGGAGGAGGCGGGTGCGGCGTGAGAACCGCGTACAGAGTAGGCGCCGCCCTTGGCGGAGTTATCGTCTTGCTGGTCGCCAGCGCTGCCGCCGCAGCCGGTCATATGGCGTTCTGGCGGCAGGAACTGAATCTCCTGGCGGTCCGTTCTGACGCTGGAGGAGACGCGCCTCACCCCCTTACCCTGGCATTGGCCGAGAACGAATGGGCCTTGGCATTGGGCGCAGTCCTCATCTTCGCGGCCATTGCAGCATGGGGTTTTCATGAAGGCTTTGACCTTCTGCACAACAGGCCGGAGAACAGGACGCCGGAGAGACTTGACTAGCGGCGACAGACAGATGCCCGAGCTAGCGGCCTACTACGCTCAGCACGGATGCTGCCAGATCGAGCTGGCGGCGGAGCCATGACTATGAGCAGCGTTCGGGAGGTCCTTGCCGAGCGCGTTCTCATCCTCCTTCTCGCCGCCGTGATGGTGTTCTTCATGGCGGTCGGAGTCCTCTTCCGGACCCCACTCGAGCCAAGCTCCAGCGTCGATACCAGCCCGGGCTCCGGCACGAGCATGCATCAACTCGGCCTCGACGACCCGAGCAGCGATCACGGGTCCTGGATACCGGACATAGTGAGGCAGTGGGGCGGCCAGCAGCTGATCGGCCATTGATCCAGATCAGAGCCATGCCGGGAACTCGTGAAGGAAGATGAAGTGCGGCCTTCCCGAGGAAGGTAGTGGTGGGCGACGTTGGAATTGAACCAACGACCTCCAGCTTGTCGAGCTGGCGCTCTCCCAACTGAGCTAGTCGCCCACGCAGGAACGGGAGTATACCAGAGGCAGCGGGACTGGTTCCAGCCCCGCCGCCTCGCGCGTTCTTCCTAGCGCGCCGGCGTGTGCCGCGGCGGCCGGCGCTTGATCCCTTGAGTGGCGGAGCGTCGCGCACCGCCGTTCCACACCAGCTTGCCAGGCTTCGCCTGCACCTGGTGCGATTCGGGGATGGACCGCTTGTCGTACGAGAAGTGCGGCAGGTCGTGGCGCTCGATCGTCGCACCGATCAGCCGTTCGATGGCCTTCAGCTCGTGAACGTCCTCGCCGGTCAAAAGGCTCACGGCAATGCCGCTCGTGCCGGCTCTGGCCGTACGGCCGATGCGATGCACGTAGTCCTCCGGATTCGTCGGAATGTCGAAGTTGATCACGTGAGTGATGTTGTCCACGTCGATCCCGCGGGCGACCACATCAGTCGCCACCAACACGGCGGTCTTCCCCAACTTGAAGTCGTCCAAGGCGCGCTGGCGCTGTCCCTGCGTCCGGTCACCGTGAATCGCCTCGCAGGTGATGCCGGCCTTGTTCAGCGTGTTCGCCAGACGCTCGGCGCGGCGGCGCGTACGCGCGAAGATCAGCGTGCGGTTCGGATCGTGGTGGCGGAAGTACTCAACGAGAAGGTCCACCTTCTGCTCGTTGTTCACCGGCATGATCTTCTGATCGACGCTCTCGACCGGCCTTGCGCTGCCCCCGAGCTCTATGAACACCGGCTGGTCGAGTGTGTTTTCGATGATGCTCAGCACCTGCTTGCTCATCGTCGCCGAGAAGAGCAGATTCTGTCGCGTCGACGGAACGGCGTCGATGATGCGCTTGACGTCTGGCCAGAAGCCCATGTCGAGCATCCTGTCGGCCTCGTCAAGGACCAGCGTGTCGACACGATCGAGCAGAACGTCGCCCTGCCGGAGCATGTCGAGCAGTCGGCCTGGTGTGGCGACGAGAAGGTCGACGCCTCTGCGCACGCACTTGGCCTGCGGTTCGTAGGGGACGCCGCCGAAGACGGCCACGACGTGGCGACCCGTATAGGTGCCAAGCGTCTCGCCAACCTCCTCGATCTGCCCGCACAACTCGCGCGTCGGCGTGACCACGAGGGCGGACGGATGCGCGACACGGCCGTCGGCCACGATCGGCGCCGTCATGCGCTGCAGAATGGGCAGCACGAAGGCCGCCGTCTTGCCGGTACCCGTCTGCGCACAGCCGACGATGTCCCTGCCGGCGAGCGCCCGCGGAATTGCCTGCTCCTGAATCGGCGTCGGTGATTCGTATCCCATGGATGCGCAGCCGGCCAGCAGTTCGTGCGTCAGACCAAGTTCAGCGAACCTCGGCAAGTCCACAACGGGAACCGGGCCGGCGGGCCGCTTCGCGTGTGTGCGCGGCTGGTAGCTCTCGTCGACTCCTGATCCAGCCCGCGAAGGCTGGTCACGGCGCGGTCCTCGGCTGCGGCCGCGATCGCCGCGCCGGGATCCGCCACGCGAGCCGGGGCGCCTCGGTTCGTCACCGGTGCGACTCTCCCCCGCTGTGCTCTGTTGCGCATCTGTGCGAGGGCGGGCAGGCTGGGGGGTCTTGGAGGTGGTGGTAGGTTCAGTCACGATGACTCTCATTTCTGGCGAAGCACAAGCGACAGTACACCTGCTTCTTCAGATGAACCCGAAGGCTCACCGGAACAGGGACCTGCGCATGGGATTCGTCGAGTGGGGCCGCCCTGAGGCGACCGGACAGACTACGGACGTGTGTTCCTTTCGTCAAACACTGCCCGGTCTGCACAGAGTCTGCATTCGATGCGGGAGGAAACTCGCGGCGAGGCGCGAGCGAATGAACCGGCTCCCTTTGCTTGAAAACTACCCTAGCAGGTCCGGTTTCGGCTGGCAAGTGGCTGGTCGAACACGCTTCACGGCGTCCCAGTCGAATCGCTCGGCGAAGTCGCGCAACCGCTTCCGCAGGGCGTCGTCGCAGAAGGCGCCGTCCAAGGCGTGCTCGAACATGAGGCGGGGTTCGTGACTCAACTGCACGGCGAGTTCGCACTCGTGCGTGAGGTCGATGCCGAGCAGGGCAGGATCATCGGTCGAGATCGAGCATCTGACGCCATGCGATAGGAGACTGGGCAGCGGGTGTTGCGCAAGCGCCGGAACGACCCCCAGAAACACATTGCTGCTGGGCGCCACGTCGCAGACGATGGAGCGACTGGCCATCTCGGACAGCAGGCCGTCGTCCTCCGCGCTGCGCACACCGTGCCGCAAGCGGTCTGCCTTCAGCACCTCGATGGCGGCGCGTACCGATTCAGGACCTGCCGTCTCTCCGGCATGCGGCGCCGAGTGCAGACCACCGTCTCGGGCGAGAGCGAAGGGCCACGCAAACAGCTCAGGCGGGTACGCTGCTTCGTTCCCGCCGAGGCCGAGTCCCACGATGCCGCGGTCGCGGTAGCGTACTGCCCACCGTGCCACCGCCTCAGCACTCTCCAAGGGAAAGTCGCGCGTGATCTCGGGGACGAGGCGCATCTCGATGCCGTGCGCCTCGCGCGCCGCCTGCGCTCCCGAGCAATAGCCCTCGAAGACGGCCTCCCACCGCGCCCCGCGGCGCGCTGGTTCCGCCGGCGAGAAGCTCGCCTCGACGTAGACGCAGCCTTGAGCCGCCGCCTCGCCGGCATAGGCGAGCGCAACGTCGTGAAAGTCACGCTCGTCGCGCAGGATGGACGACGTCTCTATCCAGGCGCGGGCGAACTGGGAGAACTCTGAGATGAGAGGTCGCGAACCGTTCTTCAGCGCATGCCCAGGCGGCACAACGCCGTGCCTCGCGGCGATGCGTCTCAGCAACGCGGGACGAACCGTTCCCTCGAGGTGGACGTGCAGCTCGGCTTTCGGACATGAGAGCACGTTCATCATCGCCCTGCGTCTCCAACCTCATCGGCAAGCTGCCCGAGGAAGAGCATGCGACTCCTGACGCGCATGCCTACTTGCGTGGCTCGCTCCCGCTCGCACGCCACACCATGTACGCATGGACGAAGCCGTCGAGATCGCCGTCCAGCACGCCTTGTGCGTTGCCGACTTCATGGCCTGTACGGAGGTCCTTCACCATCTGGTAGGGGTGCAGGACGTAGCTGCGAATCTGGCTGCCGAAATTGACGTTCATGACCTCGCCGCGCTCGCGCGCGAGCTCCTCGGCCCGCTTACGCTCCTCGAGCTCGACGAGCTTCGACTTGAGCATGTTCATCGCGACCGTCTTGTTCTGCAGCTGAGACCGCTCGTTCTGGCATTGAACCACGATGTTCGTCGGCAGGTGCGTGATGCGAATCGCCGAGCTCGTCTTATTGACGTGCTGTCCGCCGGCGCCGCTCGAGCGGTAGGTATCGATGCGGATGTCGTCGTCATTGATCTCGACGTCCACGCTCTCGTCCACCAGGGGTGACGCGTCGACCGAGGCGAAGCTCGTGTGACGGCGGTTGGCCGAGTCGAAGGGGCTCAGGCGAACGAGACGATGCACGCCCTTCTCGCTGTCGAGCAGCCCGTACACGTTCTCACCCTGAACGGTGAGCGTGGCGCTCTTGATGCCGGCCTCCTCACCCTCGAGCATGTCGTTGACCTCTACCTTGAAAGCGCGGCGCTCGAACCAGCGCAAGTACATTCGCAGCAGCATCTCGGCCCAGTCCTGCGATTCTGTGCCGCCGGCACCCGAATGGATGGTTACGATCGCGCCGCGCTCGTCGTACTTGCCTCCGAAGAAGCGCTGTTCCTCTCCGCGCTGCAGGTCCTCTTCGATCGTGCCGACGCCGTGCACGAGTTCCTGAAGGAGCTCTTCGTCGATGGTGTCACCGGCTGTCTCCTCGCGCAGCAGCTCTTCGGTGGATTCGAGATCGGCGAAGCGACCCTCGATCTCCGCGAAGTCCTCCAGGCGGCGCTTTATGCGGCTGTACTCAGCTGAGACCTTGGAGGCCTGCGCCTGGTCGTCCCAGAAGTCGGTCGCCCGCATGCGCTCTTCGAGCGCGTCAAGCTCGGCTGTCAGCTTGGCAGGGTCAAAGATAGCTCCGCAGCCAGCCCAGGCGCCCGCGGGCCTCCTTGAGCCGCTCGCGGAGCGCATCAAGCTGAACGAGTGCTTCTGGGGCGGTCGTGCTCATCGTCCGTCCAGTATACCCGCTTGGGTCCGCGGCTGCCGACAGGGCGGCTGCCGGCGAAGCAGGCCCCCGTCGGGCCCCGCGCGATGAGTGGGCGAAGCCGACGGCATTACGCGCGCCCGGGCAAAGCCGTCCCTGCTCATGCGCCGTTGGAGCAGCAGCCGCAAGCGACGGCAGTACACGGCCGAGGGGCGCGACGAAGTCGTGCGGCCTACGCGCCGTGACACTTCTTGTATTTCTTCCCGCTCCCGCACGGACAGGGATCGTTGCGGCCGATCTTCTCTTCGGCGACACGTTGCTGTACAGCGACGGCGCCGGCCGCAGAGGCCGTTTGTCCACCAGATGCCGCGAGGTTGCGCGGCGGCTCGTCCGTGAGTTCGTCGATCGGCGCGCCGAGGTCGCCGGCCGCCCGCGCGGCGCCGGCAAACGATGTCTGTGTGATGAGGTCTTCACCACTTGAGTAGTTGAGGCGAACGAGCGGCTCGTCGAGGGTCACGGCCGTGAATACGGCAAGATCCTGGGCGCTGTTCTTCATCAGCGCCATGACGGTGCTGCTCTTGACCGATTGCATCATGTCCTGGAAGAGCTCGAAGCCTTCGCCCTTGTACGCAACAAGCGGGTCCTTCTGGCCGAGCGCGCGCAGATGGATGCCCTCCTGCAAGTAATCCATGTCGAGCAGGTGGTCCTTCCAGCGCGTGTCGATGACCTGCAGCATCACGGCGCGCTTGACGCTGCGCATCTGCTCCTCGCCGATGAGGCGCTCGCGCTCGTCGTACTGGGCGAGCGCGTCGTCGACGGCCAGTTCGATGACCTCCTCCAGCGTCGCCGAGCTGAGATCGATGTCGCCCTTCTTGAAGGCCGGGTCGTAGATCTGCCGCAGACCGACGAAGAGGGAGTCGAGGTCCCACTCCTCGGAGAACTGCTCGCCCTCGAGGTGCACGCGCACCGCGCCCTCCGCGAGCTCGCTGACCATCTCGTGGACCTGCTCGCCGAAGTCCTCGCCCATGAGGATGCGCTGCCGCTGGTCGTAGACCACGCGTCGCTGCTCGTTCATGACCTCGTCGTACTTGAGCACGTTCTTGCGGCGCATGAAGTTGAGCTCTTCGACCTTGACCTGCGCCTTCTCGACGACGTTGCTCAGCATCTTGGCCTCGA
>CAZHMG010000060.1:0-14568 GCA_964533575.1 uncultured Thermoleophilia bacterium | reverse complement strand
CGCCGTCGACTGCCTCGACCGCGAGGTCGGCGTGGAGCGCGTCATCGTCACCATCATTCGCCGCGTCGCCGACCCGGGCGACACGCATCGCGGCCTGGTCGATGTGGCACAGGTGGAACCTGTGCCGAACCACCAGGCCCTCGACCTGATGACGATCATGCCGCATATCGAGGCGACAGGCTTGCTCGTGCACGTGCCCACCACGCACGGGCACATCATCAACGTCATCGCCACGACGAAGAGCGACATCAGCAAGGAGCGGGCGCTCGAGCTCTTCGAGCAGCACCCGCGCATCCGCGTCGTCAAGATCGCCGACGGCTTCAACAGCAACTCGGCGCTGTTTCGCTACGCCCGCGAGCTCGGCAACAAGCGCGCCGACATGTACGAGATCGCCGTCTTCGACGAGACGATCGCCAAGAGCGGCCGTGAGTTCATGTTCGCCATCAACATCCCGCAGGAGGCGGTCGTCATCCCGGAGACGATGGATGGCGTTCGCGCCGCGCTCGGCATGCAGAGCGACCGGCTCGAGGCCGTGGGCCTGACGAATCACTACCTGGGGATGAAGTAGAGGCGGGGGAGAGGGGCCGGCGGTGAAGCACGGGATCAACACGCTGGACGACCTCGACGTCGCCGGCAAGGTCGTCCTCTGCCGGGTCGACATCAACTCGCCCATCGATCCGGCGAGCGGAGAGCTGCGCGACACCACCCGGCTGCAAGGCTGCACGTCGACGGCGCGAGAGCTGTCCGCGAAGGGCGCGCGACTCGTGCTGCTGTCGCACCAGGGCGGCGACCTCGAGTACCACAACTACGCGTCCACGGAGCCGCACGCGGCCGTGCTCACGGAGCTCGTCGGCCGGCCCGTGCGCTTCATCGACGACGTCTGCGGCCCGGCTGCCCGCGCGGCGATCGCCGCGCTCGAGCCGGGCCAGATCCTGCTCCTCGACAACGTGCGCTTCATGGCCGAGGAGCTCACGCTCTTCGAGACGAAGCTCGCGCTCACGCCGGAGCAGCAGGCCAGGACCCTGGTCGTGCGCACGCTGGCGCCGCTCGCCGACCTCTACGTGTGTGACGCCTTCGCCGCCGCTCACCGCTCACAGCCGACTCTGGTCGGCTTCGAGCGGCTGCTGCCGTCGGCGATGGGGCGCCTCTTCGAGAAGGAGTACGAGCATCTGGCTCGCCTGCGGGAGGAGCCGGCGCGCCCCTGCGTCTTCGTCCTGGGCGGCACCAAGATCCAGGAGGCCTTCCCGATGATGGCGGCCGCGCTCCACGACGGCGTCGTCGACACCATCCTCACGGCCGGCCTCGTCGCCAACGTCATGCTGCTCGCCCAGGGCGTGGACATCGGCGAGCCGTCGCTCGAGTTCATCAGGGCGAGCCAGCTCGAACGTTTCATCGCCGAGAGCGAGCGCCTCCTCGCCGAGCACGGCGACAAGATCGTGCTGCCCACCGACCTCGCCTTCGCGCGGGATGGGGAGCGCATCGAGGTCCCGACCGCGATGATGCCCGTAGCCGAACTGCTGGCCGACATCGGCCACGAGACGGCGGCGGCGTACGCGGGGGCGATCGCCGCCGCCGGCACCGTCTTCGTCAACGGCCCGGCCGGCATCTTCGAGAGGCCGGAGACCGAGCTCGGCACGCGGATGTTGTGGGAGGCCATGGCCTCTTCGCAGGCCTTCAGCGCGCTCGGCGGCGGGGACAGCATCACCGCCATGAACGCCTTCGGCCTCGGCGGCCGTTTCGACTACGTCTGCACGGCCGGCGGCGCCATGGTGCAGTTTCTGAGCGGCAAGCCGATGCCGGTGATCGAGGCGCTCAAGGACGCGGCCGTCCGCTTCCCAAGCGCGGGGGCGAGCACTTGAGGTTGGCCATCCCGTACGGGGACGGCGAGCTCGCGTTCGAGCTGCCGGACGCGAATCTGCAGGAGATCGTGCGCCCGGGGCCGGCGGAGCTGGGCGAGGACGCCGAGCCGGCGGCGGAGCCGACGGCCGGCCCGTCCGCCGCCGACGAGCAGGCCGAGATCAGGCGCGCCCTGGCGGAGCCCTTCGGCGCGCCCCGCCTGGGCGAGCTGGCCGCGTCCGCGCGCAGCGCCGTCATCGTCGTCAGCGACGTTACGCGGCCCTGCCCGTCCTACAAGTTCCTTCCGGCGCTCCTTGAGGAGCTGGCGCCGCTGCCGCCCGAGAGCGTCACGATCCTCTTCGCGCTCGGGGGTCACCGCCGCCACAGCCGCGAGGAGCAGGTCCGGCTCGTCGGTGAGGCGGTAGCTGCCTCCGGCGTCCGCCTCCTCGATCTGGATGGCGACGACTGCGTGCCGGTGGGCAGGACCATGCGGGGCACCCGACTCGAGGTCTTCCGCCCCTACCTCGATGCCGATCTGCGCATTTGCACCGGCAACATCGAGTACCACTATTTCGCCGGGTTCAGCGGTGGTGCCAAGGCGGTCGTGCCGGGCGTCTGCTCCTACGCCGCCATCCGCGACAACCATCGCATGATGCTCGAGCCCACCGCTCGGGCCGGCATCCTCGAGGGCAATCCCGTCCGCGACGACATCGACGAGGCAGGGGGCATCGTCGGTATCGACTACCTCTTCAACATCGTTTTGGACGAACACAAGCAGATCCTCCACGCCGTCGCCGGCCACTACCTAGAGGCGCACCGCGCCGGCGTGCGCCTCTACGACGAGCGCTGTGACCTTTCCGTGCCGGCGGCCGCCGACATCGTCGTCGCCTCGCCCGGCGGCACGCCGAAGGACATCAACCTGTACCAGGCGCAGAAGACCCTCGATAACGTCGCCGGCGCCGTGCGCGCCGGCGGCGTCGTGATCCTCGTGGCGCGCTGCCGGGAGGGCTTCGGGCAGGCCTCGTTCCAGGAGTGGATGTGCGGCATGGGGACGCCGCAGGTGCTTATCGACCGCATCCAGCGCGAGTTCGTGCTCGGCGGGCACAAAGCGGCCGCCATCGCCGGTCTGCTCGCGCGCGTCGATGTCTACCTCGTCTCCGAGTTCGCACCCGAGGTCGTGCGCAGCATGTGCATGACGCCATTCGACTCCGTCGACGCCGCCCTGCAGGCTGCGCTTCTCCGCTCGGGACCGGCCGCGCGCGTCCTCGTCGTGCCGCACGGCAACCGCGTCACCGCACGGCCCGCGCCCGTCCTCGCGTAGCCCCGGCGCGGTCCGGCCGCCCGGCTTCGCCGCGGCCGTCTCGGGGTACGGTTCCTGGCGTCCGGACCCCGTGAGAAGGAGTGGACATGGCGCACGCGACCGGTTCAGGCACCAAGGACGATCCCTGGGTGCTCACGACGCCGCCGGGAACCTCGGAGTACCTCATGTATCGCGACGAGTCGGCAACGCCGCCGGCGCTGGTCTGCATCGTCGGCAAGACCACCCTCAGCTACCACCTCAGAGCCATCGAGGATCTGCACGCCTGGCTCGATGAGCAGGGCGACTGGGTGCCGCTGGGCGCGGCCGACGAGCAGAAGGCGCCCGCTCCCGGCACCGTCGAGGCGTGGGGACGTTCTGAGGACAACCCGGTGGGAGGCTGGTACGGGCTGAAGAGGGGCCTGCGCGGTCGCTTTGGAATGTACCTGCCGCCTCTCCTCGAGGCCCTCGGCTTCGCCGAGCTCGAGCACAACCCGCGCAACAACAGGATGCGAGCCCTGTAGGTGCTCGCCCGCGATCAGGCGCGCCCCGGCGGAGCCCACCGGGGCGCGCCTGCTGCCGCGGGACGGTCGTGTGATCGATCTCAAGGACGGCGTAGACTGCGAACCGTGACCTACATCACGCTGACACCGGGCACGATAGGGTCGGAGCACATCTGTTGCGCCTTCTCGGACAAGAAGTGCCGCGAAGGATACGAACTCAAGAAGAGCTGGCTGGCGGCGGAGTTCGAGAAGGGCTACGTCTTCCGGCGGCTCGACGAGCGCGCCAAGGTGTTCATCGAGTACGGCCCCGCGGAGACGGCATGGACGCCTGTGACGGCCCCCGGCTACCTGATGCTCGGCTGCTTCTGGGTTTCCGGCAAGTACAAGGGGCACGGTCACGGCGCCGCTCTCCTGGAGGCGGCCGTGGCCGACGCCAGTCGGCAGGGCAAGTCGGGTCTCGTCGCCGTGGTCGGCGCGAGGCAGTATCACTTCATGAGCGATACGAAGTGGCTCCTCAAGCACGGCTTTGAGCTCTGTGATCGCACGAACTCCGGGTTCGCTCTTGTCGAGCTGCGGTTGCGCGAGACGGGGGAGCGCCCACGCTTCAACGACGGTGCACGGTCGGGCAGATGCTCAGAGAAGAATGGCTGCGTGGCCTACTACTCCTCCAGGTGCCCGTACACCAAGTACTACGTCGAGGTGGCGCTGGGCGAGGACATGCGCCAGGCGCGGCATCCCGCTGACGATGGTCAGGCTGGCGACGGTGGAGGAGGCGCAGTCGTCCCCGACACCTGCGACGATCTTCAGCCTCTTCCTCGACGGCGCATTCGTCACGACGGACGTCAGCGTCTGTCTGGACGACCGTTTCGACAGGATCGTGAGCGGCCGGCACACGCGCTGACGCGGCTGCTGCCCTCGAGAGTCCGGCGGCTTCTCGCCGCGTCGCTTCACCCCGCATCGCTGCGTTCGCGCCACACGTCGCGAGGCTGCGGCCGCCGTTCTGCTCATGCTCCGAGCTCTGCCGGCCGAATCATTCCCTGTCGTGTCACTAACGGCTCGGCGCCCGCTGATCGGCGCCGGAGTCGCCCGCGAACGGAGACGAAGGACGCCCCGGCCACGCAGGCCGCGGCACATGAGCATGAACACCGATGTCTTGGCACAGCTCGTCCTTACTCTCTACGCGGCGGGCGCCGTGCTCGTCGTGCTGTCGATCGCCGTGGGCCGGCTCCAGGTCCGCCGCGAGGCTCTGCGGCGACAGGCGGTCATGCGGTTGCGCGGGCCCTTCGAGGCGTATGTCCTCACGGGCGAGCAAATGACGGCAGAGTACTCTCACAAGGCTCTGCTGGACCTCGCTCTGCGCTACGCGGACGTGATTCGCGGCACGGAAGCGGATCGCATCGTCGAGCTTCTCGAGTCCGAAGGGATCGTCGACAAGCTGCTGCGCGATCTCGGCTCCAGAAAGGCATGGCGGCGCGCGGCCGCAGCCGACTGCCTCGGGCGGCTGCGGCTGCAGCGCGCCGTCCCGGCCTTGATCGAGGCCATCAACGATCCGAGCGAGGACGTCCGCACGGTCGCGGCGCGCTCGCTCGCCCTGATCGGCGACGCGAGCGCGATCCCGTCGCTTGCGCGGGCGCTGCGCGATCCGTCGCGCTGGAGCCTGTCCCTCATAGCCGAGAACCTCATGACGATAGGGCCAGGCGTCGTGTCTCCGCTCCTCGAGTTGCTCGACGACGACGACCATAACGTGCGCGTCGCCGTGGTGCGCGTCCTGGGTGAGATCCGCGATCCGCGTGCGACCCCCGCGCTCGTCGGCATCCTCCTGAAGGACGAGAACCTCAATCTGCGCGCGCAGGCCGCTTTGGCGCTTGGCAAGCTGAGCGGCGAAGCGGCCGAGAGCGCCCTGCTTGTCGCCATCCGCGACGAGCACTGGGAGGTGCGCAGCCAGGCGGCGAAGGCCCTCGGCCGTCTCGGCAATCCGTCGCTGGCGCCGGCCATCGCCGCGGCCATGCCCGACTCAAGCTGGTGGGTGCGCCTGAACAGCGCCGAGTCGCTGGCGCGTCTCGGTGAGCAGGGGCGAGATCAGCTCGCCCAGCTGACCGGTCACGCCGACCCCTACGTTCGCGAGCAGGCCGCGGCCATGCTCGAGATCTACGGCCTGCGGACCGGCGAGCTTAGGCCCGGCCCGGCGTCAGCCGGTTCACCGCCCGTTACGGTTCCAGCCTAGGGCGGCGACGAATGGCCAGCGTCCTTCACTCCATCAACTGGATCGTCCTGGTGTACTTCCTGGCGCTCAATCTCGTCTACACCCTGCTGCTCGCCGTCTCGTATTCGGAGGTCCGCCGGCAGGGCCGGCGACTCGTGTTCGGAGGCTACGACGCCGTCCTGCGTTCGCCGCTGACGCTGCCGGTCTCCGTGCTCGTCCCCGCCTACAACGAGGCGGAGACGATCGTGGAGGCGGTCAATGCGCTGCGACTCCTTCACTACGGCGAGTTCGAGATAGTTGTGATCGACGACGGCTCGAAGGACGAGACCCTCGAGCGCCTGATCGAGGCCTTCGACTTGACGGAGGTTCACCGGCCGATGCGCAGGTCGGTGCCGTGTGCGCCGCTGCGCGCCACGTACTTTTCCCGGTCGGTCGACTGCCTGACGGTCGTCAGCAAGGAGAACGGCGGCAAGGCCGACGCGCTGAACGCGGGCATCAACGCGGCGAGGTACCCGCTCTTCTGCTCGATCGACGCCGACGCCGTGCTCGAGCGCGATGCTCTCCTGCACGTCGTCAAGCCGTTCATGGAACGACCCCAGGAGACCGTGGCCACCAGCGGCATCGTGAGGGTGGCCAACGGCTGCACGATCGTCGACGGGCACGTCGTCGACGCCCGAGCGCCGCGGAGCCGCCTCGCCATGATGCAGTCGGTCGAGTATCTGCGGGCGTTCCTGGGCAACAGGGCGGGCTGGAGCCGCTTGGGCGCGCTCTTCGTCATCTCCGGCGCCTTCGGCGTCTTCAAGAAGCAGGAGGTGATCGCCGTAGGCGGCTACCGCACTGACACCGTCGGCGAGGACATGGAGCTCGTGCTGCGGCTCCACCGCCATCTGCGCGAGCAGGGGCGGCGCTACCGCATCGTCTTCATCCCCGATCCGGTCGTCTGGACGGAGGTGCCGGAGGATCTGCGCCAGCTGCGGCGGCAGCGCAATCGCTGGCACCGCGGCCTGCTCGAGTGCCTCGAGGGTCACCGGAAGATGATCGGGAACCCGACGTTCGGGCCGCTCGGCCTCTTTGGGCTTCCCTACAACCTCCTCTTCGAAGTCCTCGGGCCGCTCATCGAAGTGACGGGGTACGTCACGTTCGCGGTTGCGATCGTGGCGGGTGCGGTCGACGCGTCGTTCGTCGTCCTGTTCTTGCTGCTTGCCGTGGGGTACGGCGTGCTGCTCTCGATCGGCGCCATCCTCCTCGATCAGGACGACGACGCTCGTCCGCGGGACACGCGCGAGCTCCTGCGGCTGCTCCTCTACGCGCTGGTGGAGAACTTCGGCTACCGCCAGCTGCAGGCGCTCTGGCGGGTGCAGGCCACGTTCGATTTCGTCAGGGGCAAGAAGGACTGGGGGGAGATGCGCCGCAAGGGATTCGCCACAGTGGCAGACGGTGACCAGGAGCAGGCGAAGGCCTAGGCATCGGCCTGGAGCAGGCGGCGCACGCGCGCCCGGAGCTCGGCGATCAGGAACGGTTTGGTCAGGTAGTCCTGCACGCCGAGCTCGAAGCCGGTGACGACGTCTTCCTCGGAGCGGCGCGCCGTCAGGATGAGCACAGGGATGTCGGCGCGGCGCTCGCCCCGCAGGTCGAGTTCGCGCAACACCTCGAAACCGCTGCGCCGCGGCATCATCAGGTCCAGGATCAGGAGGTCGGGCTGGATGCCGGCATAGAGCTCAAGGGCCTCGTGCCCGTCGCCGGCGCAGTGGATCGCGTAGCCGTCCGCCTCCAGGGCGTGACGCACGAGGCTCTGGATGTCGGGGTCGTCCTCAGCGAGCAGGACGACGGGACGCTCGCGGCTGTTGTGTGTTTCCGGCATGGCCTCATCCCCATCCGTGGCTCCCACATTTCACGTCTGCCGGTCGATTCTTATGCAATGGATTCGATTTCGCGACTTTCTCTGAGGTCCGAGGCGGCTCCACCCCGCCGTATCAAGGATTTGCCCAGGGCGCGACGAAGGACAACGGTAGCAGGGGGTGTGGTGTTCAATGCTGGACGAGGGGCGAGAGATGACCACGACTCATCGCATCTTTGTGACCGGTCCTGGGCTGGCCGAAGAGCCGCGGGCGTTCCTTCAAGACGAGGGCTGCGACGTCCGCACCGGGCAGTACGGCGACGGGCCCGCCGCAATCGCCGCCAGCTTGGTCGAGTTCAATCCGCACGCCCTGATCGTGCGGGCCGGCAAGATCACGAGAGACGTCATCGACGCCGCGCCCGGTCTGAGGGTGATCTGCAAGCACGGCGTGGGCACGGACACCATCGACATCGCCGCCGCCGCGGAACGCGGGATCCCCGTCGCGCACACTGCGGACGCCAACAGCCACTGCGTCGCCGAGCACGGTCTTGCGCTGCTGCTCGCGATGCTGCGCCGGATCGCGGCGTACGACGCGCGCATGAGGCAGGGGCGGTTCGAGAAGAAGGGCTACGAGGGTGTCGAGTTCTGCTGCAAGACGCTGGGACTCGTCGGGTTCGGAAGGTCGGCGCGGCGCCTGGCCGAGCTGACGGTACCGTTCGGCGTGCGGACGATCGCGTATCATCCCTCAGGCATGGCCGGGGAGCAGGAGGGCAGCACGGTCAAGGTCGGCTCGATCGCAGAATTGCTCTCGAGCGCGGATATCGTCAGTCTCCACTGCCCCCTCACGCCCGAGACGCACCACATGATCGATGAGCACGCCATCGGCCTGATGAAGCCCGGAGCCTACCTGGTCAACACGGCGCGGGGAGGGCTGGTGGACGAAGCCGACCTGGTGCGGGCTCTTCGCGAGGGGCGTCTCGCCGGCGCGGCGCTCGACGTCTTCGAGTCCGAACCCCTGAGCGCCGACAGCCCCTTGCTTGCTCTCGACTCGGTGCTGCTCTCGCCGCACGTGGCCGGTGTGTCCGACGCGTCGACCAGGGCGATGGGCATGGAGTCCGCTCACATCGTGCTCGCGGTGCTCCGCGGCGGCATGCCGCCGGCCGACGCACTCGTCTCGCCGGGCCGGGTCGCCCCGTCCGGCTTGTCGTAGTCGCTGCAGCGGGCGACGACGCGGCGTCAGGTGTCGGCTGAGCTCAGAACTTGCGCTCGCGCACGAGGGCCTCGTCCATGTGCGCCTGGCGGATGTACTGAGCGAGGACGTGCATCAGTGACTGATGCACGTCCTCGATGATCCCGTAGTTGTCCGCGTCCACGTGCAGGCTGACGTCGGCAATTCTCGCCGAGCGTCCACCCGAGAATCCCGTCATCGCGATCACGGGGACGGCATGGTCTTTCGCCCATTGGCAGGCGCGCACGATGTTCTCGGAGTCGCCTGAGGAGCTGATCGTCACGAGGACGTCGCCCGGCTTGGCTAGAGACTCGATCTGAAAGGAGAAGACGTCGTCGTACGAAATGTCGTTGGCGACCGCGGTGATCACCTCGATCGTCGCGCTCAGCGAGACGATACGGGGCGTCAGCGGCGTGTCCGTCTTGACGAGTTTGCAGTGGTCGCAGACGAGGTGGTTGGCGATGGCCGCCGACCCGCCGTTGCCGCAGGAGTAGATCATGCGGCCGTTGTTGTGCGCCTGCGTGAGCAGGGCGGCCGCCTCCGCGAGCTTCTGGCGGTCCACGGAGGCGGCCGCCCTGCCCAGCCGCTCGTAGTAGGCGTCGGCGTAGGCGCCGGCGTTCGGGTACCACAGGTCAGGGAAAGTCACGGCGTGCCCCCTCATTCCTCTTTCGCCAGGCCGGCGCGCACCGCTTCGACCTCGGCCTTGGCCGCCGCCATCAGAAAGCGGTCGTCGCTCTGCAGTGACGTGAGCTGGAAGCCCTGCTTGATCTTCTCGACCGCGACCTTGACGGAGTTCGTGTGGATACCCGCCGGTATGTGGTGGCGTTGCGCCGCCGCGAGGATTGTCGCGATGGCCTCCTGCACCTCGGGCTCGCTCTGTCCCTTCCGCGGCTCGTACCCCAGCGCCATGGAGAGATCCGAGGGGCCGATGTAGATGCCGCCGATCCCCGGGACCTCGAGGATCTCGTCGAGGTTGCTGATCGCCCTGCGCGTCTCGATCTGCGGGATCACCAAGGTCTCTTCATCGGCGAAGTGATGGTAGTCGCCGCCGCCGTGCGTGCCGCCGCCGCCGTAGTACTTGGCGCGGATGGGACCGAAGCTGCGGAAGCCGCGGGGCGGGTACTTGCACGCGGCCACCAGCGCTTCCGCATCCTCAGCCGTGTTGATCATCGGACAGATCACGCCGTACGACCCGGCGTCGAGTATCTTCATCAGACGCGCCGGATCGCTCCACGGCACGCGGGTGAGCGGGATGACCTCGGTTGTCGAGATGGCCTGCAGCATGGTGACGGCCACTTGGTAGTCGACCAAGCCGTGCTGCATGTCGATCGTGATGGAATCGAAGCCCTGGTGGGCCATGATCTCGGCGGAGAACGAGCTGGGGATGGAGCACCAGCCGTTCAGGACCGCTCCGCCGTTCGCCCAGATCTCCTTGACCGTGTTCTTCCTCATGGATGCTCCGTTGGTCTATGGCTGCGGGCCGGCGGCCGGCAGCTCGTTGATGTCCAGTCCCTCGATCGCCGCGCGGCCCATCGCGAGCACCGCTTCCGCCGAGCTTCCGCCGATGTGCGGCGTGCCGAGGAAGTTCGGCAGTCCGAGCAGGCGGCTCTCCTGCGGCGGCTCGGCGGCGAACACGTCGCAGGCGGCGGCGGCGAGGCGCCCGTCCAGCAGCATGGACTCCAGCTCGGCCTCGTCGACCAGCCCGCCGCGAGCGGTGTTGATCAGGACAGCCGTCTGGCGGAGCTTGGCCAGCCTGGCGGCGTCAAGCAGGGAGCGCGTGCTGTCGTCGAGCGGGACGTGCAGCGTGACGACATCCGCCCGCTCGAGCAGCTCGTCCAGCCCGACGGGCTCGACGCCGAAGGCGGCGTAGAACTCGGGGAAGTCGAGGATGTCGTTGGCCAGAATCGTGCAGTGGAAGGGCTGCAGCAGACGCACCAGTTCCTTGCCCACGTTGCCGCAGCCGACGATGCCCACGACTCGCTCCGACAGCTCTCTCCCTTGCCGGTTCTTCCAGACGCCCCCGCGCAGCTCCTGGTTGGTGAGCGGCACGAGGTGGAGGAGCGAGAGCATGAACGCCAAGGTGAGCTCGGCGACAGATCGTCGGTTCACGCCTGGCGTCCAGCCAAGGCGGATGCCGTGGCGGGCAATGGCGCGGAGGTCGAGCATGTCGGTGCCGACGCCATACTTGCTGATGACTTCGAGCTCGGGGAGCGCCGCGAGAACCGGCTCGTCGACACGTTCCAGGGCCGTGATCAGCTTGCGGCGTCCGCGCGCGAACTCGATGAGCGACGCGCCGCCGAGGACGAGGCCGTCGTCGTTGAAGCGGACGTCGGAGTACCGCTCCAGCAACTCGGCGCGGAGCACATCGTGACGCGAGAAGGAGCGCGAGGTGACGGCGATGGGCGTTTGGTCCTTCGTCAATGCTCCTCGGATTCGGACGCCGCCAAGGCGCTGGGCATTCCAAAGCCGGCATCCTCGTCGTAGATGCGAAAGACGAGCCGCATCGTCTCGTACGCGTCCCGGGACGTGCCGTGCAAGACGGGACGCCCGTCGCGAATGCAATCCACGAATTCGGCGAGCTCGAGGTCCCATGAGGGGTCGACGTTGCAGAACGTGGACTTCTCGGGAGGATTGCCCACGGCGTAGCCGCCGGATCGGGCGCCCTCGATGAGCCACTCGTCACGGTAGCTGCGGGTGGAGGACGGCATGCCGTCCACGACCACGTAGCCGTTCTCGAGGCAGATCTCGAGCAGGAAGCGATGCTTCCACTGCGTCGCGGAGCTGTGCAGCATGGCGATGCAGCCCTCTTCGTTACGCAGGAGGGCGAAGGCGTTGTCTTCGAGCGGAGCCTGCCAGAAGGCGGTGGCGCACATGCTCTTCACCTCGGCGAACTCCCCGCCGAAGTGCCGGAAGAGGTCCAGCATGTGGATGCCCTGGTCCAGCAGAATGCCTCCGCCGGACAGCGCCGGGTCGGCTCGCCATACGTTCGGGTATCCGGCGGACCCCTGGCCCTTGCCGTACACGCCTCTCATCCACAGGATCCGGCCGTACTCGCCGCTCTCGACACGCCGCTTCGCCTCCATCACAGCGAAATGGTAGCGGTGGTTGAAGCCGATCTTGAGGACGCGGTCCGGGTTGCGCCGCTCTGCCGCCATGATCCGTTCGACGTCCTCCAGACAGGTACCCGGCGGCTTCTCGCAGAACACGTGTTTGCCGGCGTCCAGCGCCGCGACGGCGACATCGGGGATGAAGCGGTTTGGCGTGCAGACGAAGACCGCGTCGACATCCGCAGCGATGACCGACTGGTAGTCCGGAAGGACGAGCAGATCATCGAAGCCTTTGTCGGGTGGGGCCGGGTCGGATCCGCAAACGAGAAGCGTCTGCTCGTTCTCGCGAATGGTCTTGGCCCGGATGCCCCCCATCTTCCCGAGGCCGACAATGGCGATACGCAAGGGTTCGATCATGCAGCTGGGCCTCTCATGCCGGTACGTCCTTGAACGGCGGGTCGACCATCGCTCCTGCATTCTTCTGCCCGCAAGTCTACCCGCAGTGATGATGGCCGGGAACCAAGCGTTGCCGCTTCCCGCAGACACTTAACGGCAGGATCGGGCTCGGGATTGAGGGTCAGGAATGCCCAGGCGAGCGGAGGAGGCCCTTCAGGCTGTGGTCGCGTCCGCGTCGCGGCCGCCGGCAGCGAGCCGCTCGAGGATCATTCTCGCCGCTCGCGCCGGGTCTGCCGGGTCTGTGAAGTGGTGGTAGTGGCCCGGCGTTGTGTTCACTTCGATGACTGCGCCGCCGCAGGAGGCGAGCGGAACGGCCGGGTCAGGGGTGATCACGTCGACGCCGGCCAGGCGAGTGCCGACCGCCCTCGCCGCTACGGCGCCATGCTCGACGACAGATGCGCAGAGCTGGCCGGCCGCCGGCTCGTTGTCCTCGCGCCGATTGTCGTTGATGACCGTTCGCAGGCGAACGACCTGACCAGCAGACGGCACCGAGCGAAGCCGCCAGCCGCCTGCCTTCAGCGTCAGCCGCAGCTCTCGGTCGAAGGGTACGAGCGTCTGGCTGGCGGACATGCCGCCGGCCACACGCGCAGCGTTCTCGGCGGCGATCAGGTGCTTGAGATCATGTATCCCGTCGCCCGTCACCGTCGGCGGCCGCCGACGGATCGCGTCGATGAGATGACCGTCGAGGTAGAGCAGGCGATAGTTGTCGCCCTCGACTTGCTCCTCGATGATCGCGTCGCCGCAATAGGAGGCCACGGCAGCGAGCGCGCTGAGGAGCTCGAAGCTCGTCCTGACGCCTGCCGTGACCCCGTGGCCGGCTCCCGTCCCTCGCGCTGGTTTGACGACGCACGGCCGGCCCAGCCGTCTGACGAAGGCGGCGGCTGTGATGAAGTCGCCCACCCGACAGACGATGTGCGCTGGCACGGGGACGTCATGTTCGGCCAGCAGGCGGTAGACCAGTGGCTTATCTCCGGCGATGGCCAGGGTCACGGGATCGTCGAGCGATGTGGTGTTGTCCTGGACCAGAAGCGGCTCGCCGGCTACGTCGATCCGCAGGACGTTCCTGCCGAGGTGGGTCAGCGGCGTCCCGGCGGCGGCAGCCGCCTCCTCCCAGGCGCGGGTGTAGAAGATGGCTCTGCGCTCACTCATCAGCCGGCCGTCATTGGTGCGACGGCGCTGGATCCGTCGCGCCTTCTGGCCGAGGGCCAGCAGCTGAATGCCTCTGCTCATCAGCGACTGCGGTGGTACGCGACGAAAACGGCCGTTCATTGACTTCCCCCGGGGAGAAAAGGAGCTCCATCACACTGTGCAGCGGTCGCACCGTGTACGAGCTTAACACAGCGTTGCTCTCTGTCTGACTTCGCGGGGCTGCCCATTCCTCGACCTTCTCCCCGCCCAGCCACGCCAACGGAACCATGAGTACGTGCTGCATCGCATCCCCCTCCGGCGTATACTCCACGCGCTCGCGACGCGGTGAAGCGCGCCGAGACCGGCAGGATGGGCAATGACGCACATCCCGCCGGGCAGATCAATTCCGTCGTATGTGGAGGAAGAGCAGTGAGCGCATTCGTCGACGAGTTCATGGCCCAGCTCAAGGCCAAGAATCCGGGAGAGCCTGAGTTTCATCAGGCCGTCCAGGAGGTGGCCGAGTCGCTGGCCCCGGTCCTCGACAAGAACCCTGTTTACCGCAAGATGAAGGTGCTCGAGCGCCTCGTGGAGCCGGAGCGCGTCGTGATGTTCCGCGTGCCGTGGCTCGACGACAAGGGCGAGATCCGGGTCAACCGCGGTTTCCGCATCGAGATGAACAGCGCCATCGGCCCCTACAAGGGCGGCCTGCGCTTCCACCCGACCGTCTACCTCGGTCTCCTCAAGTTCCTCGCCTTCGAACAGGTCTTCAAGAACTCGCTCACGACCCTGCCCATGGGCGGCGGCAAGGGCGGTTCGGACTTCGATCCCAAAGGCAAGAGCGACTTCGAGGTCATGAAGTTCTGCCAGTCGTTCATGACGGAGCTGCAGCGCCACATCGGCCAGTTCACCGACGTGCCCGCGGGCGACATCGGCGTCGGCGGCCGTGAGATCGGCTACATGTTCGGCCAGTACAAGCGGGTGCGCAACGAGTTCACCGGCGTGCTCACCGGCAAGGGCATCAACTGGGGCGGCT
>CAZHMG010000059.1:0-14855 GCA_964533575.1 uncultured Thermoleophilia bacterium | reverse complement strand
CATGGACACAGTCCGTCTGGGTCAAATCGTCACTGGCGTGTCCCGTCCCGGCCCAGGACCTCACCGGCCCGGCGCGGGCCGCTTCGTTCGCTCATCTCGACGCGTCGACGGTGTTGTCGCGCGCTCTCGTAGAGAAGGGCATTTATCCGGCCGTCGAGCCTCTCGACTCCACCTCCCGCGTCCTCAACCGTGACGCGGTGGGTAACGATCACTACGAGGTCGCAACCCAGGTCCAGGAAATCCTTCAGCGTTACCGGGAGCTTCAGGACATCATCGCCATTCTGGGCATGGACGAGCTCTCGGACGAAGACAAGGTCGTTGTGCAGCGGGCGCGCAAGATCGAGCGCTTCCTCTCGCAGCCCTTCCACGTGGCCGAACAGTTCACGGGTATTCCGGGCAAGTACGTGCCGCTCAGCGAGACGGTGCGCGGCTTCCGTGAAGTCGTTGAAGGCAAGGCGGACGATCTTCCGGAGCAGGCGTTCTACATGGTGGGCGGAATCGAAGAAGCTGTCGAGCAGGCGCGCAAGTCGGCTGCCGCGGCGAACGCCTGAGGCTGGCTGTGGCCGAAGAACAGGAACTTCACGTCGAAGTCGTCACCCCTGACGGCGAGGTCTATCGTGACGATGTCGTCATGGTTGTACTGCCGGGTGTCGAGGGTGAGATGGGCGTTCTGCCGCGGCACGAACCGCTGGTCACGCTGCTGCGCATCGGAGAGACGCGTGCCCGCAGGGCAGACGGGACATGGTCGTACATCGCCACCGGCGTGGGATATGCGCAGGTGCTGTTCGATACGGTGTTCGTGGTGGTCGATCACGGTGAGCTGGCGGGAGCGATCGATATTGCTCGCGCCGAAGCTGCACTAGCGCGTCACCGGGAGATGATCACGACGCGTGCAGACCCCGGGGCTCAGGCAGAGGTCGATTTCTACCGGGCGGAACAGGCGCTGCAGCGTGCCGAGAACAGGTTGCACGTAGCCCGTCGTCGTGCTGGCTGATCCGGGGTTGCCCGATCGGGCAGGTGCATGAGCGACAGATGGACGCGGTGAGCGAGCATGGAGCCCAAGTCCTCGTCACGGGCGGCAAGCGTCTGTCCGGCGAGGTTGTGCTTTCGGGGGCGAAGAACTCGGTCCTGAAGCTGCTCGCCGCGAGCCTGCTGACTGACGAGCCCTGCACGATTCATCGCGTTCCGCGCATTGCGGACGTTGGCACCATGGTTGCCATGCTCGATGCGCTCGGCGCCGACGTCACTGTGACCGGCGCGGACCTGACGGTCCGCGCCGGTCACAACCTCAACGGATGCGCACCCTACGAGCTCGTTCGCACCATGAGGGCCAGCATTGTCGTCATGGGTCCGCTCGTAGCCAGGCTGGGCGAGGCGACCATCGCCATGCCGGGCGGCTGCAACATCGGCCCGCGGCGCATCGACTTTCACATTCGCGGTCTCGAGAAGCTTGGCGCGAGCGTCGAGATGAACCATGGCTTCATTCGTGTGCACTGTCACGGGCTGAAGGGCGCGGTCGTCCCTCTCGACTATCCGAGCGTCGGTGCGACCGAGAACCTGCTCATGGCGGCGACCGCCGCATCTGGCGAGACAGTCATCGAGAATGCCGCCCGCGAACCCGAGATCATGGATCTGTGCGACTACCTGATCGGCATGGGCGCCGTGATCGAGGGGGGTGGCACGAGCACAATCCGGATCGAGGGTGGGCATAGCCTGCACGGTGTCACGCATGATGTGATCGCCGACCGGATCGAGGCCGGCACCTATCTCATCATGGGCGCGGCGTCTGGGGGAGAGGTGACGACGGTGGGACTGGACCCGCGCCATCTTGAACTCTTCCTGGCCAAGTTGCGGGCCGTGGGCTTGAGCGTGACGGAAGGCGACCGCCGCATCACGGTCAAGCGCGAGGGTCCGCTCTCGCCGATAGACGTGTCGACGCTGCCTCACCCCGGCTTCGCGACCGATCTGCAGGCGCAGACGATGGTGCTGCTGTCGCTGGCCGAAGGGACGTCCATCGTCACGGAGAACGTGTTCGAGAATCGTTTCGTCGTCGTGGACGAACTCAACCGACTGGGCGCCGGCATCACGCCCAGTGGACACCACGCCATTGTCGCGGGACCACGCGCGTTGACCGGGACTGTCGTTGAAGCCCCTGACCTTCGAGGAGGCGCCGCGCTGGTCACCGCAGGGCTCGTTGCTGATGGCGTGACGGAGATACGCGCTGTGCATCACATCGATCGCGGGTACGAGGACCTCACCGGCAAGCTGCGGCTGCTCGGCGCGGAGATCGTCCGGACAGGGCCGGGGGAGCGAACCGACCTGGACCTGGCCGCGTCTCCAAGTGCGTGTGACGACGCTGCCCTGCCCGGGTGAGCATGTCGCCGGATGGAGCGGGATGACAGAGTACAGGGTCTACAGAGTCGGAGAAGACGAGGCCGTCAGAGTCGCCGGAGCCGTACGGGCGGTACGCCGGTCGTCTGACGGATCACGTGCCGTCGCCCGGCGCGCCTCTCGCCATGTCTCAGCTCGCCGGTCGTGGATGCTCGCGGCGTTCCTTCTGGCCGTCGTCGTGGGTCTTCTCGCCGTGGGGTGGGTCTACGGCCGCGGGATGTTCGGCAACTCGCTCGCGGCGGTCGATCTGGCGAGACTCTCCGGCAAGGTGCCGGAGTGGACAGTCTACGGCGTTCCCGTTCTCGCCCTCCTGGTCATGGCCCTGGTGGCTCTGTACCTCGCCTTCGGCCGCCACGTCGCGCTCAAGCTCATAGGACTGGTGGTTGTGATCGGCGCGCTTGCTGCGCCGGGACTTGCGCTTGGATGGGTAAACGGGACCGTGAGCACGGTCAGCGATCGAAGTGACGGCGTCAAGGACGTGGTCGCGAAAGCCGAGAAAGAGTTGCGCCCTGCGCTGCCGGGAGAGGCGGTGAACATCCTGCTCATCGGGCGGGACGAATCCGTACCGGGCGACCCGGGACGTTCGGACACCCAGATCCTGGTCCGTCTCGACCCGGACAGCAAGAGCATCTCGATGCTGTCCGTGCCCCGCGATCTGAGGGTCGACATCCCCGGTGTGGGCATCGACAAGATGAATGCCGCCTACTTCCACGGGGGTCCCGCCCTCGTCGTTGAGACTTTCTCGACGTTGACCGGCCTGCCGGTCAACCACTTCGTCGAAGTTGATTTCGCGGGGTTCTGGCACGCTGTCAACATCCTGGGCGGCGTCTACATTCCTGTGGACAAGCGCTACTACAACCCCGAGTCCAGCAGCTACAAGTCCATCGACATCATGCCGGGGTACCAGCTGATGCGCGGTCACGACGCCCTCGACTTCGTCCGCTTCCGCCGTGACGAGTCGGGTGACTTCGGACGCATGCAGCGCCAGCAACTCTTCCTCAAAGAGGCTCAGCGGCAGTCAGGGCGCTGGAGCGCGGACTGGACGAAGGTGGTGCAGCTCATCCAGGCGATCACCGCAGAGACGACTTCCGACATCAATTCCCTCAAGCGGCTGCAGCCTCTCGTCGAGCTTGTGTTCCAGGTCGACACGTCGGACGTCCACACGACGCACATTGAAGGCATGACGCCGACGATCGACGGGGTCTCATATGTCGTCCCCACCCAGCAGGAGATCGACGAAGCGGTGGCGGAATTCACCAATCCAACGGCATCGCCCGAGCCGCAGGCCGGGGAGAAGGTGGACAAGGAGATGTATACGGTGACCGTCTCCAACGCGAGCGGCATCGACGGTCACGCGGATCCGGCGGAGGACCAGCTCGGCGCTCTCGGCTACAGGGTCGTGAGCGGGCCTGACAGCCCCGACTTCCCGGGGACAACGAACATGGTCTACACATCGAAGTCTCTCGCCGGGCAGGCGCGAGCGCTGGCGGCCATGATCGAACCGTCGACAGTGGAGGTCGTGGACCGCACACCGGGGAGCGCGGAAGGCATCAGGATCTTCATCACCTCGTCCTTTCGCGGGGCACTCACTGTTCCACAAGTGGAGGAACAGCCGCGGCAGACGCTGCTGAAGGATCAAAACGTCGATCAGGCAGCGTGGCAGGCACTGGCGCAGAAGTCGCCGCTGCCGCTCGAAATGCCGTCCAGCTGGATCGCAGGGTCAGCATATGACGAGTTCCGAGCATACCGCCTCACCGACACCAAGGGTCGTCACTCCGCCGCCGCCGTGGTTGTCGCGCGTACACCGGGTGGGGGCTCCTGGAGCATCCAGACAATGCGCTGGCTCACCCCCCCGGCAATTGAGAACCCCAACGGCAAGCGGATGATCAACGGAACAGAGTACCTGCTCTTCTACCAGGGGGATCGTCTCCACATGGTGGCGTGGAAGCGGAACAAAACGCTGTATTGGGTCCTCAACACGCTCAAGAACGAGCTCACTGACGACACGATGATGAACTTGGCGAAATCGTTCAAGCCCGTGCAGTGAAGTTTCTCCTGGCCGTTCTCAAGGGCCTCGATCCGTGGGCGGCGCTGCTGCTCGGTGTCCTTGTCTCCCTGACCGTCGTCATCCTGCTTGCTACACCGGGGCCGTGGCAGAAGGTGGTGGGCTTGACGCCCGCCGCACGCGCCCTGCCGC
This sequence comes from uncultured Thermoleophilia bacterium, assembly GCA_964533575.1. Lineage (GTDB taxonomy): Bacteria > Actinomycetota > Thermoleophilia > UBA2241 > UBA2241 > CAIXSE01. Next base: position 10,267 of record CAZHMG010000059.1, on the reverse strand, counting down.
CGGAGAACATCGCCGTGTTCGTCCAGGGCGGGACGAATAGACAGTGCACCGGGGTCGTTTGGCTGCACGCCGACCACAGACGCGTTTCGCTGACGGCCACCGTGCTTGCGCCGAGGACGCAGGGCCAGGTGAGCGGTGGAGGGTATGTTCCTTTGCATCGACTCGTCGACGACCTGGGTCCGCAGGCCGCGGCTCAGGCGTTAGGCCAGATTCTCGACGTCGAACTCGACGCCTGGGTGGTGCTGGACCGGGACGCCCTGCGCCTGGCCGTGCCGACCATGTTCTCAGGGGGACAGGAGCGTCCTCGTCTTGCTCTGTACCGGGAGGCGGCAAAGGCCTGGCGAGGGCAGAAGAGCCTTGCCTCGGCTTGGCCGTCCCAGTATGGGACGCTCTCGCAGGCGTTGCCCCAGATTGCATTCGAGGACCTCAACGTGGTCGCTTTCGCCAACTACGTCCTCGCCTTCGGTATCATGCAGAACGAGCTCGATCTGCAGGCGGCCACCTCCGTCGCGAGCACGCTGCGGGCGCTTCGGCCGGCACGCATCCGGGTTCGTTCCTGTCCCGTCCTCGTGGAACGTTGCGAGGACGGCACGGCGTGGAGCTTGCGGAGGGACGCCGTCGACGACCTCAGGCACACATTGGCCGTCGGCTTGACGCCGCCGCAGTACGAGCCCGTGGTAACCGTGCAACGCCGCCACGCTCGCGTGCTCATCATCGCTCCCGACGGCACGCTCGACCGCGATGCATACGAACGCGAAGCCCGTCGCCTGCTCCGGCAGTCGTCGGGCGTGGACATCGCCGTTCGCTCTTTGACGGCGCCGCCCGCCGCGCTCGCGGAGCGCGTCGAAAGCGAGCTCGCCGAATGGCAACCCCTTGCCGTGCTCGTAGCGCCTTCGGCTGCCGACAGGACCGGAGCGACGGCCCGCGCAACGGAGGAGCTCGCCCTCCTGCTGCAGCGTCTGCGGCAGCCCGCGGTCGTGAGCGCTCCGCTGGACGTTCCTTCAAAGTCAGGCGCCGCCACATCAAGCGGCGGGGTCGCTGAAGCCGTTGCGGCCACCGGTCTGCCCGTGTCCGCCTTACCGGGCGGCGTGACAAGGGGCTCGATATCCAGCGCGGCCACTGCGCGAGGAGCGGCCCGAGCGAACGTTCAGACGCTCGTTCGTGCCTGCTGGCCGTCCACGCTCGCGCCTGGCCTCGCCTCAACCCGTGCAGGCTTCAGTTACGCCGCCGCCGGCATCCCGCAGGTGGGGGTGCTGGCCGACACCGGCATGACGGGTGCGGACGAGGTGGAACGCCTGCGCCTCTGGGGATATCAGGCGCAGGCCTTATCGCCGTGGCAGCCGGAAGAGGCGACCCCGGGCTTGTACTATCGTTCGGGATTCCGGCGCGCCGCGCTGGCTCTCGGTGGCGACTTGGGGCTGCGCCGCACTCAGATCGTCGTCGACGACTCAGCGCCGACCGACATCACGCTCGTGCTGGACGACGAATGAGGATGATTCGGCGAAACCAATGACGATGAGACGCGACCGATGGATGACGGCGTCGGGAAGGCGTGCCGCCGAGCGTCTACTTACGCCGCCGCAGCCATGCGCCGCCGCCGGCCAGCGCCACGCCGCCGGCGAGCAGCAGGAGCAGCGGCGCCCCGGTGAAGGCCAGTTCGCCTTCCTGGGCGCCGGGAGCCTGCAGGCTGGCCAGGTAGTCCTCGAGGACGCCCTCGGTCTTCGAGTACTGCTTGCCCGTGGCGTCGTTCTGGACGTAATCCAGGGCCGCCCGGATCTGAGCCGGCGTCCAGTCGCCGTCGATCTGTCCGTCGGCAGCGTCCTTGACGATGCCGTCGATCGTCGCCTGCGACACGCCGGCCTGGGCGACCACCGCGAACGCCAGAACGAGGACGATGGCGAGTGCCATGACCATCAACAGTTTGGGCTTCATGTCTCCCCCTCGCTCACGGATTCCCCATGACGTCGCCAGTATACTGCAGCTCATGAACGAGAAAGATCGCTTCGTGGGGCGGCGGCAGCCTCTGGACTTGCGCGCGGCCGCCGCCGTCTTCATCACCGTTGCCTTGGCGGCGGTCTTCGCGTTCATGTCCGGCGGCTACATCCTGGCGCGGAGCGCGCCTGCGGCGATCGTCTATCTGCTGGTCGCCGCACTCTGGCTGTGGTTCGTGCGGGATGCCTCCCGGCCCGGCCTCGTCTATCTGATCGCTCTGGCCTTCTTCGGCCTGTTCGTCGCCTGGGCCGGTCTATCCGTGCTGTGGTCAATCGGCCCGGACCTGAGCTGGGAGGCATTCGATCTTGCAGCTCTGTACCTCGTCGTGGCCGCGGTGCTCGGATTCACCCGTGTTCGTCGTCCCGAGCTTCATCTGGCCGCTTGGTGCTACCTGACAACCGCCGTCGCCGTCAGCCTGTACGCGTACGCAGGCAAGGTGCTGCCGGACATCGTCACGCACACGCCGTATGCCCGGTTGTCGAGCCCGGTCGGATACTGGAACGTCCTCGCGCTGATGATGGTCCTGGCCCTGCCGATTTCGCTGGCTCTGGCCGGTGACCGCACGAGGGCGCTCGGCTGGCGCGTTGTGGCCGCCGCGGCTGCGGTGCCAGTGACGTTCACGTTCTTCTTCACGTTTTCCCGCGGCGGCTGGCTCGCCCTGGTCATCGTCCTCGTCGCCTACTTCGCGCTTGCGCCCGCGCGAATCGCCGGTCTGGCGAGCCTGGCCGCCATCGCTGCGCCGGCGGCCTTCGTGCTCTGGCAGCTCCGTGGGCTGGATACGCTCTTCGACAAGACGACGAACGCGGCGCTCCGCGCGGCGGAGGGCGAAACACTGCTCATCTGGTCAATCGCGGCGCTTGGTGCGACGGCGGCGGCCCAGGCACTCGTCGCGCTTGCGCACACCAGAGTGCAGTGGCCGGGCGGGGTACGCATGGCATCCGGCGCGATCATCATCGTCGTACTGGGCGTCGTGTTCGTCGGCGGTTCATGGCGCTACGCGGACGCCCGCGGGGGCGCAGACTGGGTGCGCGACAGCCTGCACTCGTTCGTAACCGACACGGACGCACAGAGTTCCGCCAACAACGCCGCACGCCTGACCTCCTTGAACACATATCGCGTGCCCCTGTGGCGCGAAGCGATGCAGCAGGCGCAAATCATGCCGCTCACCGGATCCGGCGCCGGGACTTTCCCCTTCACTCACTACCGCTTTCGTGAGAATACCGGCGTCATCAGGCATGCTCACAGCCAGTGGTTCAATGTCCTGAGTGAACTCGGCATCATCGGGCTCGTGCTCTTCGTCCCGGCGCTCGTCCTGTTCGCCGTTGCCGCGATCGGCAACCCCTTCTCGTACAAGAGCGATCCGTCGCGAGCCGTTCTCGCTGCCCTGCAGGCCGGGGCCCTCGCCTTCCTCGTACACATCTCATTCGACTGGGACTGGGACATGGCAGCGATCGGCGTCGCCTTCTTCGTCTTCGTGGCAATGTGCGCCGCCTATCTCGCGACCAGACGTCGCGATGAAGGCGAGCCTCCACACGATGCCGAGGCCGAGGACGCGAGGCGGGGGACGGGGCGCCGGGACGGCCGCGCCAGACGCGCGGCGCTGTCGCTGTCGCTGTCGCTGGCGCTCGTGCTGCTCGCCGCCAGCTGGGCTTTCCCCTATTTTGCGGCGCGTGCCGAAGACGACGCCTTCACCGCCTCGGCGGAGGGGGACGCAGCGGCAGCGCTCGACCATACGCGACGCGCGGCGCGGCTCAATCCGCTGGCGGTCGACCCGCTCATCACGCAGGCCCAGGTACTGCAGCAACTAGGCCGCAACCGTGAGGCGCTGACCGTGCTGCAGGCCGCAGCCCGCCTGCAGCCGGACAACTACGACGTGTACGAGCAGCAGGGCGCGCTGTATCTCAAGGCGTTCAATCGCCGGAAGGAATCCATGGAGGCGTTTGCCCGCGCCCTGTCCCTCAATCCCGCCGACCGCGGCCTGAAGGCGGAGCTGGAGTCGGCGGAAGACGATTGAGTTTGGTGTCGAAAGCCCTATGGTAGACTGCTGCCGCGCGGCGTGAACGCTCAGCGAGGCAAGACGGAGGTGCTTTCCGGAATGGACGTCGCTTCTCCCATCGGGGTGGTCGGAACAGGATACGTGGGCCTTGTCTCGGCGGTCTGCTTTGCCCACCTCGGTCACCACGTCGTCTGCCTTGATATTGACGCCGACAAGATCGCCCGGCTCGAGCGGGGCGAAGTTCCCATCTACGAACCGGGCCTCGAGAAGCTCATCGAAGACAATCGTTCTCGATTGTCGTTCACCACGTCGTACGAGCAGCTCCTTTCGGCCTGCGAGGTCCTCTTCATCGCCGTGGACACGCCGCCCTCTCCGTCCGGCGACGCAGACCTTTCCCGGGTTCAACTCGCCGTGCGAGAGATCGCGGCGCGGGACGGACGGCGCCTCCTCATCATGAAGAGCACAGTGCCCGTTGGTACCGGTGAGAAGGTCGTGGCCGATCTCGAGGCGCTCGGCGCGAGTTCTGTGACGTACGTCTCGAACCCCGAGTTCCTGCGCGAGGGCGCGGCCATCCAGGACTTCCTCGAGCCGGACCGCATCGTCATCGGCGCCTCGTGCGCGGAGGACGCGGCCGCCGTCGCGGCGCTCTACCGCGGCATCGACGCCGAGGTGCTGCACACGACGGTCGCGACGGCCGAGATGATCAAGTACGCCTCCAACGCCTTCCTGGCCACGAAGATCTCCTTCATCAACGAGATCGCCAATGTCTGCGAGCAGGTCGGGGCAGACGTGCGGACGGTCGCTCACGGCATGGGTCTCGATCACCGGATCGGACCGCATTTCCTTCAGGCGGGCATCGGCTACGGCGGCTCTTGCTTCCCCAAGGACGTACAAGCGCTGAAGCAACTCGCCGGCAACAGCGGCTACCATTTCCAGCTGCTCACCGCGGTGATTGAAGTCAATGCGCTTCAGAAGCGGCGCGTGGTCGGCAAGCTCAAGCAGCGACTCGGGGGGTTGCGAGGCAGGACAATCGCCCTCTTGGGGTTGACGTTCAAGCCTCACACGGACGATTTGAGGGAAGCCGCATCGATCATCCTCGCTGCCCGGCTCCATCACGAGGGTGCTGTGGTGCGCGCCTGCGATCCCATGATCTCCGCCGGAGAACACCCGCTGTTCCCCGGCGTGACGATCATCGAGGATCCGCTCGAGACGCTTGCCGGCGCGGATGCGGCCGTGATCGTCACGGAGTGGCCTGAGTTCGTCCGTCTGGACTGGGCTGCCGCGGCCGCCGTCATGAGGCGGGCGCTGCTCATCGACGGGCGCAACTCCATCGATCCCGGCGTCGCAGCCGCCGCGGGGATGGAGTACGAAGGCATCGGGATGGGCGAAGCGAAGCCGAGGACGGCCGCCGACCGGTCCCGGGTCATGGCGTGAACCAAGCGGGCAGTCCGGTCCCAGCCCAAGCGGTCATCCTCGTCGGGGGGGAGGGGACGCGGCTGCGCCCCATCACCTCTCGCGTCCCCAAGCCGGTGGCGCCAGTCGTCGAGCGACCCTTTGTCGCATACATACTCGACAACCTGGCGCGGCACGGCGTGCGCCGGGCCATCTTCTCGACAGGGTTTCTCGCCGCGGCCATCGAAGCGGAGATCGGTGACGGATCGGCATACGGCATCGAGGTCGACTACGCGGTCGAGGACGAGCCGTTGGGCACGGCCGGCGCCATCGCCAACTGCGAAAGGGTTCTCGACGACGGGCCGTTCTTCGTCTTCAACGGCGACGTTCTCAGTGACGTCGACCTCACCGCGCTGGCACAGGTGCATCGTCAGAAGGGCGGCATGGGGACGATCTACCTCACTCCGGTCGAAGACCCTCGCCGCTACGGCCTCGTGGAGTTGCGCGAAGATGGCAGTGTCGTCAACTTTCTCGAGAAGCCGGGCGACTGGGAGGGAATGGCCCTGATCAACGCCGGCGTCTACGTGCTCGAGCCGGAGGTGCTCGAAATGGTGCCGCGCGGGCGCCTCTTCTCGATCGAACGCGGCGTCTTCCCCAAGCTCGCCAGGACGGGGTCGCTCTACGGCTATGTGGACCGTGGATACTGGCGGGACATCGGCACGCCGCACAGCTATCTCCAAGCCCATTTCGACATTCTCGAGCGATCCGTGCTCACCAGCGTCGCGGACCTTCTGGGGCAGCAGTATCTGTATGCTGCGCCCTCCGCGGCAGTTGCCCCGAGCGCGCATCTCATCCCTCCCTGTTACGTGGGCGAGGGTGTCCGAATAGGCGACGGCGCCAAGATCGGCCCCTTGGCCGTGCTCGGCGCCAACTCTGTCGTGGGCGAAGGCGCCTCCGTATCCGAGTCCGTCCTTCAGTCGGATGTCTCTCTCGGAGCGCATGCGCAGGTGGAACGGAGTGTCATCGCGCGCCGCACCAGCATCGGGGCGGGCACGCAGGTCACCGAAGCGGTGCTGGGCGAGGAGTGCATCATCGGGTCGGGCAACAGTCTTGCCGCCGGCATGTGCCTCTATCCGGGGACAACACTTCCAGACGGCTCCATTCAGTTCTGCGACGACCTTCACGGGGGGGAGAGGCGATGATCCCGGACGGAATCTTCAAGGCGTATGACGTGCGCGGCCTGTATCCACAGGAGATCGACGAGGGGACGGCCTTCGTTATCGGCGCGGCCCTTGCCGAGCAGCTGGCCGCCAGGGAGCTCGGTGTTGGCATCGACCCGCGCCCGTCGTCACCTGCCCTGCGCGAAGCCTTCGTCAACGGTGCCGCTTCGGCTGGCGCCAGGACATCTGATTTCGGCCTGGTCCCAACGGAGATGCTGTACTTCGGTGTCGCCTCGCGGGACCTGGACGGCGGGGTCATGATCACTGCCTCGCACAACCCGCCGGACTACAACGGCATGAAGCTCGTCGGCGCCGGGGCCCTGCCGCTGAGCGGCGACGCCGGTATCCCCGAGCTCAGAAAGCGGGCGCAGGCGATGCCTTCCCCTGTCTCGCGGCCGTCGTCAGGCGGCGCCGCGCCTGTCGACTTGTACCCGGCATACGTGGAGCACCTGCGCCGGATGGTGGACACGTCGGGCTTCGCTCCGTATCGGATCGTGATGGACGCGGCCAACGGCGTCGCGGGCCTGCTTGCGCGGCGTCTGTTCGCCGGCACCGCGGTTGAGGCGGTCGAGATGTACTTCGACGTGGACGGCACCTTTCCCAACCACGACCCGAATCCTCTGGTCGAGGCGAACATCCGGGAGCTGCGCGATCGCGTCAGGGCCGAGCGAGCCGACCTCGGAATTGCGTGGGACGGCGACGCCGACCGATGCTTCTTCATCGATGAATCCGGCGACTTCGTGCCCGGCGACTTCGTGACGGCGCTGCTCGCCGAGGCGCTGCTCGCAGAGCATCCCGGCGCATCCATCCTTTACGACCTGCGGGCGAGCCGCGCCGTGCCGGACGTGATTCGTGCCAACGGCGGCGTGCCGCTCCTCAATCGTGTCGGGCATGCCTTCTTCAAGCAGCGTATGCGCCGCGAACCCGTCCTTTTTGGTGGCGAGGTCAGTGGACATTACTACTTCAGCGACAACTTCAATGCCGACTCGGGCTTCATCCCGGCGCTGCTCATCGTTGAGCTGCTGTCACGCAAGAAGGCGACGCTGGCTGAACTGCTCGAGCCTCTGCGGACGACCTACTTCATCAGTGGCGAGATCAACTCGACGGTCGATGATGTCGACGCAGCGCTGCGGCGCATCGAGGCCCGCTTCTCAGACGGAGAAATCACGCGGCTGGACGGCATCTCGGTGGACTACGAGCACTGGCACTTCAACGTCCGTCCCTCCAACACCGAACCACTCCTTCGACTCAACCTGGGGGCCGACGACCAAGGCCTGATGGAGGAGAAGCGGGACTTGGTCCTTGGCGTGATTCTCGAGTCCTGACATGGCGGATCAGACAGTCGTGAACGAGGCGTTGATCGCGTCTCTCGACAAGGGAGACATGCTGCACGCCATCATCACCCTGCCCGAGCAGCTGGAGTCGGCCTACGCGGCCGCATGCGATGTGCTGGCCGACGCTTTCGTCGTGTCCGACGATGCGCCGGCTCCACGGGCTCTCCCTGCTGGTGTCGCCATCTGCGGCATGGGCGGGTCGGCCATCGGGGCTGATCTCGTCCTCGCGGCTCTTCCCGGGCTGCCGGTGCCCGCCGCCGTCATACGCGGCTACGACCTGCCGGTCTGGGTCGATCAGAACACGCTGGTGATCGGCGTGAGCTACTCCGGCGACACCGAGGAGACGGTCAGCTGTTTGACGGAGGCACTTGCGCGAGGCTGCACCCCTGTGTGCGTGGCGTCCGGAGGCGCCGTCGCCGGGCTCGCCCGCGAACATGGTTTGCCTCTCGTCCTCGTTCCGGGTGGCCAGCAGCCCAGGGCGTCTCTCGGCCTCCTGGCCGCCCCCGTGCTCGCGGCTCTCGAGGCGGCTGGGCTGTGTCCGTCGCAAGCCGGCAACGTCCGCGAGACGGTCGAGCTTCTGCGTCTGGGCAATCGCGTCCTCGGGCCCGAGGCGCCCGAAGATGAGACGCGCGTTGGCCGCGATGCTTCGGGATCCGACTGGCATTCCGCCTCAGATCTGGCTCGTCTGCTCCATGGCAAGCAGGCTGTGATCTACGGCGCCGGGCCGACTGTCGCTGTCGCGCGCCGCTGGAAGGGCCAGATCAATGAGAATGCCAAGGCACCGGCCTTCTGGAATGAGCTGCCCGAGCTCGATCACAACGAGATCATGGGATGGACGAGCCTGCCGGCGGTGTCGGCCGGTACCGTGGCCCTCTTCCTCAACGACGCCGGGTGCGATCGGCGCCTCGCCCGCCGCGCGGCGCTCACGGCCGACGTGCTGGCCGAGCGTAGCGTCGGCGTCGAGCAGGTCTGGGCCCCGGGTCACTCGCAGCTGGCACGGCTCTTCTCGATGGTGCAGCTGGGCGACTACGCGTCGTATTACCTCGCGCTGCTCTACGGGGTGGACCCCTCGCCTGTCGCGGCCATCCAGGACTTCAAGGCGAAGCTGAGCTCCGGCGCCTGACGTGTGCGACCCGGCGCTGGCGCTCGTCGTCGACGAACCAGCCACGCGTTCCGCTGCACTTGCTCTGTTTCCGGATGTGGAGCTCCGGATCCTGAAGCGTACCGCGCTTCACCCGCGGCGGCCGTTCCACGGCGCTCTCTTCGAGCTGCTCGCCGCACAGCCGCGCGAGGCTTGCCTCGGTCTCGTCCTCCCGATTGTGCCGACGCGTGGCGGTGGGGCGTGCGATCGGGGCCGGGTGACGGCGATCGCGGATCACGTCAACGCGTCGCTGGCCAGCCCCTTGGCGGGCCGCTGGCCCGACCACCTTCCGCGAGTGTTTCCTGCCATGACCGGCGTATATCAACCCCGGATCGTTCGTGCCCGTGGCGGCGCTCAGGTATACTCTCCCGGCGTCGTCGCCGGTGTCGCCGATGCAGCACGGCTCACGCCGTTCGAGGTCGGGGTTGTCCGAGCGCAGAAGTGCGATGCCGTGTCCGACATGCTGATTCAGGTCGCCGTCATAGCGGCCTACTACGGTTTAACGCTGGCCGCCTGCGGCGTCCCGCAGGAGAACGAATGCGACGAAGAGTGAGGGCTTCTTGACTTCCGATTACGACATCAGGGACAGAGGGCTGGCCGCGCAGGGTGTCCTTCGCATCGAGTGGGCGGACATGCAGATGCCGGTGCTGGCCGCGATTCGAGAACGTTTCCGGCGCGAGCAGCCGCTCAAGGGCATTCGCATCGGCGCCTGCCTCCACGTGACCACCGAGACCGCGAACCTCATGCGTACCCTGGTTGCGGGCGGCGCTGATGTCGTGCTCTGCGCGAGCAACCCCCTCAGCACCCAGGACGATGCCGCCGCCGCCCTCGTGAATGACTTCGGCGTCCGCACGTACGCCATCAAGGGTGAGGACGAGAAGACCTACTACGATCACATCCGTGCCTGTGTCGATCATCGTCCCCACATCACGATGGACGACGGCGCCGACGTGGTCGGCATTCTGCATGGCGACCGCTCTGACATGGCCACCGACATCATAGGCGGGACCGAGGAGACCACGACCGGCGTCATCCGCCTCAAGGCGCTCGAGGCCGAAGGCCGTCTCATGTTCCCGATCGTGGCCGTGAACGAGGCCAACACCAAGCACATGGTCGACAACCGTTACGGCACTGGCCAGAGTACGCTGGACGGGATCCTGCGTGCCACCAACATCCTGATCGCAGGAAGCAC
>CAZHMG010000058.1:0-15214 GCA_964533575.1 uncultured Thermoleophilia bacterium | reverse complement strand
TCCATGGCGAAGGAGTACTTGAGGTACTCGTCGCCCCAGAAGACATCGCCGCTCACGTTGTTGACGGACACGTCGACGCCCGCGGCCTTCGCCTGCTGCGCGAAAACGGTGGCGGCGGCCGGCGCGTTGCTGCTGACCGAGGTCGACGTGGTGAGCTTGACCTTGAGGTCGCCGTCGTAGCCAGCCTGCTTGAGCAGCGACTTGGCCTGCTCGATGTCCTGGACGCGCTGCGGCAGGTCCTTCGGGTACCCCGGGTCGAACGGCCCATATATGTCGTTGCCTTCCCAGGCCAGACCGTCCGCCGCCTGAGCGATGACCTCAGGACGATTGACGATGAGCCGGAACGCCTGGCGCACGCGCAGGTCGTCGAAGGGCTTGGTGTCGAGGTTCATGGTGTACGGGATCCAGGAACCGGTCTTCGCCTCGAGCTTCTTGAAACCCTCGGCCTCGGCGACCTTGATCTGGGCGCCGGGCACCATCTGGCAGTACTCGACGTTGCCGCCGAGCAGGGCGTTGAGCTGCGCCGTCGTCTCGTTGAACTCGATGATGGACATCTTGTCGACCCATGGGCCGCCGTTCTCGCGCCAGTACTCGGTGAACTTCGCGAAGTCGCACTGCTGACCGGCGTCGAAGTTGGTGACTTTGAAGGGGCCGGTGCCGATGGCTCCGTCGCCGCCCTTCGGGTTGTAGCCCTCCGGGACGACCCCGGCGCTGTATGTCGCCAGAGCCTCGGGGAAGATCACGTTCGTCTGATCGAGCTCGAACCGGACCGTGAGAGGGTCGACCTTCTTGATCCCGCTCGAGGTGAGGCCGCGAAGCTGCTGCGCCGCGAGGCCCGGGGCCTTCGGGTCCATGATGCGCTTGAAGCTGAAGACGACATCGTCGGCGGTCACGGACTTGCCGTTGTGGAACGTGAGGCCGTCCTTGAGCCGCACCGTGTACTGCGAACCGTCGGCGTTCGGGGAGATTTCGGCGGCCAGCGCCATGCCGAGCACTCCCTCGTTGCTGAACTCGAGCAGCGAGTCGTACATGTTGAAGCGCATGTCCATCGACGGCATCGTCAGAGCCGCCTGGTGAACGTCGAGGTTCTCCTTGGCGGAGCCGGCGGAAGCGGCCACACGAAGATACCCGCCGGCCTTGGGAGCGGCCACGGATGCCGACGGGCTGGCAGCTGTGCCGCTGTCGCCGCCGCAGGCGGCGATGACAGGAGCCATGGCGGCGCCGGCGCCGATGACAGCGGCGCCCTTCAGCAGGTCACGCCGGGTGAAGGTCCTGTTGATGAAGCTCGAGTAGAGGTCGTCGCCTTGCTTGCTCACGTGTCATCCCCTTTGATGAGAGTCCCGCATCTGCGCACTCGTATGGTAGTGCATGCGAGCCTGCGTGTCGCGACTCGGCGACCTCGCGGCAGTTGGTGCATCAGCCTCATGGCCCGGCGACGCGCGCCCGGAGATCGCGCCAGAGATCGTCCGCGAGCTCTTCGGCGCGCGTCTCGACGGCGGCGGCCCGGGCCTTCAGGTCGGCGCCCGCGTCCGCGTCGCTCAATGAAGGGACATTGACGGCGACGTTGAGGGCCGCCCCGCGGACACCGGCGGCGGCCATCTGCACCGCCACGCCCAAATCGCTCGCGGCGGCGCTGTTGAAGCCCTGGCGCAGACGTCCGGCAAGCTCCAGAACCTCGAGGCACGCCGACGCCGTCGCGAGGGGCACCTCGGCAGCATGACTGACGGCCGCCTGGATCTGCTCCTTGCGCGCCGCGACCGCCTCCGGAGTGTCTTTGGGCTGCCGGTAGGCGGCGACGACGCCGAGGTAGGCCTCGGCGTCGTGGTCGACGGCCGCCAGCAGCCGGGCGGAGAGCTCGTCGGCGGCATGCATGATGCCGAGGACTTCGTTCTCCCGCTCGGCATGGGCCGGCTTCCCCGTCGTCAGCCGGCAGACCATGGCCACGAGCGACGCTGCCATGCTCCCGGACAGGGCGGCGGCGCTGCCCCCGCCGGGGGCGGGCGAGGATCCTCCGACTTCGGCGGCGACTTCGGTGAGCGTCTGGCGGGCAAGCGGCATTGGTCCTCCCGTGTATCGATGCAGTCCCGGCGAGCTAGCGAGTTCCCACCAGGGGCAGACAATCGCCGCCGTAGGGAAGCACGCCGACGGTGCCGCCGGGGACCAGTTCGAGCGCGCGATCGACGGCCGCCTGCAGGTGCGGCATGCGCTCGTAGCCGAGCAGCTTGATGTCGCCGGCCGTCAGGCCTTCGGTGATCACCAGGATGCGCGCCTTCTCGCGAATCTTGGCGTTATCCACCCCGAGGTCGGCCGAGATCAGGTCGGCCGACACGTCGGCCGGGTCCATGCTCGCGACCTTGGCGCATCCCTCCGCGTACGACAGGCCCAGCCAGTCGCGCAGGAGCGGGTGGTTGTGCTCGAGGCCCTCCGGGCACGGCGTGGCGAGGATGATGACGCCGCCGGTCTTGACGGCGAATCCGGCGGCGATCAGGCCCTTCTCGCCCTGCCACCAGTCCATGTCCGCCGGGAACGAGCTGGCGATGACGATGTCGGCGGGTTCCGGCAGGTACGCCGCATAGGCCCGCCGTGAGACCTCGACGCCCTGGCGATGGGCGGCGACGCAGTCGCCGCCCACGACCGTCAGGATGCGGCCCTTCGGGTCGCGCACGACGTTGATGATGAAGCCGAGGTTGGCGTGCCGCGCGACTTCCTCGATGCCCGCGCGCACGGGGCTGTCGATGTCGCCCAGCGGGATCTCGGGCAGCAGCGTGGCCGCGATATGGGTCGCCGATGTCGTCGCGAAGCCGCACACGCCGGGCTGCAGGATCTTGGCTCCGCCTGAGAAGCCCGCGCCGCAGTGCGGCAGGATGTTGCCGAGACCGATGAGCAGGTCGGCCTCGAGGATGCGTCTGTTGACCTGCACCGGGATCCGGACGCCGCCCGCGTAGACGGGGTCGAGCTCGACCATCGACTCCGGGATGGTGCAGTCGTGCTGCGAGACGCGGACGCGGCCGAAGGCGTTCTCGCCGACCTTGGCCCGGACCTCGGTCTCGGTCATGATGCGGTGCGTGCCCGGCGCGGTGAGGATCTCGATGCGCTCGTCGGCCACGCCGGCCTCGTTCAGATGATCGAGCAGGACGGGCAGGATGCGGTCGACCGGAGTGTGCCGGGTGGCGTCCTCGACGAGCACAACGACGTTGGTGCGCCCCGCCGCCAGTTCCTTGAGGGGCGGGGCCCCGATCGGATCCTCGAGCTGGGCGAGCACCGCCGCCTCGAGGTCCTCGACCTCAGGCAGTTCCTCCAGCTCGCCGTCAAAGAGCAACGGCCCTGGCACCTCGGCGGCGAGGGTCGAGTCGCCGTAGGGGATCTCGACCCGGGTGAGCGCAACGGTCACGGCTCACTCTCCGGGCGTCGCGCTCGCGCTGTCGCGGCGCAGTGTGATCGTCCCGGCCAGCGCGTCGACGATCACTCGATCGCCGTCCTGCACGGTCTCGTAGAAGGCGGGGTCCACCTCGTCGACCAGCGGGACCTCCATGGCGATGATCGTCGACACGAGCACAGGCTCCGGCGTCTGGATGACGACGGCGGCCGGAGCCGTCTGCTTGCTGATCAGCCGATAGAGCCCGTCCGCCTGGACGACCGAGCTGCCCTTGCCCGTCGGCATGACGAGCACCATGCCGGCGACTGACTTGCCGTCGATGTCGTGGCCCTTCTCGAGGACGCAGCCGCTGTCCGGCTCGCACAGGGCGAAGCAGAGGGCGTCCCTGGAGAGAAGGGCGACGCCCTCCCCCACTCCCTCCGATATGGGGCGGCAGGCGAATGTCCGGTCAGCGCTCATCAGACCACCTCTCCCGCGATCGCCGCCTGGATGGCCTGATCCAGCGGGCGAACGGCGAACCTCTGTCCATAGACCTGGCAGTAGAAGGCGCACTTCTGCGACTCGGTGACGCCCGGCTTGTCGTAGTAGTAGTCCCAGATCCCGGGGATGTCCATGCAGGTGTCGGCGATCACGTGCCCGCCGGCGCGGCGGATGGCGGCGAGGTGCCCCATGCGCTCCGCGAGCTCGAGCGTCAGCGAGCTCACCAGGATCCAGGTATCGACGGCGAAGCGCTTGCCCTCGACCTGCGCGGCGATGTCGCCCAGTTGGCGGATCGTGAGGTGCGGGCAGCCGAGCATGGCGAAATCGATCGCGCCCACCTCGCCGCGGAACATCTCGCGGATGCACTCCAGATCCGCATCGGTGATCGTCACGCGCGCCTCAGGCTCCTTTCCGCCGAAGGCGGCCTCGAGCGTCGGCGCCTCCGGGGTGATGCCCGCGATGTGGTACATCGCGACGGAGCCGGCCGTCGCCAGCTCGGCGCCGAACTGTACGAAGCCCTCCGGGGTGGGGCGGCTGGTGATGCCCGTGAACACGGGCACCTCAGGCCCCTTCCACTTGCGCGGATAGGCGTAGCCGAGCAAGCTCCAGTCGAAGTCAGTCTCGACCTTGGCCTCGACCTCGACGAGCACCTGGCCGCGGCGGTTCTCGTCGAGCAGGAAGCCGTACTCCGGCACCCTGCCCGTGACCGCCGCGCAGAGGGCGCTGATGGACGACTCGCGATTCGTGCGGGCGCCGAGGACGGAGTTCACGTATGGCGAGGCGCTCGACTCCGAAAACGCGACGACCTCACCGAACGAGGGCACGTTCTTCTCGATCTCCGGCGTGCAGCTGAGCGTCATGGTGGCGCCGATGCGCCGGTACATCTCGTTGCTCTTCTCCACGCGGGCGCGCGCGTCGGCGGGCGGCTGCCACAGATGCTCCTCGATGTATGCGAGATCCATGCTGGGATTGATGGTCGGCGAGACGAGGCAGTGCGCCCCCGCCTCGACCAGCTTGGTCACGAAGTAGAGGTCGCCCTCCTGGGCGCTGGCCGCCACATGGGCTCGGGTGATCGGCACCATGCGCCTGGCGTAGAACGCCTTGCCGGTGCCCACCTGGACCTTCATGGCCAGGGCCATGCCCTCGCCGTGGCGTCCTTCCAGCATGTCGCGCTCGAAGCTCGTCAGCTCCATCGTCTCCCTTTCTTTCCGCGCTTCGCCGCCGGCGCGCTCAGGGCGCGGCCGTGACGACGTTGCGGGGCTCGCCGTCCAGGAACCGTACGACGTTGTCGGTGCAGACCGCCATCAGCGTGGCGACCGCTTCGCGTGTCTTGAACCCAATGTGGGGGGTGAACACGACATTGTCCAGCGCCAGCATCTGCGTGCCGCTCGGCCGGGTGAGGTCGACATCGTCGAGCCCGGCCCCGGCCAGGCGGCCCTCGAGCAGCGCGGCGCACAGGGCGTCCTGCTGGACCAGCCTGGCCCGCGCCGCGTTGATGATGACGGCGCCGGCGGGCAGCCGCGACAGCAGGGCGGCGTCGATCATGCCCTCGGTCCCGGTCGTGAGCGGCGCGTGAAGCGACACGACGTCGCTCTGCGCGAACACGTCCTCGAGCGAGCCGTACCTCAAGCCCAGCTCGGCGCTGAGCCCTTCGTCCGGCGCCACGTCGTACCCCACAACATTCATGCCGAGAGCATGGCCGAATCGCGCCACCTGACGCCCGATTGCGCCGGTGCCGACCAGGCCGAGGGTCTTGCCGTGCAGTTCGATGCCGACGGGCGCATCCCACTCGATGCCGCTGCGCCGCACCTCACGGTCGGCGGCGGGGATGTGCCGGGTCACGGCGAGCATCAGGCCGAGGGCGAGCTCGGCAACGGCCACGGTGGCGTATTGCGGCACGCGACAGACCGTCACGCCGCATTCGGTCGCCGCCGCCATGTCGACGAGGTCCGTGCCGGTGGCGGACAGCGATACGAGCCTCAGGCCGGGCAGGCGCTCGAACACGTCCCGGCCCATCGGCGTCCAGCTGTCGAGGACGATCTCCGCGTCTTCGGCCCGCTCGACCAGTTCGTCGCTCGTCGCCGGCATGCCGGGAAAGACGCGGACCTCGCCCCGGCTGTGCAGACGGGCCAGGTTCTCGTCGCCGATGTCGATGCCGTCAAGAAGGACGATCCGCATGCTGCTCCCGTCGGGTCTCTGGGTTCGCGGGCGATGTCGCGTCCCGGCCGTCGCGACCCAGACGTATGCGTATCATGGCGGGCGGAGAGCCAAGGTCAAGAATCAAGCACTAGGCGTCCAGTATACGGGACGAGTATGGGCGCGATGCCTCCCGGCGGTTCTGTTCGGCCCGCTGGACAAGGAGTCTCGGTTGTTGACCAGCTTGCCGTCGCAGTCTCATGATTGGCCGATGAGACCCGCGAACATCACCGACGCCTTCCGTGACGCCGCCAAAGGCCTCGACTTCTACTGGCCGGGCTCGAGCGTCGCGGAAGCCTGCGAGCGGTACGGCCTGCGGCCCGACCAGGTCGTCAAGATGGCCTCCAACGAGAACGCGTACGGCTCCTCACCCAAGGCGATGGAGGCGGCGCGCGCCGCCCTCGGTCACGCCTTCGTCTATCCGTCCGCGAAGTACGACTACGCCGGGGTCAAGCGCGCCTTGGCGGAGTATGCCGGCGTGACCGCCGAGATGATCGTCCCCGGGCCCGGCTCGGAGTCAGTCGCGCGCTACATCGCCCATCTCTTCATCGGCCCCGGAGACGAGGTGATCGCCGCCGACCAGAGCTACGACGGCCATCCATGGGTCTCTCGCCTCATGGGCGGCGTCGTGCGCGAAACGTCTCTCGTCGACTACCGCTACAACCTCGACGAGGTCATCTCGCTGGTCAACGAACGCACGCGCGTCATCTGGGTCTGCAACCCCATCAATCCCACCGGAACGGTGCTGTCGCGAGCCGAGGCGCGGCGCCTGGTCGAGGCCGTGCCCGCGACCACTGCCGTCGTCTTCGATCAGGCGTACCGTGAGTACGTCGAGGACCCGGACTACGGCGACGGGCTCGAGCTCCTGCTGGCGGGCCACCGCAACGTGATCGTCCTGCGGACCCTGTCGAAGGTGTTCGGGCTGGCCGCCGTCCGCCTCGGCTACGGCATCGCCGACCCGGCCATCGGCGCGATCATCGACAGCACCTGCGAGCCCTTCCACCTGAGCGGCCCCGCCTGCGCCGCGGGCGTGGCGGCGGTCACCGAGGACCGGGCGTGGGCGCAGGAGCACCGGGACCTGATCGTGCGCGAGCGTCCGCGCGTGCAGCAGGGCCTCGCGGACCTCGGACTCGGCGTCGTGCCCAGCCAGGGCAACTTCGTGCTCTTCGACGTCGGCGTCGACGCCATGGACCTCTACGAGCGTCTGATGAGCCACGGGATCATCCTGCGCCTCGGCTGCATCTGGAACTACGACACCCATCTGCGCGTCACCATCGGGACGCCCGAGCAGAACGACCGCATGCTCGCGGCGCTTGCCCAGGAGCTGGGCCGCACGCCGCGCTGAGGTCGGCCCCTTCCGCCCGCCTCTTTCCCGCCGCCTCATGGTTGCGCCACGATAAGGTGTCGCCGGGAACGGGGGCTCCCGCCCGGCGCTGGGTATCTATCCGGCATGGACCGGACGCACCAGCAGACGAAAGCATCTGCCCGCCGCGGCCTCCTCTTCCTGCTCGTCGTCCTCTCCCTCGCCGTGCTGGCGCCGGGGTGCGGGATCGAACTGGAGGAGGTCGGCCCCGGTCAGGACGGCCCACTGCCCGTCGCCACGTCCGCCGCCGAGATCGTCCTGCAATCGACGGTGCAGGTATCGGCGCGAGAGAGCCGCACTGCTTCCCGCGTCGCTCTGGGGACCGGTGTGATCCTGAGCGAGGACGGCCTGATCGTCACCAACGATCACGTCATCACGGCCGGCGGTGATGTGGCAGGAGCCGTCAGGGTCATCCTGCCCGGGGGGAACAGGGTGAGCGCGTCGATTCTGGGGCGGAGCCCCGAACGCGATCTGGCCTTTCTCCGTGCCGACGCGGACGGACTCACCCCGGCGACGCTGCAGCCCGATCTCGGCGAGGTCGAGAGAGGGGGGCGCGTCATCGCCGTCGGAGCGCCCTACCATTTCGACGAGCCGGTCGCGCGCGGGCGTGTGACGAGAGTGCTTCGCAACGTCAGGGCGCGGAGCCTGCCGGGTCTCAATCGCGTGATCATGACGTCGGCGCAGCTGGAACAGGGGTTCTCGGGCGGTCCGCTGGCCGACGAACACGGACGCATCATCGGCATCAACGTCGCCATCAGCATCATGCGGGAGACCTCCGGTGGACAGTCCATCGCCATTCCCGTCGAAGCCGTGATCGCGGCGGCCGACGAACTCGGCTTCCCCCTCGCGCAGTCGAACCTGACAAACAGCCCCTGAGCAGCGCTTTTCCTGTTCCCGTCATGGTTCGCGATCGATGTGCTCGGGGTACCTCGAAGGTGTACAGGAAGGCAGATCGACGACTGGAGATGTGAAATGGCGATTGTTCAATGGGATCCGTTCGGTGACATCTCGACGCTGCGGCAGCAGATGGACCGGCTTCTCAACCGTCGCGACGACGACCAGACGTTCGTGCCGCCGATCGACGTCTTCGAGGACCGCGGACAGCTCGTGATCAAGGCCGAGATCCCGGGTATCGACCCGAAGGATCTCGAGGTCTCGATCGATGAGAACACGCTCTGCATCCGCGGCGAACGTCGCTTCGAGGAGCAGACGGAGGAGGAGGGGTTCTACCGCATCGAGCGGAAGTACGGCCGCTTCGAGCGCTACCTCCCACTGCCGCAGGGCGTCGACGCGGAGCTGATCGAAGCGAGCTACGACAACGGCGTCCTCGAGGTGCGCGTGCCGAAGCCGGAGCAGGCGCAGCCGCGACGGCTCGACATCCAGTGCAAAGGCGGCCAGCAGCAAGTCGAGGCGCAGGGGCAGACGCAGGGAGAGACGCAAGAGCAGACGCAGGGCAATCTGCCGATGCGCCAGGGCGTCGACATGGACAAGGTCTCCCGCAGCGAGATGCCGTATGTGACCGAGCGCGAAGTCGAACAGGGCATCGAGCCGCCGTCAGGCGAGACCAAGGCCGCCTGACCAGACCGGAATCGGGTCAGCAGGAGCGGGAAGGCGCGGTCAGCGCACCCGCGCCCTGCTGAAAGCCGTCGCCAGGATGTGTGCGACATCGGCCGGCGTCGCCGCCACGGGGATGCCAGCGCGCTGAAGCGCCGCCTTCTTGTCGGCGGCGCTGCCGCTGGCGCCCTCAACGATGGCGCCCGCGTGGCCCATGCGCTTGCCGGCGGGGGCGCTGAAGCCGGCCACGTAGCCGACGACCGGCTTCCAGATATGCTCGAGGGCATGCTTCGCGGCACGCTCCTCGTCGTCCCCGCCGATCTCACCGATGAGGACGACCGCCTCGGTCTCGTCGTCGCGCTCGAACAGGTCGAGGCACTCGATGAAGCCGACTCCGTGGATGGGGTCGCCGCCCATGCCGACGGCCGTGGACTGGCCTATCCCGGCCTTCGTCAATTCGTGAACGACCTCGTACGTGAGTGTTCCGGAGCGCGAGACGACGCCGACCGAGCCGGGCAGGAAGACGTCGGCCGGCATGATCCCGGCGCTGCAGCGGCCGGGCGTCACGATGCCGGGGCCGTTCGGCCCGATCAGGGTCGTGCCGGTCCCGGCGAAGTGCTCGGCCACTTCGGCCATGTCGCGCACGGGGATGCCCTCCGTGACGCAGACGACGACGCGCACGCCGGCGTCGGCCGCTTCGAACATCGCGTCGCGGGCGAAGCGGGCCGGCACGAAGAGCACGGCGACGTCGGCGCTGGTTTCGTCGACCGCAGTGGCCACCGTGTCGAAGACGGGCAGCCCGTCGACCGGCCGCCCGCCCTTGCCCGGTGAGACGCCGGCGACGACGTTGGTGCCGGCGGCGCGCATCCGAGCCGTATGAAACGCGCCCTCGCGACCGGTGACGCCCTGCACGAGGACGCGGCTGTGCTCGTCGACCAGAATCGCCATGTCAGTCCCCCTCGCCCGTCAGGGCGCCTGCCAGTTCCCGGGCGGCTTCCACGACCAGGCGAACGGCGTGAGCGGCCGACCCCGCAATGGTGACGCCGTCAACGGTGGCATCCGCCAGCACGGCGTGGCCCTCGGCCGCGGCGTTGCCGTCGAGACGCACGACCACCGGCACGTCCACCTTGGCCTCGGCGAACGCCTGCAGGAGCCCGCGCGCCACTTCGTCGCCGCGCGTGATGCCGCCGAAGATGCTGACGAGGATCGCGTTGACGCGCGGCGCGGATGCGATCAGCTTCAGCGCCTCGGTCACGACGTCTGCGCGGGCGCCGCCGCCGATGTCGCAGAAGTCCGCGGCGGCGCCGCCGGCCGCGGCGATCTGGTCGATCGTGCTCATGACGAGTCCGGCGCCGTTGCCGAGCACGCCGATGTCGCCGTCGAGCGAGACGTAGGCGAAGCCGGCGCGGCGCGCCCGCGTCTCCGCCTCGTCCTCCACGCGGGCCTCGACCAGGTCCGGTTGCCGGTAGAGTGCGTTCTCGTCGATCGTCACCTTGCTGTCCAGACAGACGAGTTCGCCGTCCTTGGTCACGACCAGCGGATTGATCTCGACGAGCGTCGCATCCCGGTCGTGGTAGAGGCGCCAGAGCGAGTGCACGACGGCCGCCAGCGCTTCGCCGAGCGGCCGCCCCGCAGAGTCCGTCCTTTCGTCGAGGCCGGCCGCGCGCACGACGTCGCGAAGCTGGTAGTCGGCCGGTCCGAGCAGCGCGGCGAGCGGCCGCCGCACCAGCGCTTCGGCGTTGTCGAGCGCTATCTGCTCGATGTCGACGCCGCCGTGGCGTGAGAAGACGAGCACGGGCGCGCGTTCGGCTCGCGACGCCGCGATGGCCAGATACAGCTCACGCTCGATGCCGACGGCCGGCTCGACGAGCAGACACTCGACCGCCTGTCCCGCGATCGTCATCGCGAGAATGGCCGCAGCGGCCTCGTCGACGTCCGCCTCGCTCGCGCAGACACGGATGCCTCCCGCCTTGCCACGGCCTCCCGCCCGGACCTGCGCCTTGATCACGACCGGCAGCCCGATGGCGGCGGCGGCCTCGCGCGCCTCGGGCACGCTGCGCGCCGTCGACGACCGCAGGACGGGCAGCCCCGCCTCGGCGAACAGCCGTTTGCCCTGGTGCTCCAGCAGGTCCACTACCTCACTCCCCTTCGTCCGCCGCCAAGGTCGCGACGCCATCGCTCTTGGCCCCGAGGTCGATGCCGAGGTGGAACGCATCCGCATTGAGCTCACGGAAGCGTGCCGGCACGCGCCGCGTCACGGCCTCCTCGACCGCCTCCGGCGGCAGCAGACGGGTCAGAGAAACCAGCGCGCCGACGGCGACGATATTGGCCACCACCTTCGTGCCCAGGCGCTCGACCGCCATCTGGGCGAACGGGATGCCTCGCGCGATGCGGTCTGGCAGCCCCGCGCCAGGTTCGATGAGGCCCGCGTCGTAGAGGAGCAGTCCGCCTGGACGCGTGCCGGCGGCGAATGTGTCGAATGCCTCCTGCGAGAGACACAGACTGGCGTGCGGCGCCTGGACCTCCGGGTAATCGATCTCGTCGCCGGAGATGATGACCTCGGCCTTGGACGCCCCGCCGCGCGCCGCAGGGCCGTAACTCTGCGTCTGGACGACGTGCCTGCCGAGGCCGGTCGCCGCCTCGGCGAGGATCGTCGCCGCCAGGAGCACGCCCTGCCCTCCGGAGCCTGACAGGCGAAGTTCCGTGCGATCCGACGGGGCGAGATCGTCAGGCATGCTCGCCCTCCTGCGACCGGGCCCGCAACTGCTGCAGGCCGGCGACCAGCTCGTCGCGCTCGGTGTGATACAGCACGCCGACGGGGTAGCGATCGCGTGTCCGCGAATCCTCCCCCTCGAATTGTGCAACCGGGACCGCGCGGTCTTTCTGCGAGACGAGGAACTCGCCGGGGTCGGCGGTGAGGTTGAAGCGGCCGTAGTAGACCGGGCAGATTGACATCGCCTCAACCAGCGAGAACCCCTTGTGGACGATGGCGCCGGCGATGAGCTGCACGAGCTGGTTGTAGCCGTAGGGCGTGCCGCGGGCGACGTAGGTGGCTCCCGCGGCACGGGTGAGCTCGCAGATGTCGAAGGCCGGCTCGATGTTGCCGTAGACGCTGGTCGTCGAGTGACCGCCGAAGTGGGTGGCCGGGCTGGTCTGCCCACCGGTCATGCCGTAGATGGAGTTGTTGAAGACGAGCGCCGTGACGTCGACGTTGCGGCGCGCCGCATGGATCAGGTGGTTGCCGCCGATGGCCGCGGAATCCCCGTCGCCCATGACCACGATGACGTGCAGCGATGGATCGGCCGCCTTGGCGCCCGTCGCGACGGGCAAGGCGCGCCCGTGGGCGCTGTGCACGGTGCTGCAGTCCATGTACTGGGAGACACGGCCGCTGCAGCCGATCCCCGCGACGACCACGACCTTGTCGCGGTCGACCTCCAATCCGAGCAGCGCGTCGACGAGAGCGCGTGTCACGATGCCGTTGGAGCAGCCGGGACACCAGATCGTCTTCGTCGTGCGCAGCCAGGTGGCGATCTCGCTGGTCGTGTGCGGCTTGATGCGCGGCGCTTTGCACTCGGTCTTGCAGGCCGCCTCGAGAAGGTGCTGATCGACGAGGGCGCTCATGACTTCCCCCAGTCGTGATAGTGGAACTCGTCCTTCACGAGTTCCTCGATTTCGGCGGGCGAGATCAACTTGCCGTCCACACGTCCGTAGTCGACGACCTTGGCGCGCCCGCCCACGGAGGCGCGCACCTCCCACGCGATCTGGCGCAGGTTCATCTCGGGGACGATCACGGTGCGGACCTGGTCCGCCATGAAGTCGACGGCCCGCGTCGGGAACGGCCACATCGTGATCGGCCGTACGAGCCCGACGCGCACGCCTCTCGCCCGCGCCCACTTGACGACGGCGCGGGCCGAGCGGGCCACGGAGCCGTAGGCGAAGATGGCGACCTCGGCGTCCTCCATCGCGACCTCCTCGACCTGAGCGATGGCATTGCGATGGTAGTAGATCTTCTCGCGCAGGTAGCGGCCCAGATCGCCGGCGACTTCGGGGTTGCCGGTATCCGGCGCGCCGCTGCGGCGGTTGTAGACGAGGCCGGTGACGTGCACTTTGTAGCGCGAGCCGAGCGCCGGCCGCGGCAGGATGTTGTCCAGCGTCGACGCGACCGTGTCGTACTCGGCCGGCTCGACGTCCGGCTCCTGGCGCTCCGGCACATACAGCTCGTCCTGATCCGGCAGCGTGACCGCCTCACGCATGTGGCCGATGAGCGCGTCGGAGAGCAGGATGACAGGCGTGCGGTACTCCTCCGCGAGCGCGAAGGCCTCGACCGTCAGCGTATAGCACTCACGAACGCTGCTGGGCACGAGGGCGATCACGGAGTGCTCGCCGTGCGTGCCCCACCGCGCCTGCATCACGTCGCCCTGGCTCGGCTCTGTCGGCAAGCCCGTCGACGGTCCACCGCGCATGACATCGACGATGACGCACGGGACCTGCGCCATCGAGGCGAAGCCGATCATCTCCTGCATGAGGCTGAAGCCTGGTCCGGAGGTGGCGGTGAGCGCCTTCGTCCCCGCGAGCGAGGCGCCGCACACGGCGGCGATGGACGCGATCTCGTCCTCCATCTGCAGGAACGTCCCGCCGACCTGCGGCATGCGCCTGGCCAGCACCTCGGCGATCTCCGTGGAGGGCGTGATCGGGTAGCCGGCGAAGAAGCGGGCGCCGGCGGCGATGGCGCCCTCGGCGACCGCCTCGTTGCCCTGCAGCAGCACTGGGCCCTGGCTCACGTCAGGCCCTCCTTGTCCTCGGCGTCGATGATCCCGTTGGGAGGGTCGGCCGCGGCGGCCGTTCCGGCCGCCGCGGCCGCCTTCTTCTTCGGCGGGCGCCGCTCTATCTCGATCGCGAAGTCCGGGCAGCGCAGCTCACAGCGCAGGCACTGCGTGCAGTCCTCGTCGCGGGCGACGATGGGGTACCCCAGCTCGTCGCGGTCGTACACCCGCTCCGGGCAGAGCCGGACGCAGATCCCGCAGGCCTTGCAGAGGCCCAGGTCCAGCGCTATCGGACTTGTGTGCCTCGTCTGTGCAGTGTCGTTCTCCACGCCACGCCCCCAGTGCCTCTCGGGCTACGCGTTGATCATCGGCAGATCTATGCCGCTCTCCTGGGCCTGCTGGATCGCTTCGGGATAGCCGGCATCGGCATGCCGCATGACGCCCGTCCCCGGGTCTGTGGTCAGCACGCGACGCAGGCGCTCCGCCATCATGTCGCTGCCGTCGGCGACGACGACCATGCCGGCGTGCAGGCTCTTGCCGATGCCCACGCCGCCACCATGATGGAAGCTTACCCAGCTGGCGCCGGCAGCCGTGTTGAGCATCGCGTTCAGGATCGGCCAGTCGGCGATCGCGTCGCTGCCGTCGAGCATCCCCTCCGTCTCGCGGTAGGGGCTGGCGACGGAGCCGGAGTCGAGGTGGTCGCGGCCGATGACGAGCGGCGCCTTGACCTCTCCCGAGCGCACCAGGTCGTTGAAGATCTGACCGGCCTTGGCGCGCTCGCCGTACTCGAGCCAGCAGATCCGGCAGGGCAGGCCCTGGAAGTGGACCTTCTCCCCCGCCATGCGCAGCCAGCGCGCCACCATCTCGTTGTCGGGGAACGCTTCGAGCAGGGCGCGGTCGGTGCGCGCGATGTCGGCCGGGTCGCCGCTCAGCGCGGCCCAGCGGAACGGGCCGTTGCCGCGGCAGAAGAGCGGCCGGATGTAGGCCGGCACGAAGCCGGGGAAGGCGAACGCGTCGGTGTAGCCGGCCTCTTTGGCCACGCCGCGGATGTTGTTGCCGTAGTCGAAGACCTCGCTGCCGGCGACCTTGAGCGCGACCATCGCCTGCACGTGCTCGACGATGGACGCGATGGCGCGCCGCTCGTACTCGGCCGGGTCGGCGGCGCGCAGCGCCAGAGCGGCCTCGTAGCTCATGCCGTTGGGCACGTAGCCGTTGATCGTGTCGTGGGCGCTGGTCTGGTCCGTGACCACGTCCGGGATGACGCCGCGCCGGGCCAGTTCGGGGTAGACGTCGGCCGCGTTGGCGCACAGGCCGATGGAGAGCGGCCGCCGCTCGGCGGCCGCGCCGGCGGCCAGCGCGATCGCCTCGTCCAGCGACTCCGCGGCCACGTCGAGATAGCGTGTCTCGAGGCGGCGCGCGATGCGCTGCTCGTCGACCTCGATGGCGATGACGACGCCGTCGTTCATGGTGACCGCCAGCGGC
>CAZHMG010000057.1:0-15604 GCA_964533575.1 uncultured Thermoleophilia bacterium | reverse complement strand
CCCCGGTGAAGACGCCCGTCTTCTCCTTCTCCGTCGACATCCGTTCTATCTCGCTCTGCCGTCGTGCCTGCTCCTGGTAAACCTTCACGGCCTCGAAACGCTCGGCCGCCGTGAGCTCCTCGACCAGCGGGTGCTCGGGCGCCAAGACCATGTAGGTGGCGCCGAAGAGCGTGTCCGGCCGGGTCGTGAAGACCGTCAAGGGCTCCGCTCGTCCGGGCAGCGCGAAGTCGACCTCGGCGCCTTCGCTGCGTCCGATCCAGTTGGCCTGCCTCAGCTTGATCTTCTCGGGCCAGTCGACGGTCCGCAGGTCGTCCAGCAGCCGCTGCGCATACTCGGTGATCCGCAGGTACCACTGCTCGAGGTCCTTCTTTGTGACCTCGCTGCCGCAACGCCAGCACTTGCCCTCGTGGACCTGCTCGTTGGCGAGGATCGTCTTGCAGCTCGGGCACCACCACTGCTGGCCGGTGCCCCGGTATGCAAGGCCGCGCTCGTACATGAGCAGGAAGAACCACTGAGTCCAGCGGTAGTAGTCCGGGTTGCAGCTGGTGATCTCGCGCGCCCAGTCGAACGAGAGGGCCACGAGGTCCATCTGGCGGTGGTAGTTCGCGATGTTGCGCTCGGTCGTGATCCGCGGATGCACACCCATCTTGAGAGCATAGTTCTCGGCCGGCAGGCCGAACGCGTCCCAGCCCATCGGGTGCAGCACGTTGAAGCCGCGCATGCGCTCGAACCGGGCCACCGCATCGCTGGGCACGTAGTTGCGCAGGTGGCCGACGCTGAGCCCGTTGCCCGACGGATACGGGAACATGTCGAGACAGTAGAACTTTGGCTTGACCGACGTGTCCGGGGTGCGATGGGCGTCGCGCTCCTTCCAGATGCGCTGCCACTTCTGCTCTATGCGGTGCGGGTCGTAGCGGCGATCCATGAGGTCCTCTCCTGGCTGGTCTGGCGGGCGCGCAGGTCGTCGCCAAGGTCACAGGCGCCCGACGCTTGATTTTACATGAGCCCGCGTGGAAGAGCTGCGAACGCGATCGCCAAGGGGATAGCGCACGCGCTCCAGAGGGTGCTCGAGACGAGCAGCGCTCGCGGATTGAGCGCCTCAAAAGCCCGCCTCCGAAGCCCCGCAATGGTTGCTGCAGTCCCTCCGTCTGCTATACTTCTGTGCCTGCCGGTACTCATCGGCGCCACTTCGGTGGGGGTATAGCTCAGTTGGGAGAGCGTTTGGCTGGCAGCCAAAAGGTCACCGGTTCGAGCCCGGTTACCTCCACCACTTTCTCCTCCATCCCACATTCCTGATCGCGTCGGCGTCCGCACTGTCACGCCCACGACATCTGGATGCCTCATCATGGGCGAGACGTCGTTGACGAAGGGTGGCACGACGCGCGCTGCGCGGCTCTGGGAGATCGACGCACTGCGAGGCTGCGCCGTCCTCGCCATGTTCGCCTTCCACTTCGCTTGGGACTGGGCGTACGTCGTGGGCGGCTCGCTCGGTCCCAACTCCCACTACTTCTCAGGCGCCATCGCTCTGACCTTCATCACGGTGCTGGGCGTCTCGATGTCACTGGACCGTGGGCGCGTTCGCGCCGCCGGAGGTTCCCTTCTGCGGCGGACTGCCTGGCGCCTCGCGCTGCTCGGCGGCTCCGCCGCCCTCGTCACGCTCGCCACCTGGCTCGTGCTT
The DNA here is from genome assembly GCA_964533575.1 of uncultured Thermoleophilia bacterium. Taxonomy (GTDB): domain Bacteria; phylum Actinomycetota; class Thermoleophilia; order UBA2241; family UBA2241; genus CAIXSE01. Next base: position 13,926 of record CAZHMG010000057.1, on the reverse strand, counting down.
CCGGACGATTTCGTGTATTTCGGCATCCTTCACCTGCTCGCCCTCTGCACGCTGCTCGTCGCCCTGACGGCTCCGCTCGGGGCAGTCGTCAACGCGTTTCTCGGCCTCGTGATCCTTGCGGTCGGCTGGAGCGGCTTGCTGGACGCAGCCGCGCCGGCCACCGTTCTGTCGTTCGTGGGCTGGTCGGCCCCGCGATCTTCGATCGACTGGTATCCGCTCGTGCCGTGGTCTGGCTTCGCCTTTCTGGGCTTCGCCGCCGGCCTGACGCTGTATCCCGGCGGACGGCGCCGCTGGTCCCTTCCGGACCTCAGCAGGCCGTTCGCTCCGCTGCGCTTCCTGGGCCGGCACGCCCTCCCGATCTACCTGCTGCACCAGCTCGTGCTCTTCCCTCTCGCCTGGCTGCTCGCGGCGCTGCTGCACTGACGACCCCTCACCACCCTCGGCCAGACGGGTGACGAGGGGGGTTTAGCGCCGCTCGCCAGCGGAAAGATTCGTCCCAGACGAGCACTGCGTGCAGCAGCCGTGGTGCGGGCCAGGGGAGGCGGGTTATGGAGGATCGGCCGCAGTTTCACGTCGGCTACGAGCGGCTGGCAGACGATGTCGGCGTCGTGACGCTCGAGGGCGAGATCGACATCTACTCCTCGCCCCAGTTCAAGGAGGTCCTCCTGAAGGGCATCGAGGAGGGCGCCAATCGCGTCATCATCGATCTCACCGACGTCACGTTCATCGACTCGACGGCATTGGGCGTGCTCGTCAGCGGCGCCAAACGCGTGCGGCCCCGCAACGGCAGCGTCGAGATCATCTGCGTCGACGAGAACATCATCAGGATCCTCGAGATCACGGGTCTCGATCGCATCTTCGGCATCTACCCGTCACGCGAAGAGGCCCTGAAGGCAGCGGTCTCCTGACGAGGCGGACGTGAGGGGACCGAAAGGACGCGAGCGGCGGGGTGCGCCGCGGATGGGGGGCGAGCATTCATGGAGAACCGTTCTACGACAGTCCTTCACGGCCGCAGGCTGCACAACGTAGCTGGCGGTATGTCCAAGACACGCACATATGGAACGGGGCGGACGTGCGCTGTTGACGGATGCGGAACCTTACTCTCGGCCTACAACCCCTCGCGCACCTGCGCGCTCCACGACGGCGTCTGGCGGGATGAAGCCCGTCGCAATTCGCGTCGCTCCGCGCCGCGCGAAGAGGTGACCCGTCGGTGCTCGTTCGACGGGTGCGGCAGGGAGTTCACGTCGGCCAATCCCGCCAAACGTTACTGTTGCGACGCCTGCCGGATGAAAGCCTTCCAGGCTCGTGTCATGGCCGCCCGTCGCATGGGAGACCTCTCCGGAGCGCGGCGAGCGAGCTGACCGCCCGAAGGCGCCTTCGGCGTCCGGACCGCCCCTTGCCACGCGGCGGGCGTTCGTCCCGGCGGGTCTAGGCAGGAATCGCGGTGAAGGCCGGCGGGATGAGCGGCGACTTGCCGTACAGCAACGCCAGCACTGCTTCGTCCAACGTCTCGAAAACAGGGACGAGGTTCGGCAGGCCCACGACGGCCAGCGTGCGCCGCACCTGCCCGCGAGGCCGGACAAGCACGAGTTGCTTGCGTTTGGCGCGCTGGTCCCGCACGAGCCGGACGAGAAAGCTCACGAAGCTCGAGTCCACGAAGGTGGCGGCGCCGAGATCCATCAAGAGGTCCTCCTGATGATAGAGGGGCCCAAGCTGGCGCCGCAGAAAACGATCTATCTCGGGCACCGTACCGAAATCGAATTCGCCGTCGAGGGCGAGGATCGGCGCGGCTTGCGCGGCACGGGGACGTGTGAGACGCAGGGTGGCGTTGCCGGCTTTGTATACATCTGTATTCCCAAAACGATGGGTCGTCTTGCCACTCACGTTGGGACCTCCCCGGCGACAACCATGCTCAGCACGCTAAGGCAGTGGCGAAGCCGTGTAAAGGGCATTCGGGGTCTTCGTGGATGAGGTTTCAGGCCAGCTTGAGGGAAGGCCCGGAAGCCTGAAGCCTCGTGCGAGCATGCCTCACGGATCAGTCTAGAGTCGAGAGTTGAGGCTGAGGGTGCCTCAGCCACGCCCTTCGCGAATGATCAGGGCTTCTCGGCCTGCGCCGCGACCTTGAGCTTGCGCCACTGCGGCTCGCGCTCCTTGAGCATGGTCGTGATCGGCGCCGCGATGAAGATGGAGGAATATGCTCCGGAGACGATGCCGACCAGGAGCGCGAACGCGAAGTCCTTGAGGGTGTCGCCGCCGAAGAAGAGCAGGCAGAGAACGGGCAGCAGCGTCGTGAGCGTCGTGTTCATCGAGCGTGTGAGCGTCTGCGAGAGCGAAACGTTCACGATCTGCCCATATGGACGGTGGTGCATGATGCCCTCGTTCTCACGAATACGGTCGTAGATGATCACCGTGTCGTAGAGCGAGTAGCCGAGGATCGTGAGCACGGCGGCGATCGTCGCCGTCGTGACCTCGCGCCCCGTGATGGAGTAGATGCCGATGACGATGAGCAGGTCGTGGACCTCGGCGCCGATGGCGCCGATGGCGAACTGCCATTTGAAGCGGAGGGTGACATACCCCAGGATGAGCAGCAGGGCGACGCCGACGGCCTGCAGGGACGAGCTCACGACCTGCCGCCCGAAGGTCGCTCCGACCGTCTCAAGGGCGAAGACGGGTGCCCCGTCCCGTGTGGCGATCGTGTATGCCTCGTTCAGGGCCGTTCGCAGCGCCTCCTGTTCGGACGGCGACAAGGTCTGTGTCTGGATCTGGAAGCCCGAGTCCCCCGTGCCCTCCGTCTGCGTCTCCTGGATCTGCGCGCTGGGATAGCCGACGTCCGCCACCAGCGCCCGCACCTCCGCCAGCGAAGGCTGCTTGTCGAACGCGACGCTGATTCGCGTCCCTTCCTGGAATTCGAGGCCGTAGTTGAGCCCCTGCACCGGATTGCCGCCGCCCTTGATGAACAGGCTCGCCAGACCGATGAGGATGATGGCCAGGGACACGGCAAACCACCACCGGCGGCGGCCGGTGAAGTCGATCGCATAGAGACCCCGCAGGAAGCTCACTACTTACCTCCGCTTCTTTGAGCGGGATGTGGAAGAACGGCGTGGCGTTCCCTTGGCCGTGCTGCTGCTGGGTTCGCCTGCTGTTGAAGCGGCAGGGGCGGCGGCAGCCAAGCCGGGAGAAACCCCGGAGGCGGCCTTGCGTTCGGCGGCGGAACGGCGCTGCGCCGGACCAGCCGTGAGGCCGGCCGGCTCCGGGGCCATGATCTGCGACGACTTGACCCCCATCAGCGATGGCCGGTTGAAGAACGCGAAGCCTGAAAGGAGTCCGAGCATGCCCCGGGTGAAGAGCACGGCGGTGAGCATGCTGACGAGCACACCGAGGATGAGGGTCAACGCAAAGCCCTTGGGCGAGGCGGTACCGAAGAAGAAAAGCACGGCTGCCGTGAGCACCGTCAGGATGTTCGCGTCGAGGATCGTCTTGAAGCCGCGGGCGTACCCCGAGTTGACGGCAGAGCGAACGGTCTTCCCGTGACGCACCTCCTCCTTGATACGCTCGAAGATCACGACGTTGGCGTCTGCCGCCACACCGATCGTGAGGATGAGGCCGGCGATGCCCGGCAGCGTCAGCGTCACGGGGATCGCGTTGAAGAGGCCCCAGAGGAGGATGCCGTACACGATAAGGGCGATGTCTGCGACCAGACCGAGGAACCGGTAGTACAGCAGCATGTAGATCAGGACGAGGACGAGCCCGGCGAGCCCGGCGAGGAGCGCCTGATCGAGTGAATCCTTACCCAGGGTCGCCGAAACCTGCTGCTGGTAGGCAGGGTCCAGCTTCACAGGCAGCGCGCCGGTGTTGAGCACGAAGGCGAGATCCTGAGACTCCTCGACGGTCATGCTGCCGCCGCTGATCTCGGCGCCGCCGCTGATGCCGTCCCGCAACTCCGGGTTCGTGAAGTCGATCATGGGATCTGACTCGAGCTGGTTATCGAGGACGATGGCGAACGTCTGGGCTTCGTTCTTGAGCAGGCCTGTGCGGTAGAGCTCGCGCGTGACCTCCTGGAATGTGCTGCTGCCGTCGTCCGTGAACTCGATGGAGACGTTCGGCTTGCCGTCGGGCCCGTACCCCGCCTGCGCCGACTTGACCGCATCCCCTGTCATCACGGCGGGCCGCCGGTAGACGAACCAGTACGTCGGCGTCGCGCCGCTCGGATCCTCCTTGGTGTGCACCAAGGCGTACTCGCTGGTGGTGCCTTCGACCCCGAGTTGCTCGATATCGGCGCTGGAAACACCCTTGCCGCGCAGCTGCTCGAGGGCCGCCTCCTTGCTCTCCGCCGGTCCGACCGGACGGGACTCCGCGTCGTCCTTGTAGAACTCGAGCTGCGCCGTCTTGCCGATGATGCTGAGCGCCTGCTCGGGATCCTTGACACCCGGCAGCGCCACGGCGATCTGGTCCGCGCCCTGTCTCTGGATGACCGATTCGGTGACGCCCAGGCCGTTGACGCGTCGGTCGAGGATACTGATCGTCTTGTCCATCTGGTCGCTGGACGGCGTCTCGCCCTCCGCGGTCCGCGCGGTGTAGACGACCTCGAGCCCGCCCTGAAGGTCAAGGCCGAGGCGCGTCTTCACACTGGGCGGCACGATGTAGTAGACGGACACGGCCACGAGGGCGGCCATGAACAGCATGATCAGCAGGTTCTTCTGTCGTTTCATATGAGCTGCGGTCTATCCCGGAGACGGCATGACGCGGTACATGTCAGCGTAGTCGAGGACGTGGCGCAGCACAATCCGCCGCAAGGCGACGCTGCCGCCCCTCCCTTTGTCATCTCCGAATTCAGCGATTGCGCAGGAAGTTGGGGATATCGAGGACGTCGTCGTCGATGTCGAACGACGGCCTGGTCTCTCCCCCGAGGAAGGGCTTGCCTGCCGGCTGCTGTGTGGTCTCGGGGCGCGGCGTCTCGGTTGCGAATGGCCGGTCAAAGCCAGTGGCGACGACAGTGACCCGGATCTCGTCCCCCAGAGAGGAATCGACCACCGCTCCGAAGATGATGTTGCAGTCCTTGTCGGCGGCGCTGGCGATGATCTCGGCAGCCTCGTTGATCTCGAACAGGCCGAGATCATTGCCCCCCGTGATGTTGAGGAGAATGCCGCGCGCGCCTTCGACGCTGGCCTCCAGCAGAGGCGAGCTGATCGCGGCCCGCGCCGCTTCAACCGCTCGGTTCTCGCCGTTCGCCGTACCGATGCCCATGAGCGCCGAGCCGGCGTCTTTCATGATGGTGCGAACGTCGGCGAAATCGAGGTTGATGAGCCCGGGCACGGTGATGAGGTCGGTGATGCCCTGCACTCCTTGGCGCAGGACGTCATCCGCAACCTTGAAGGCGTCGATGACGGAGGTGCGCCGTTCGACGACCTCGAGAAGACGGTCGTTCGGAATGACGATCAGCGTGTCGACCTTGTCCGCCAGAGCGACGATACCGTCTGCCGCCTGCTGCGACCGGCGCTTGCCCTCGAACGTGAACGGCCTCGTGACCACGCCGACGGTGAGGGCGCCAAGCTCCTTGGCCAGCTCGGCGATGACGGGCGCGGCGCCGGTGCCGGTGCCGCCTCCCTTACCCGCCGTGACGAAGACCATGTCCGCGCCCTTCAGGGCGTCCCGCAGCTCGTCCTTGCTCTCCATCGCCGCCTGAAACCCGATGTTCGGGTTGGCCCCGGCGCCCAGACCGCGAGTGATCTTGCTGCCGATGTGAATCTTCACGTCCGCGTCGCACATCTGCAGTGCCTGCGCGTCCGTGTTGACGGCGATGAGCTCGACGCCACGGAGCCCTGCGTCGACCATCCTGTTGACGGCGTTGGTTCCACCGCCGCCGACACCGACAACCTTGATTACGGCGAGGTAGTTAGCTGACGCGTCGATCATCTTGGGGGCCCTCCTGTCGCGGTCACAACTCGCCGTGTTTACCCATCAGCAACCTTCAAGTCATAGTTGAAGGCTGTCGGATCCTCTCCACATCACAAGAAACCAGCTCTTTGCAGCACTCCTTGAGAACGGGCACGCGACAGTTGCCTTGCGCTCCCGGCCTCAGCCTTAACATACTGACGCCCCTCCGGAGTGTCAATCGACAGGGCCATCTGATCCCTCGAGAACCCTCAACCTTTGGTTCAATGATGACTCGACCCTCACTCGAGAATCGGACGAGCCAACACTCGATCCGGAGCTGAGACATCGACGAAGGTACACGTCGTGTCGCTCGCCTCGTAGCGCTTCAGCACCGTTCGAAAAGCGATCGTCTTCGCCAGCGCGCGTTCGCTGTTGCCCCATACCACCTCGAGCCCGGACGAGTAGTGCAGCATGACCTCATCGTCGCTCACCGTGACGTAGTCCAGCCGCTTGCGCAGCGCCTTCGGCAGCCCCGCGATGACGTCGACAGCCAGCAACGCCTCCGGATCCTCGACACATCGCCCAGGCTCGAGGGATCCTTCGGCCTCGAGCCGAGGTAGCTTCAGGTCAGCCTTGGACGGCCCGGCCTTCAGGATCTCGCTGGCGTGGGCACCGTCTGATTCGCCCTCGGTGGGGTTCCCTGCATCGCCGGTCGCATCAGCCCCTTCTGTCTCCACGGCGGTCACGATGTCGGCGGGCGGGGCAGACTGAGCCGCAGGTCCGGCGGCGTCCGAGGACTGAGCGTCACGCTCTGCGACAGCTTCCCCGGCACCGGCGCCGCCGCCATCGTTCGCCTTGCCGGCCCGTGTGATCACGTGTCCCTCGTCCGAGACCGTGTACCACTTGCCCGCGGCATAGACGTACGCCACCGGCTCGTGTTCCCTGACGGCGACACGAAGGGTGGTGGGGAAGTCGCGGTCGACGGTCGCGGTCGCGATGTAGGAGAAGCGGGCGAGGGATTTGCTCGCGTCTTCACTGGTGACGGTGAAGAGGTTGCGCCCGAGGTGGTCGCGGCGCAGCACGCGCAACAGACGAGGCTTGGCAGCATGTTCGGCGCCGGTCACGACGACCTTCTCGATGGCGAAGGATGACGACGTGCGGCCCCACGCGTAGATCGCCGTGGGAAGCAGGAGGATGGCCAATGTGAGCAGCACCGTCGGCAGCAGACGGAACCGTAGTCGGGACGCTCCGCGTCCGTTGCTCATGCGCGGAACCTTCTCGGAGAGGACAGCTACCCGACGGTATTCGTCGCCGGCTCCTCTTCCCCTTGCCCGCGCAACATGGACAATACCTGCTCACCAGCGCGATGGACGTCGCCGGCGCCCAGGGTGACGAGCAGATCGCCCGCCCGCAGGCGGGGGGCCAGGTAGCCGGCCACGTCGGAGAGGCGCGGGACGTAGACGATGGGACCGCCGGGCCGCTCGCCGAGGTAGGCCTCGACGATGAGCTTGCCCGTGACTCCGGGCTCCGGCTCTTCGCGTGCCGCGAAGACGTCGGTGACGATGGCCTCGTCGGCCAGGGTGAGCGCCTGGCCGAACTCTCGCTGAAGGTACCGGGTGCGCGAGTACAGGTGCGGCTGAAAGACCGCGACCACCCGGCTGCGACCCCCCTCCCGGGCCGCTTTCAGCGTTGCCCGGATCTCGGTGGGATGATGGGCGTAATCATCGACCACCACCACGCCGTGTTCGCGGCCGACCTCCTGAAAGCGCCTTGCCGCGCCGCTGAACGTGCCGAGGTGCGGCGCGGCCTTCGCAGGGGACACGCCGGCATGGCGGAGCACGGCGAGCGCCGCCATCGCATTCAGAACGTTGTGCTCGCCCGGCACACGCAGCGCGACGCGGGCGAGTTCCTCGCCCCCTTCGGACACGACGACCTCGCTGCCCCGATCATCGACCTGCGCCACGTCGGCGCGCAGGTCCCCGCAACCGATGCCGACGGTGACCACTGAGGCGCGCGTGTGCTCGGCGAGGGACTGGCCCCCGCTCCCCGCAACGAGCACCAGCAGGCCTTCGGCCGGCAGCAGCGCGACAAAGCGGCGGAACACGTCGAGCACGTCGTTGAGGCAGCAGTAGCGCGCATGGTGATCAAGTTCGACGTTGCTCACGATGGCCACCTCCGGCCGGAGGAAGAGGAGGCTGCCATCGCTCTCGTCGGCCTCCGCGACGAGCCAATCGCCCCCACCGACGCCCGCGTTCGAGCCGATGTCGTTGAGCTCTCCGCCAACCAGGAACGTCGGGTCGCACCCGGCCTGGTACAACACGTGGGCGATCATCGAGGAGATGGTCGTCTTGCCGTGCGTGCCCGCGACGGCGATGCCGCGGCGCAGCGTCATGATGCGGGCCAGCATCTCGGCGCGAGCCAGCACAGGCAGACCTTGCGCACGCGCAGCCTGCACCTCCGGATTGCTCTCGGGGATCGCCGAAGAGACGACCACCAACGCGGCGTCGCCGAGATTGGCGGCGTGATGACCAATGCAGACGCTGACTCCCGCAGACTCGAGGCCGCGCGTGTACCTGGACGCCTTGAGATCCGATCCGGTCACGCGGGCGCCGAGATTGGCCAGCACGGCGGCGATGCCGCTCATCCCGGCGCCGCCTATGCCGACGAAATGGACCGGCTGCGGAAAATCTCTCATGACATCGTCACGCATCATCACGGTTCACCTTTCGAGGACTCGCTCCATCTCGTCAACCACGCGGCGGGCCGCGTGCGGCCGTCCGAGCGCCGAGCTCGCGGCCGCCATCGCGGACAACCGGGCAGGATCGCTGAGCAGCTGTGCGACCAGCCGCTCCAACAGCGGGCCGGTGAACACCGCATCGTCGACCGTCAGCGCGGCGCCGCCCTTCGTCATCCACTCGGCATTCTTGCGCTGATGGTCGCCTGTCGCGTGCGGGTAGGGCACCAGGATGGCCGGCTTTCCCAAGGCCGCGAGCTCCGCGACTGAACCGCCCGCTCTTGCGATCACCAGCGAGGCGGCCGCCATCGCCGCCGCCAGTCGGGAAGTGTAGGGCAGCAGGTGGTACCGCTCAAACCGCTCGCCCCTCTCCTCAAGGGCGGCGCGGACCCCGGCATGATTCCGTGGACCACAGACATGGATCACGTCGAACGGGAGAGTCCGGCCCCCAAACGCCTCCACACAGGCGCGATTGATGCTCTGCGCGCCCTGACTGCCTCCAAAGGCGAGCACGACCTGGGAGCCGGGCTGCAGGCCGAACTCCCGGCGCCCCTCGTCCGCGGTGGCGTCCGTCTGCCCTCGCGTCAGTGGGCGCCCGGTGACGACGTACTTCGGTGGGCGCAGTCCGGTGATGGGAAAGCTCAGACAGACGCGCTTGACGAACGGTTTCAGCAGGGTGTTGGCGACGCCGAAGTGAGCGTCCGCCTCCAGCGCCAGCGCGGGCACGCCGCGGAGGGCCGCAAGGGCGATGACAGGCCCGCTCGCGAAGCCGCCGCCGCCAACGGCCACGGCAGGGCGCTCGTCATGCAGGATGCGAAGGACTCGGGGCGTCGCGAGGGCCAGCAGCTCGAACGTCCTCAGGTAGTCGCGCGGAACGAATCCCCGCGTGAAGCCCCGCAGCTCGAGCGCATGCGTCACATATTCTGAGGGGATGTGCTCGACCTGCGACGGCGTCGTCACGACGACGATGCGCGCGCCGCGCGCCGCTGCCTCAGACGCGACGGCCAGGACCGGCTGCAGGTGACCGCCCGTCCCTCCCGCGGCCAGCAGCACGCACGCTCCGTTGAGGGCTGACGGCAATGAAGCTCCTTCGATTCGTGGCGATGTTGAGCAGGACGCCCAGACCTGCAAGGACGACGACGAGACTGGTGCCGCCCAATGAGACCAGCGGCAGCGGGACGCCCGTCAGCGGCAGGGCGCCTAACGCAGCACCGATGTTGATGCATGCCTGTCCGATGATGATCGCGGTGATGCCGGTGGCCAGCAGTTTACCGAACCGGTCCTTGCACGTGATCGCGATACGGAAGCAGCACCAAGCGAGCGCGACGTAGAGGGCGAGGAGGGCGAGGAGGCCCACCAGCCCCAACTCCTCGCCGATGATGCCGACGATCATGTCGGTGCCCTGCTCCGGGAGAAAGCCGAACTTCTGAACGGAGTTGCCGAGACCGACGCCGAAGAAGCCTCCTGAGGCGACCGAGATCAGTGACTGCGTCGCCTGGAACCCCGCGCCTGAGGCGTCCTGCCAGGGATCGAGGAACGTGCGCATGCGTTCCAGACGGTAGGGCTCAATGACGATGAGGACAAGCACCGCGGCGACACCGCTGAAGACGAGGGCGGCGAGGTGCCGCAGCCGCGCTCCGCCTGCGACCAGCACCGTGAAGACGGCGAATGTGAGCACCAAGGTGCTGCCCAGGTCAGGCTGGAGCATGATGAGGCCCGCGGCCGGGATGATTCCGGCGGCAGCCAGAAGCAGCAGGTGACGAAACCGGGTTATGTCCAGGCGATACCGCACAATCAGCGCCGCAACGAGAATCACCGATGCGACCTTGGCCAGCTCGCTGGGCTGGAAACTCTGGCCGCCGATCATGATCCACCGCCGGGCGCCGTTGACGACAATCCCGATACCGGGGACGAGCACGAGCACCAGCGCGGCCAGGGCAGCGCCGGCGAGAGGGAACGCCAGCCGCCGGTACCAGGCGTAATCGACATGGGAGAGCATCCACATGGCGGCGAGGCCGAGCCCGGCGAAGACGATCTGCCGCCCGACGAAGTGGAAGGTGGACCCATGCTGGAAGAAGCCCTGCGCCGATGAGGCGCTGTAGGCCATGACGAGACCGTAGAGGAACAGCAGCGTCGTCACGACGAGCAGCGCACGCCGCTCGACGACGCCGGGAGCGAGCGTTCCTGCCGCACGGCGGACCTCCTCGACGCGCGTGCGGGACGATGGCGACGCCGCCGTACGCTGCGCGACGTCCGGCGCGCGAACGGCAGAGCCGCGACGGTCCGCGGTGGCGCGACGTTCCTGGGTCCCCGCCCGTCGCGCCTCGTGACGCCGTTCGTCTGGCCGAGGCCCGTTGCCGGCGGATGCGCCGGAGGCGCGACGGTCTCCCCCGCCGGCTCCCCGATGTTCCTGAGCTTGCTGCCGGGGGCGGCGATCGGAGGATTGACTCGCGCGGCGATCGGATGTCTGGCCGGAGCGACGGTCGGCGTTGGGCGTATCGCGGCGATCGGAGGACGTCTGGCCTGAGCGACGAATGGGTGCCTTCCCGGAGCGACGTTCGCCGGGCTGAGTCGCACCGCGACGCGGGTCCACCCGCTCGCCCGTCGGCTCGACGCGGGTCGTCGCGTGAGCTGCCGCTTCGTCGATCCAGACGCGGTGATCCAACTGAACGCTCTTCGCGCCCCTGCCTCTCGACTTCACTCCGCGCCAGCTCCCGACAGCTCGTTCACCACCTGCAGGAAGTGTTCGCCCCGCTCCACGTAATCCCTATATTGATCCCAGCTCGCACAGGCTGGGCTGAGAAGAACGATGTCGCCGGGCCGCGCGGCGCGGGCGGCGGCCAGAACGGCCGCCTCGAGCCTGCCGCAGACGACGGCGCGCGTCGCCGCAGATCCGCGCAGAGCGCGCCGGGCGGCGAACGACGCCTCAAGCTTCTCGGCCGTCGCGCCGATCAGCAGGACCTCGCTGACCTTCCCCTCCGTCGCCGCCGCCAGCCCGTCGTAGTCGGCGCCCTTGTCGAAGCCGCCGAGAATGAGATGGACAGAGCCGCTGTAGGCGGTGAGGGCCTTCAGGGTCGCGTCGACATTGGTGGCCTTCGAATCGTTCACGTACGTGACGCCGGCCACCACGCCCGCGATCTGGAGACGATGGGGCACACCTTTGAAGGTGCGGAGCGTCACGGCGACGGCCGGCGGCGGCACGCCGGCGGCCGTCGCCGCCACCGCCGCTGCCAGCGAATTCTGCAGGTTGTGGCTGCCCCGCAGCGCCAGCTCCCGCGCCGAACAGAGAGGAACGTGCGCGCCGTCGTGCTCCAGCCAGAGGGTGAGATCTTCGCGTACGCCTGCCGCCAGCCCGGGCGCCTCAGCCCTTGGAGCCGCCGAGAACCAAGCTCGTCTGGCGGCGCCCAAAGTCCGAAATGCCGGCTCCATCTCGAGCGTTCCCGGATCGTCGGCGTTCAGTACCGCCAAGTCGTCCGCAGTCTGATTCTCGAACACACGCAATTTGGCATCCACGTATGCCCGGTAGGTCCCGTGACGGTCGACGTGATCCTCGGTCAGGTTGAGCAGAACAGCGACGTGAGCGCGAAATCGCTCGATGTGTTCGAGCTGGAAGGACGAGAGCTCGGCGACGATGGCCGCCTCAGGGCCCACCACATCCGGCATCTCGCTCAGGGCGTTGCCGACGTTGCCGCCGACGGCCACCGGCAGGCCGGCGTCGCGAAGCATCGCGCCGGTCAGCTCCGTGGTCGTCGTCTTGCCGTTGGTCCCGGTGATGCCGATGAGCTGATTGGGCAGGAAGCGCGTGGCGAACTCGACCTCGCTCCACACCGCAACGCCCCGGCTCAAGGCCGCCCGCATGACAGTGCTCGAGTTGGGGACGCCGGGGCTCTTGACGAGCACGTCCACGTCGGCAGGCAGCGAGGCGGCGGCGCCGAGACGCACCTCGATGCCGGCCTCTGCCAGGACGGCGAACGTGTCGCCGGGGAGCTCAGCGCCCTCGTCAAGCCCGGCGATACTGATCGCCGGCAGACGGCGCCGCGCGAGCAGCGCGGCCGGCCTGCCGCTGCGGTTCAACCCGAGCACGGCGAGCGAACGGATGTCCTGCAGCTCCATCCCTCTCCCCTCAGAAGGTCGCGTAGTAGGCGGCGAAGCCTGCACCCGCGAAGATCGCGGCGATGATCCAAAATCGTACTATTATCTTCGTTTCAGACCATGCCTTGAGCTCGAAGTGGTGATGCAGCGGCGCCATCAGCAAGACGCGGCGATGGAAGAGCTTGAAGGAGAGAACCTGGAGCGTGACCGAGGCGGCCTCGATGACGAACAGGCCGCCGATGATCAGCAGCACCAGCTCTGTACCCGTCAGCACGGCAATGCCGGCCACGGCGCCGCCGAGGCCGAGTGAGCCGGTGTCGCCCATGAACACGTCGGCGGGAAAGGTGTTGTACCAGAGGAACCCCAGACAGGCGCCGCCGACGCAGCCGGCGACCACCATCAGGTCGGTGATTCCCGGATCGTTGGCGTTGCGCCCGATGATGAAGGCGATGCCTGCCATGGCCACGAGCACAATGGCTGAAGCGCCGGCCGCCAGGCCGTCGAGACCGTCCGTGAGGTTCACGGCGTTGGAGAAACCTGCGATGGTGAGGAAGACGAGAGCGTAGAAACCGACGATGCCGAGCTCGAGCCGGTAATCGGTGAACGGGACGTCGACGCTCGTGTCCAGCCCGGCGAACCGCAGGGCAATGAAACCGACGAGGAGCGCCAGGAGCAGCTGCAGGAAGAGCTTGAGGCGCGCGGACAACCCCAGCGAGCGCTTCCGCGCGATCTTCGTCCAGTCGTCGGCAAAGCCGATGAGCGCGTTGCCGAAAGCGGCGATGAGCACCGTGATCGAAGCGACGGAGAGCCTGCTGAAGACGAGGAAGGGAATGAGGACGGCGATCCAGATGGCGAGGCCGCCCATGGTGGGCGTCCCCTCCTTCGTCTTGTGCCCTTCGGGTCCCTCCTCGCGGATGTTCTGGCCGAACTCGTTGTGCCGCAGCCAGCGGATGAAGGGCGGACCGATGACGAGCATGAGCACCATGGCCAGCACGCTGGCGCCCATGGCCCTAAGCATCGGCACGCTCCTGCAGCGCTTGGGCGACGCGCTCGAGGCGCAGCATGCGTGAGGCCTTGACGAGGACGGCGCTGCCCGACGGAACGGTCTGGGACAGCGTCGAGAGACACTCCTCGACGGTGGCGAACCAAGCCTCGTCCGGCGACCCGGTCAGGAAATCGCGCCCGAGCCCCGCGGCCGCGCGGAGCGGAACGCCCCTCGCGGCCCC
>CAZHMG010000056.1:1684-16165 GCA_964533575.1 uncultured Thermoleophilia bacterium | reverse complement strand
GCGAGCATCTGGTCGATGCGTGCCTTCTCCACATTGAGGATCCTCCCGCGTAGCGGCAGGATGGCCTGGAAGCTCCTGTCCCGAGCCTGCTTGGCCGAACCGCCGGCCGAGTCTCCCTCAACAAGATACATTTCGCTCAGCGCCGGGTCCTTGATGGAGCAGTCGGACAGCTTTCCCGGCAGCGTGCTGCCCTCGAGAAGACCCTTGCGTCGCGTAAGGTCCCGCGCCTTGCGGGCGGCGTTGCGAGCCCTGGCGGCATTGATCGCCTTCTCGACGATCTGGCGCGCTTCGCTCGGATTCTCCTCGAGAAACTCCGCCAGTCTGGCGTTCACGCTGACTTCGACGAGACTACGGATCTCGGTGTTGCCCAGCTTCGTCTTGGTCTGCCCCTCGAACTGGGGGTTCCTCAACTTCACCGAGATGAGCGCCGTGAGCCCCTCGCGAACATCCTCGCCGGACAGGTTCTCCTCCTTGTCCTTCAGGAGGTTCTTCTGCCGTGCGTAGTCGTTGACCGTTCTCGTGAGAGCGCTGCGGAAGCCCGAGAGATGGGAGCCGCCCTCCGTCGTGTTGATGTTGTTCGCGAAGGTGAAGATGGACTCGTTGTACGACGAGTTCCACTGCATCGCGACCTCGACAGCGCCGTCGACCGTCTCGTTTTCGAAGTAGACGATGCTGCGGTGGATCGCATCCTTCTCGCGATTGATGTATGCGACGAAGTCCGTGATGCCGCCGTCGTACTGGAAGACGAGGTTCTCTCCTTCAGCGCGCTCGTCATTCAGTTCGATGCGCAGCCCGCGAGTGAGGAAGGCAGTCTCGCGCAGGCGCTGGGCGAGCACTCGGAAGTCGTACTCGACCTCCTCGAAGATGTCTGAGTCGGCCAGGAAGGACACGCTGGTACCCGTGGACTCGCCGGGCTGGAGCTCAGCCTGCTTCTCCAGAGTTCCAACCGGCGCACCGCGCTCGAAGCGCTCATGCCATCGGTAGCCGTCGCAGGAGATATTGAGTTCGAGCCACTCCGACAGCGCGTTGACGACGGAGACGCCGACGCCATGCAGGCCCCCGGACACCTTGTAGCCGGCGCCCCCGAACTTGCCGCCCGCATGCAGCATCGTGAGTACGATCTCGGCGGCGGGTTTGCCGTACTTCTCCATGATCCCGACTGGGATCCCGCGGCCGTTATCGACCACGGTCACCGAGTTGTCGGGATTGAGGGTGACGGTGATGCGGTCGCAATGCCCGGCCAGCGCTTCATCAACCGAGTTGTCGACTACTTCATAGACGAGATGGTGAAGACCGCGTGGGCCGGTCGAGCCGATGTACATGCCTGGTCTCTCGCGTACCGGCTCGAGACCTTCGAGCACCTGAATATCTTGAGCATCGTAATGCGGTTGCTTCACCGAGCCTCACATCTGCGGAAGTGGCCACCTGGGGACCGAAAGGGAGTCTGGCGACTTTCATGAAGTATACCAGATGTGGGCCTTCGAAGCGAACAACTCATCCAGATAAAAGTCCTGCAAAAGCCCGTCTTTTCGTTGCTTCGTCAGCGCCGAACGGAACAGTTGGCGCTGGGCTCTCAGGACTGTCCGGATGCGGCTCGCAGGGCGGTTTCGATCGCGTCTCTCAACCGATCGTCGCGAATACCGCTCGCAGCGCTGTGCGCCTCCGTGAGTGCGACGGGCGTCAGGCGAGGATTAGCCTCACGCACTCCCCTTGCTGCCGGCGCCTCGTCCGAAAACGAACGAGCCGGCCGCGCAACGACGAAGCGCAGACGTCTCACCGGCTGTCCAGGCACGAGCTCGTTCATACGGTCCAGGATCTGCCCGCCGAGGTACGTCAGCTCATTCGCCCAAATCGAGGATGGGCACTCAACCGTCAGGACACCATTGAAGAGGCCGTTGGGTCGAGCCGCGGCGGCCACCGCGGCACCGGCCGCTTGGGTCCAGGCTGCGAAGGCGCGGGCCTGGTCGCTCGACACAAGCTGCTGCACGGCTGGGTTCAGCACATCGCGGAGTGGTTTGGGCAGGTCGCGGCGTCCACACCCCGGGTTTCCCGTACTCACAGTGAATCGATCCCGGGTGACGAGGGTTCGAAGGGTTCCGTCATATCGGAGTCGATCGGTGGCTCGAGGCTCGACGCTCCAGTCAAGGGAAGTTCGATCACAGTAGCTCGCGACAGTTCTTCCTCTGTGAAGTAGTGCCGGTTCGTGGTGGTGATGATCGCCTGTCCCTGCGCTGACAGCCTCTGGACGAGGAGCCTGCGCCTTGTATCATCAAGCTCGCTCATGACATCGTCGAGGAAGAGTGTTCCCGCCTCACCCACGCGCCCGGCAGCCAATTCCTGCTCGGAGAGCAGGAGGGCGAGAACCGCGAGCCGCTGCTCGCCCTGTGAGCCGAAAAGCCGAAGATCCCGGCCGCCGGCCGGAGCTTCAACCGGAGGGCAAACCTGACCGTGCGTACTTGAGACAGGTTCACCTTCCGTCCCCCTCGTAACCTCGACGAAGCGGAGGTCGTCGCGGTGCGGACCGAACAGGGACAGGCCGCGAGAAATCTCTCCCGCTCTCCGCCGGCGCAACTCCTCAACCAGCCGGCTCGACTCG
The DNA here is from genome assembly GCA_964533575.1 of uncultured Thermoleophilia bacterium. GTDB lineage: Bacteria > Actinomycetota > Thermoleophilia > UBA2241 > UBA2241 > CAIXSE01. The sequence continues at coordinate 13,569 of CAZHMG010000056.1, read as the reverse complement.
AAGCCGACGTTCTCCAGCTGTGTCACAAGCTGCACAGCATAGGTTTCGCCCTTCGGCGAGAGTTGGGAGGCGGTTGCCGTGAATCGCTGACCGAGCTCGGCGACGAGATCGCGACGCCGGCGGCCCAGCTCCATGGCGGCACGGGCAAACTGAACATCCCACGCGTCCAGCGTCCGCTCCGAAGCGCCCGCCCTGACCGCGGCGAGCTGCGCGTTTCGCTGCCGGAGAGCCTCGTGAACGTCGTGAATCGCTGCCGCATACTGCCTGTCCAATGCGGCAGCGAAGGTGTCCAGATGGGCCCTGCGGCGAGCTGGGCTGCCCTTGACGAGCAGCAAACTCTCCGGCACGAAGATGCCCACTTGGCTGCGCCGGCGCAAAGCATCGAGGGACGTCACGTCTGCACCGGCCCAGCGCATCCTTTTGCCTTCGCGCGGAGCGTAGCCGAGTTCAACACGGACTGGCGTTCCGGCAGCGGTCCTCAACGTCACCTCGACCCTCGCGAACCGCGCGCCCCAGCGAACGAGTTTCTCTTCTCGTCGCGTTCGCGGCGAAGCTCCTCGCAGCGCAAACCACGCACCCTCGAGCAGGTTCGTCTTCCCGGTCGCGTTCGCTCCAACGACTACGTTCAATCCCGGTCCGAATGCCGTCGAGGAATCGCAGTAGGAGCGGAAGTTGACCAGTCTCACTCCTGCGACATACACACGCGCAACTCCACACCGCTCACGTCAACGATGTCGCCGTCCCGCAGGACCCGACCGCGCCGGGTCTCGACGTGACCGTTCACTTTCACATCCCCATCTTGGATGAGGATCTTTGCATGTCCCCCGGTGACGGCAAGGCCGGTCAGTTTCACGAAGGAGCCCAGAGACAGCGGGCCTCTGACGGCGATGTCGCTCAGTTGTTGAGCCTGATCGGCATGATGAGGTACACGAAATCACTCCCTCCGCCGTCGATCAGACCAGGGCGCAGGGGAGTGGTGAACCTCATCCTGACCGCGGCGTCGTCGACCGCATCGATGCCCTCGATGAGATAGGCCGGGCTGAAGCCGATCTCGAACGGTTCCCCCGAGTAGGCGACGTCGAGCATTTCCTCCGCCTGACCGACGTCCTGTGTGAGCGCCTTCATCGTGAGCGTTCCCTCGCTGAACGACAAGCGCAGAGGTATGCTCTTCTGCGCCAACAGGCTCACTCGCCTGGCAGCCGCCATGAAGGCGTCCCGCGGCAGGGTCAGCTCTCGATCGAACGTATCGGGAATGAGCTGTCGGTAGTTCGGGAACTGCCCGTCGATGAGACGCGAGGCAATCCAGACGTCGCCACCTGAGCCGCTCAGACGAAACAGCGCCTGATTCTCAGTGATGGCTACCTCTACCTCACCGGGTCCCATGGCGGTGGCGAGGCGCGACACTTCGTGCAGCGCCTTCACCGGAACGATCGCCTGGACCTCCTCACTGAGGGAGTGACCGAGCTTGGTCTCCTTGACCGCCAACCTATAGCTGTCTGTCGCAACCATCTTGAGAGTGTCGCCAAGAATCGTCATGAGGACGCCAGTGAGGATCGGGCGCGTCTCATCGTGCGAGGCAGCTCGCCCCACCTTGCCGAGCGTCTCGGTGAAAGGCTCGCGTCCCACCGTGAAGAAGCCTGTCATGTCGAACGACGATGTGTGCGGAAAATCGCCGGCTGGCCATGCGTTCAGGGCGAATTCCGCCCTGCCGGCGCGGACTTTCAAGACCGTCTCCCCAGCCTCCACCACGACGTTATCGTCGGGCATGTTACGGACGATATCCGAGAAGAGCCGCGCGGGAATCACGAGCTCCCCCTCCCGCTCCACATCGACGGCGAGATTCGCTTTGACCGAGAGTTCCATATCGGTCGCGTAGAGGTCCAACCGTCCCTCACCAGCCCTCAGCAGGATGCCTGACAGGACGGGGAGGGCGCTGCGTGTGGACACGCCCCGCGCGAGGATCGCCAGTTTGTCGACGAGCAGGGAGCGATCACACGTGAACTTCATCGCGACTCCTTATGGACAAGAAAGAGATAAGTAACTCTTCATCGTCGTCATAACGCCTGTTGACAATGCGGAGAACGTCTTTTCCCGCTGCATCTGCGGCTCAGGAACCTCTGCACTCAGGTGTGGAGAACTGGCTCCGGACGCTGCGTTCTCCGCAGGCTGGCGTCCCGCCTGCCTAGCATACCGGATTATCACGGCGCCACGACGATGATTTCCACGCCCTCACGATGGTTGTCCACAAGGGTCTGAGGATGAGCGGAATCGTGGCACCACTCGGCGCGACTTGGCTCAGCGCGACGTTCTCAGGCGAGTCGTGATGAGGGCGATCAAATCCTGGAGTTGCGTGTCGTGGCCGTCCTTCAGTTGGCGCTCGACCTTATCGACCGCGTAGATCACGGTCGTGTGGTGACGTCCGCCGAAGCGCGACCCGATTTGCGGGAGCGACGTTTCCGTGAGGTCTCTCGCCAGGTACATGGCGATCTGGCGCGCGTAGGCGACATCCTGGGTGCGTCGATTGCCGCGCAGGTCGTTGACGTGCAGGCCGAACTGCTTGGCCACCTCAGCCTGGATCATCTCGACGGTGATCGCTTGCTGGTACGCCTGGGGGACGATGTCGCGCAGGGCCTCCTTCGTGACGTCGAGTGTTACGGCGACATCACGGAAGGAGGCGAAGCTGACGACGCGCGTGAGTGCTCCGTATAGCTCACGAATATTTGTCGTCACCCGGGATGCGATCCACTCGAGCACCTCGGGATCGCGGATCTCGAAGCCTTCCCACTTGACCTGTTTGCGCAAAATCGCGATGCGAGTCTCGAGGTCCGGGCGGCTGATGTCCACGACGACGCCCTGTCCGAAGCGGGAGCGCAGGCGCTCATCCAGCTCCTCCAGCTCTCGCGGAGGCCGGTCCGAAGTGATGACTATCTGTTTGCCGGCCTCGTACAGCGCGTTGAACGTATGGAAGAACTCGACCTGCGTCTGCTGCTTCTCGACCAGGAATTGCACGTCGTCGATGAGCAGCACGTCATTCTGCCGGTAGGCCTGCTTGAAGCCTTCGATCCTGTTCTTGTCCGTGACGGCATTGATGAAATCGTCAGTGAAGCGCTCGACGGTCACGTACTTGACCTGCAGATCCGGGTGCTGTTCCAGAGTGGCATGGGCGATGGCTTGGATCAGATGAGTCTTGCCCAGCCCAGTATCCGCGTACATGAAGACAGGGTTGTAGGCGGTTGCCGGCGATTCGGCGACGCTCCGCGCTACCGCCGCGGCATACTGATTGTGCGGGCCCTCCACGAAGCGGTCGAAGACGTATCGTGGATTAAGGTCGGCAGTGCTCTGCGGTCGGCGTTGTCCGGAGGGGGAGGGTCGGATCCTTGGAGTCGGTTCGCTCTCTGCTGGCTGCGCCGGCTTATCATCCGCCGGCGGCTCGGAAGGCAGAGCCGCGGCACGATTGTCGACGACGAGGCGCAGGACGACCGCGTCTCCCAAGACCTCGCTCAACGCTTCCGAAACGATGCCGCTGAAGCGCTTCTCGATCCAGTCGCGGGCGAAGTCGTTGGGGACCCCCACGACGAACGCGCCGTCGGCGAAGCCGATCGGCAGCGTTCGGTCGAACCAGAAACGGAAGGCGGAATCATTCAGGCGTCCGCGAAGATGCCCTTTCGCCTCATCCCAGATAAGTATCAGTTGATCGTCCATGATCGCCTCGAAGCTCCCCGAGACGTCAGGTTTGGATCCGACGCCCTGGATCGGGCTTAGGTCAGAGGATGCTCTCCAGAAGGTGAAGCCCCTGTTCCGCGAGGATGCGCTTACCGTCACCCCGCGCGTGAATCAGCCCCATATCCTGCAGTATAACGAGTTCTCGAAACGCCGTTGCGGGGGCGACGCCGAGCTCACGGGCGATGGCGGTCGGGCCGGCAGCACCGAGCTCCATGAGTAGGACAAGGACTTTGGTCTGCCGCGTGCTGAGCTTCACTTTGGGTGTGGTCTTCGCCGCCGGTTCGGCAGCGTGTGGCGGCATCTTGATTGTGAAGACGGCGCCTCCCCCGAGATTGTCTTCCACGGTGAGCACGCCCCGCAGGAATTCGAGGGATTCGCGGGCCACCGGCAGCCCGGAACCGACGCCGCGGATGAGCTGCCGGTGGAGACCTGTGGCGGTGCTGAAGCCCGGCAGGAAGGCTCGTTCCTTGTCATCCACCCCGGGCCCGTGATCGGCGATGCGAATGGTCTGTCCGTTGTCGAGGATCGTGATGATGACGTCTTTGAAGTAGGCGTGAAGAAGGTTCTCCATGAGTTCCTGGATGACGGTGTACGGCACCTGTCCGCCCTGCTCCCTGCAGTGGCTGTACGTCTTCTCCGCAAGCGAAGCGATCAGGGCGGGTAGATCCTTCTCCTCCACAACCACCACGCGCGGCGGCGACGTGAGAGCGTCGTAGATGGCGATGCGAGGAGCTTCCGGGCCCAGGGGAGTATCTGGGAGGACCCCACGCGCGGCAGGCGCGCTCTGTTGCGCGTCGGGGGTGAGGGCGGCCGCCTCGTCAGCCGGCTTGGCCGGCTGCTTGACGAGGGCCTCCCCATCGGCAAGCAGCCTGTCGAGAAAGGACTCCATAGGGGGGGCGAGTATAGCAGAGGGTTCGGCTGCGGCGAAAATGTTCTTTGAAGCCGGAGAAATGCTATTTTGCAGGGAGAACAGCGATCTTATCCACAGGGTGTTCACGAAATGTGGAGAGAATCCCGTCAGACGCCCCTCTGCACTCACGGAATGCACGGCCTGTGGAGAAGGAGGTTTCAGAAGTGGCGGGGGCGTTCTCGCCTCCCCCACCGGGAATGAGGAGCGGAATGCCTACCGGAGGGTCTCCTGTCAACCCCGGCCACATCAGGGAAAACCCCTGCTTGGATCAATTTCATCGCGCTGGAGACGCACTGCAAGGGCGGTCTGGGAAGTTTTTCATCGTCAACGCCTTATCCACGTCGGTTGTGAGCCTGAAAGCACGGCAAAAGGTTCTTCTCCACACTTTCCACAGGCCGGTGTGAATGGTGAAGGAGCTTCTTGAAACATCTCCGAGGTACCGCTTGCTTGCGCTATACTGATGAGGTCCTGCGGAGCTCCTGTTGGAGGGGCTGAGAAGGCGCTTCCTAGCGCCGACGCGTTTGTACCTGACCACCGTATGGTGGCGGCGCCGTTGGGCGCTGCTGGGTAATGCCAGCGAAGGGAGAGATCTCATGACTTTCACACCGCCCCCCTCCTCGCTGCCGACCGCGGCAACGGACACGAGAGCGAGGCTGAACCTGAATCCAGCCGTCTGGGGTGTCCAGACGCTGGCCGAGATCGGCATTGCGATCGCCCTCGCCGCCGTCCTTGGCCAAGTGCGACTCTTCATGATGCCGCAGGGCGGATCCGTGAGCCTTGAGTTGCTGCCTGTCATCTTCATCGCCGTGCGCCGGGGCGTCGTTCCGGCGCTGGTGGCCGGTGTGCTTTACGGTTTGCTGCAACTCCTGCTGCCGGGAGCGTTCGTGTATCACCCGCTGCAGGCCGCGCTCGACTATCCCTTGGCTTTCATGAGCTTAGCGCTGGCCGGCCTCGTGCTGGTCTCCGGTTGGCGAACGCTGGTGCTGGCCGTCAGTCTCGCGATCTGCGGCAGGCTCGTCTTCCACTTTGTGGCCGGGTTGGTCTTCTTCGCCGAGTATGCTCCATCCTGGGAGGCGCCCTGGTTGTACGCTCTGACGTACAACCTTCTCTATCTCGTTCCGGAGGGAGTGCTGACCGTGCTGCTGCTCTGGCCTATGCTGAAGGCGTACGATGCTGCATTCCCGGGCAGAGGCCAACCACGGGTGACATGAGCAGAACCGCCACCGGGAAGCTCGGTGAGGCCGCGGTCTTTCTTGACGGCGCGTACGAGGATGTCGGCTACTACCTCACGCGAGCGCGCGGCGCGGATCTCGTCGTCGCCGCAGACGGTGCGGCCTCCTTCCTTCTGGCGCACGGCATCCTTCCGGACGTCGTCGTCGGCGACCTCGATTCGCTCCCTGAGGACGCGCTCGAGCGGCTGCTGGCGGGGGACGTCGAAGTCATGCGCTTCCCCGTTCGCAAAGACGTCACGGACGGCGAACTGGCCGTCGCCGAGGCTGTACGGCGGGGCGCACATCGCTTGGTTCTCGCCGGTGCCCTTGGGGCGCTCGATCATACGCTGGGCCATGTCGCCATCCTGCGGCGTCTTGCGGCAGCTGGCGTCGAGGCGTATCTGATCTCCCCCCGGTTGGTCGTCAAGGTGCTCGTCGCTCCAGATGAGCGCAGCCTGGACTCAGCCGCGCCGACGCGCGTGTCGCTGGTCGCACTCGGCGGTGACGCGGTCGTGACGCTCAAGGGGCTGGAGTACCCGCTGGTGCGGGCCAGGCTCCCATGGGACACGTGCCTCGGCCTTGGGAACGAGGTCGCGAGTGCCCGGCCGATGGTGACGGTTCACGAAGGGACGGTGGCCGTTCTCGTCGCCTCAGGGGATGAGGCGTTCGGGGAACGACAACGTGCGTGACATCCGCCTAACCGCGTCGCGTGCGTGGTTGACCGCAGCCGTCGCCTGGGCGTTCGTCATCATCATCTTCGGGGTCATGCCCACCCAGGAGATGGTCGATGCGATCAGCCCGGAGCGAGAGGGGACGCTGACCATGGCCGGACACTTCGCCGAGTACGCCATCCTGGGGTCTCTGCTGAGTCTTGCGCTGGGCGGAACGAGTGATTCGCGCGAGACGATGGTGTTCGTGTCCGCCTTGGTCCTGTCAGTCGGCCTGGGCGCGGGCATCGAGCTCGTGCAGGCGCTTCTTCCCTACCGTGATTGTCAGGCGGCCGACGTCATCGTCAATGCTCTGGGTGCGGCGTTTGGTCTTGTGGCTGTTCGGACGGTGTCTCTGGTTCGGGGGCGGCGATGATGAAGGCGTCGCGTATGATGCTGGCAGCGACGTCCTTGGACGGGACATCGTAGACTGACTTCCCCACGAGATCCTTGAGAGCAGTCAACCGACAGGCCCGCAGGCCGGCAGGGTCATGTCGAGTCGAACCACGCTGCTCCTGTGTGTTCAAGGCCCCGCTCCTTCCGCCGCTTTCTTGCATCGAAATCGGTCCGATGAGCCGGCGAGTTTACTAAGATGCGTAGGCAGAAATGACTTCACTGGGGGACGCAGGTGATTGACATCCATGAGGCGATCGACTCCGTGCTGGGCACGGTTACCCCGCTTCCGACCGAAGAGGTGCCACTGCTGGAGTCGCTCGGGCGCGCCTGCGGCGCGCCCGTCGTGTCGCCGGAGGACGTGCCGGCCTTCGACAACTCGGCAATGGACGGCTTCGCTGTTCGCGGGGCCGAGTTGCGCGCCGGCTGGGACGAGTTTCGCGTGACGGTCGACATCCCCGCTGGCCGCTGGGTCGGCCATGAGGTCGGCGAGGGCGAGGCGGCGAGGATCATGACGGGTGCTCCGATGCCGCCAGGCGTGGACACCGTCGTCCCGGTGGAGTGTACCGAGCAGGCCGGCGACAAGGTCAAGATGCGCAAGCGGGTGCCCTTCGGCGCAAACGTCCGTCACGCCGGGGAGGACGTCGCCGCCGGCGACGTCATTCTTCAGTACGGCGCCCTTGTGGGTCCTGCGGACATCGGTCTGCTGGCATCTGTCGGCCGTCAGTCCGTCACGGTCGGCCGCCGGCCGCGCGTCGCGATTCTCGCCACCGGCAGCGAGCTCGTCGCGCCCGGACGGCCGCTCGCGCCGGGGCAGATCCGCAATTCGAATTCGTTCACCGCGTACGCGCAGGTGCAGGCTGCCGGCGGGGACCCCATCCTTCTGGGCATCGCCCCCGACGATCAGGAGAAGACGAAGCAGCTCATGGCGGGAGCCCTGAACCAGGATGTGGTGATCACCTCAGGCGGCGTCTCCGTCGGCGATTACGACTTCGTCAAGCAGGTTCAGGACGAGCTGGGCGTGGAGCGCAGATTCTGGGGCGTCGCGATCAAGCCGGGCAAGCCCATGGCCTTCGGCACGCGCAGGGGGACGCTCGTCTTCGGCGTGCCCGGCAATCCTGTGGCGGCCATGGTGTGTTTCGAGCTGTACATCCGGCCAGCGCTGCTCGCCCTTCAGGGGCGCCTGGACATGTACCGGCCGTATGTCTTCGCGGCGGCAGAGGAGCCGATGAAGGCGAGCCGGCAGCGACTCGAACTGCGTCGCTGCCGGCTCGCTCGCCACGGTCGCGGCTGGACCTTCTCGACGACGGGGCCGCAGGGCTCAGGGATTCTCCGTTCGATGTCCCAGGCCGACGGTCTTGTCGTCGTGCCGCCACGTCACCCTGAGAGCAAGGCGGGTGATGAGTTTCTCGTGATGCTTCTGGACGGAAGCGGTGTGGAGCGCCCGCCCTTCCCCTACTCGAGTCAGGATCAGTGACCGCCTGATTGCAGCTGTCCACGCGGGATTGATGACTCGAGCGACGCCCATACGACGAGCCGGTGACTGGCGCTGTAGGGAGGAGTGCACGTTGTGAGGACGAGACCATAGCCACGGTCGAGGAGAACGCTCACGTCCCCTGGTTCCACGACAGTCTTCTTCACGACGATATAGTGGAAGTCTGCGTACGGTGTCTCCACCAGGATGGCGTCGCCTGCCCGAAGCTTGTCGAGCTTGGCGAAAGGTGCGCCATACGTGGTCCGGTGACCAGCCACGGCGAAAGGCTCTCCCGCCCCCGGCAGAGGTGTGGTCGCGTAGTGAACAGGTCCATTGCGCAACAGCGCTCGATCGCTGTCTGGGTCGAGAGAGGCGGGACCACTCTGGCCTTCCTGGACGAGATGGTCGAGAGCGATGGCCGGTATCTTCAGGCGGCCTATGGCATCACCTCTCTTCAGCCTCCCGCTATGAATGACGGCAAGACGTCGCACCATCTCGTTGTCGGGAACAGGCGTGGATGCCTCAGGGTACGCAGCGGGACTCCCCTGCACTGAGGCGGCAGCCGTGGCGGTATATGCGGCGTCGAGGCGCGTCTGCTGCATCTGAGCATAGGCCGCCGACCACAGGGGATACGCGAGGACGAGGCCCCCAGCAATGAGCAGGATGTCGCCCAAACGGCGAATCCGGATCCCGCGTACCGAGTCTCGCCGCGCGTCCCCGTCCGCCGAATACGCCGTTCGCTGGTCCGTCGCCGACCGTCGCCATCGACTCATCATCCGCTCATCGTAGCGAGAGTCCCGGCCTCCGCCAAGTTCGTGACCGGGTGAGCGTGCCGGCCGCGTGTTGTACTGTTTGACCAATGACGACGCTCTCGACTCACAGCATGGGAACTGCGGGACGACTGAGGCTCCTGTCGACTGAAGATCTGGTGAGGTTGGATGACGCCGCGCTCGAAGTCCTGGAGCAAGTCGGCATCTCCATCCCTTCAGAGAAGGCGTGCGCGGCGCTGGCTGCTGCAGGAGCACAAGTCGAAGACGGGGTGGTGAGGTTCCAGCGCGAGCTGGTGAGGCGTTTGGTCGCACTCGCCCCGCGGCGCATCACGCTGGGCGCCAGGGCCTTTCCTTCGCTCGTGACTGGTGAGCGATCTTTGCTGACGACCGACGGCTGCTGTATCGAGATCTATGATTTCGAGAGTGGCGCGAAGCGGATCACTCTCGGAAGAGACGTGGCTGATGTCGCGCGGGTCGCGGACGGCATGCCGGAAGTGGACTTCTGCTGGCCGTCCGTGAGCGCCCAGGACAGCCCGGTCGAATGGCGCGGGCTGCACGAGCTCTACCTGACCCTTGCGAATACGGGGAAGCACGTGCAGACGGTCACGATCGTGGAGCCACATCTTGCGGAGGCGGCCGTGGAGATGGCGCGAGTGCTAGCCGGCTCCGAGGCCGCCCTGCGTCGGAGACCGCCGGTCAGCGCGCTACTGGGCACCGTCACGCCATTGAGCACCGATGCCGGCACCCTCGACGCCGGCCTGGTCTTCGCGGCCGCCGGCGTGCCCGTGGGATTCGTGACGATGCCGATGGGGGGGTCGACGACGCCGATAACGATGGCAGGCTCGCTCGTCATTGCTCTCTCCGAGGCGCTGAGCAGCGTCTGCGCGATCCAAGCCGCTTGCCCCGGCGCCGCGGTCTTCATCTGCTTCATTCCGAGCATCATGGACCTGAGGACGGGGGACTTCACCGGTGGCGCTCCCGAGGACACGATCATGGGCGCGGCCGTCGGGGACGTCGGCGCCTTCTATGGCTTGCCCACCCAGTGCGGCGTGAACTCATCCGGAGCGAAGACGCCCGGATGGCAGTCTGCTCTGGACGACACGACGACCACCTTCCTTTCCATGGCTTGCGGCGTCGACATGTTGACCGGTGTCGGCATGGTGTTCGGGGGACGCATCTTCAGCTACGAAGAGATGATCCTCGGCGCTGAGATCATGACTCGATCGCGAAGGATCGCTGCGGGACTGGACCTGACCGGGATCGACCGGAAGGGCAGGCGGAGATGCACGAGCCGCTGCGAGGAGCAGGCGGAGCCGCACATGAACGGCCGCTCTGGACGCGCGACGGAGCGAGTTCGGACGATCCTTACGGAGCATCGTCCGCCGGAGCTCAGTCCTTCTGTCGATGGCGAACTGCGGCGGCTGGCTCGCTTCGAGGATCTAGCTCCCTGATCTGAGAGGCGCTGGTCGAGCCGCCAATGCTTGTCTTTTGGATCATGTGCTGTATAAAGGCAAGCGGATATCCCTGTTTGCGGGAGCGTCGTCAGTTGCCCATCATGAGGCAAGCGGTTCGGGGCCTGATCTGCCGCTCCGGCCGAGGACGCCAAATCGCCTGAAAGGATGCAGTATGGGTAAGGGCAAGACTTCTATTGTGACGGTCGCACTGCTCGTCGCGATCCTCGCTCTCATGGCGTTCGTCGCCGGATGCGGAGGAGACGACGACACCCCGGCTGCGGAAGAGAGCAGCGCCGCGGCCGCACTCGAGGGGACAGCGGCCGAGCGTGCGGCCGCCATTCTCGGCCAAGAGCCGACCGGCAAGGCGCTGGAGATCGTCAACGCGGGCACGATGACCGTGAACAACGATCCCAAGTACCCGCCGCAGAGCTCGATCGACGAAGCGACCGGCGAGCTCGTGGGCTTCGACGTCGACGTCGCCAAGAAGGTCGGCGAGATCCTCGGTCTCGAGGTCAAGTTCACCGATCTCTCGTTCGACACCATCCTCACGGACGTCAACCAGGATCGCTACGACGTCTCGATCGGCTCGATGACGGTCACGCCCGAGCGGGCGGCCAAGGTCGACTTCTCGGACGTGTACTACTACACGCCGGCCGGCATCCTCGTGAAGGAAGGCGGCATGCAGATCACAGGCGTCGAGGATCTCGCCGGCAAGAAGGTCGGCGTCGGCTCCGGCACCACCTACGTCAAGTGGCTGCAGGACAACAGCGAGGCGAAGCCCGTGATCTACGCCACGGACGCGGACGCGTTCCCGGACCTGGCCAAGGACAACGGCCGCATCGATTTCGCCTTCACCGCCGTTCCCACCTCGATCGAGGCGATCAGGCAGGGCCAGCCGTTCGAGCTCTCCGGTGATCCCCTCTACTACGAGGACCTGGCGTTCGCGATCAAGAAGGGTGAGGCAGACTGGCTCGCCCTCCTCAATTACGCTATCGCCCAGATGCACGAGGACGGCTCGCTCACTGACATGAGCGAGACCTGGTACGCCGGCGTCGACCTGACGCAGAAGGCAGAGTAGCGCAAGCCGACCCCGGCCTGCGAGTGCGTGGGCGGGGGTGATCTCTTGACCACGGCGGGGGCCCGAGGATACCTCAGCCCCCCCCCCGGTGACCTCCCACAGAGGGGCGGCCGGGGCAGGCCAGACCACGGTGGCCACCAGGCCTTGTGTTTGTGGCCGTTCTCC
>CAZHMG010000056.1:0-1674 GCA_964533575.1 uncultured Thermoleophilia bacterium | reverse complement strand
GCCCCGCCCGGGGTGGGGGGGGGCGGGGGGGGGGTTGTTTTTTGCACCGCGGGGGGGGCGGGAGTATCCTCGGGCCCCCGCCGTGGTCACCTCTCAGAGAGGTCAGTCCGGTGCAGACAAGACGCTGGTGCACACGAGTCATGCTGTTCGTGACCGTCCTCGTGCTCGCGGTGGCTCTCCTAGCGCCGTTCGCCGACGCGGCCACGCCGTCACCCACGGGATCGCCATCGGGCATCCCCGTGGTCACTGGCACGATTCCCAATCCCAAGGATCCCAAGGGCCTCAGGGGCTGGACCGGCCGGCAAGTCATCGTCAACTACACCGCCAACGGGGCGACGATCGACCCGGCCGCCTGCAAGCTCTACGTCAACGGCAAGGAGCAGCAGCTCAGCAAGCCCCCCCGGCAACTGCCCACCGGCTCGAGAGTGACGGAGTCGATCGAGTTCAGGTGGGACGAGGCCTATCCTGAGGGCGACTATGAGTTCCGCACCGTGCTCGTGGCGACCACTGGTGCGCAGGTCGAGTACTCCTGGTCGTTCGGCTCCAGCGGCGAGGCCGGCTCCGGAGCGCTGATCGACTTCAACGTGATGCGCAACTGGTTCTGGTACATCGCCGAGGGAGCGATCGTGACGGTGGAGCTCACGGTCATCTCCATCTTCTTCGCCTCGATTTTCGCCCTCCTCGGGTCTCTTGGGCGGCTCTCGCGGAAGATGAGCTTCAAGCAGGCGTGGGATCGTTACCGGAGCTACGGCTACATGGCTCGCTTGGTGGTGGGACGAATCCCCTACTGGCTGGCGACCTTCTACACCTCGCTCTTCCGTGGCACGCCGCTGCTGCTGCAGATCGTTGCCATCTACTCAGTGATCCCCGAGGTGCTCGGCAAGGTCGGGCTGCCACAGACGTACGCTCCCTCGGCGTTCTGGTGCGGCGTGGCCGCCCTCTCGTTGAACTACGGCGCCTACCTTACCGAGGTCTTCCGCGCCGGGATCCAGGCCGTTCCGAAGGGCCAGCACGAGGCTGCCTGGGCAATCGGCCTGAGCGGTTGGCAGACGCAGCGGCGTGTGGTTATGCCCCAAGCCTTCAAGATCGTGATCCCGGCAGTCGGCAACGACTTCATCGCGCTGATCAAGGACACCTCGCTGGTGTCGGTCATCACGGTCCAGGAACTGCTGCGCCGCTCGCAGCTCGCGGGCGCTGCGACGTTCAGCTTCTTCAGCACCCTGCTCGTGGCGGCGGCCTTCTACTGGGCGTTGACCATCTTCTTCAGCTTCTGGCAGGCTAAACTGGAGACGCGCATGGCACGCGACAAGGCGAGAGAAAAGGAGCAGGCGCGCTGAGATGGTGATGAACCCATCAAACCTCGCAGGCGCCGAAGGCGACCGAGAGCTGCTGGTCAAGGTCCGGAACCTGCAGAAGTACTTCGGCAGGAATCATGTGCTCAGGGGCATCGACCTCGAGGTCTACCGTGGCGAGGTTATCGTTCTCATCGGCCCGTCCGGATCAGGCAAGAGCACGTTCCTGCGCTGCCTCAATTTCCTTGAAGACCCCACGTCGGGCGAAATAAGCATCGGCGGCGTGCACGTCGTCTGCGGTAGTCACGGCAGCGCCTTCAGGAAGGCCGTGCACGAGATCCGCATGAAGTGCGGCATGGTCTTCCAGGAGTTCAACCTCTTC